>JAICUQ010000042.1 GCA_025935755.1 Chthoniobacterales bacterium | reverse complement strand
TTCCACCGTGAACAACAACCAGGCATTGATTGTGGGGTTCCTCCCGCCCTTTGGCGGCGGCATCTCCAACGACGGCGGGACATTGACGATCCAGAACACGACCATTAGCGAAAACACTGTGGCTGGCAGCGGTTCGGGCGGTGGCGTTTATAACGCTGGATCGCTGACGGCAATCAATAGTACGATTCGAGGCAACATGGGAAGCAGCGGCGGGGGGATCTATGGCGGGGTAGTTACAATTATGAACTGCACAATAAGCGGTAACAGTGCCACGTTTGAAGGTGGTGGCATTTTTGGCGGTGGCACCATTTCCAACAGCACGATCAGTGGCAACAGGACCCTTGTGGGGCATAGCCGTGGGGGCGGGTTCTCAGGCGGTGGCACCATCACCAATAGTACGTTCAGTGACAACGTGTCGGTTAACGGCTCCAATATCTGCGCCACTGTCTCGGTCCAGCTTGGCAATACCATCCTGAAAAGCGGTAGCATTTTTGCCCTAGGTGGCGGTACGTTTACTTCGCTCGGTTACAATCTTAGTAGTGACAATGGCGGCGGTTTCCTGACCGGCCCTGGCGACCAGATCAACACCGATCCCTTGCTCGGCCCACTCCAGGATAACGGCGGACCAACATTGACTCACGCTCTGTTGCCGGGTAGCCCCGCCATTAACGCAGGCGATCCAAACTTCACACCGCCGCCAGTCAACGATCAACGCGGCGCACCGTTTGTTCGCGTGTTCCATGGTCGCATCGATATTGGCTCATTTGAAGTGCAGCCAGTAACACGACCCACTCCTACAGCAAGACCCCGTCCGACGCCGCTGCCTCGCCCGTAGTTCAACCAGCTTCATCTAACCGATCGATCAAGCCAACGAGCGATATGTTTGATGTTCGATGTGTGATGTTTGATGTAGACAAGAGATTCCGCCGTGGCATATCGCTCGTTAGGGGATGAAATGTCATCCCGGATTCTTCGCAGCTGGTTTGAATTGCGCGACATCGGTGTAATGGATGTCGCATAGCAGGTGGAACAAGAACAAGCTAGTCGCACAGCACTGCTCATAGCTGCGAGCCTCGTCTTGCTGCATCATGACACTGAATACTCGCGTCTTGTGTCCAAGACTTCGTCAGATTTATGCGAGCGAGTTCTGGAAAACCATTCATCACAAACACGCTTGTTCGCGAGAATGCTTCGACAGAGTTGGTTCCGGCGGATTGCCAGGCTCATTGAGCGTATCACGATCCCCGGCATCCTGGTGCACTACGCCTTGCGGAAGAAATGTATCTGCGAGTTGTTGCGGTCAGCACTTAATAACGGGGTTACGCAAGTCGTCGTACTCGGCGCAGGCTTCGATCCGCTAAGTTCCGAATTGCAGCGGGAATTTCCAGACACGCAATCCTGGGAGATCGATCATCCAGCTACACAACGTCACAAAGTGCGCGCCTGTTCCGAAACTGGAGTTGAACGACTGCATTTCGTGGCAATTGATTTGAGTACAATGGGTCTCGATAGAGACGCGTTGATCAGCAGTGGGTTCGATCCAACCAAACGCACATTCTGGATCGCCGAAGGTTTACTGATGTATTTCCCGGCAGACATCGTCTCCTCCTTGATGAAAACGTTGAGCAGCCTGAGTGCTGCCGGAAGCCAGTTTGCGTTTACGTTCATGGAAAAGCAGCACCACGGCCGCATCCGATTCGATTCGCAAACCAGGCTTGTTGATTGGTGGTTGCGCACTCGAGGTGAGCCGTTTCTGTGGGGAAGTACGCGAAGCGAACTTTCTGAATTTATACAGCCGTGGCGCCTGATTCGATTTTTCGACGACAAACATTTGCGAGACATGGCAGCGGATCTCAGTGACCAGATCATTGCAAAAGGCGAGGTAATTTGTCTGGCCGCGATCTAAGCGGGGTCGTTAAGCTTCGGCCATGCTGACCCGGCGTAAATTCATACGGACGGCTGCGCTTTTTGCGCTGGCGCCGCACGCGTTTTCAGAACGCGAAAGAGAGATTTGGGTCAACGACGTCCATTCGCAACTCAATCGCACTCGCGTTCGCGAACTTCTAAGACCGCACACCAGAGATGAACTTGCCGAGATTGTTCGGTCTGCTTCCCGAAACGCCTTGCCGATTTCGGTTTCGGGATGCCGGCACTCGATGGGCGGGCAGCAATTCGCCACGGACAGTATCTGCCTCGACACCCGCGGCCTGGATCGTGTGATTTCATTCGATCGCGAACGCGGCTTGCTCGAAGCAGAAGCAGGGATCCAGTGGCCGAAATTGATTCGCGCATATCTCGATGCCCAGGCAGACGAGACCAAGCAATGGGGAATTGCACAGAAACAAACCGGGGCCGACACATTCACACTGGGCGGAAGTCTGTCGTCCAACGTGCACGGGCGTGGCCTAACGATGAAGCCGCTTATCTCCAACATCGAATCGTTCAGTATGATCACCGCCGATGGAAAATCGATTCGCTGCTCGCGCAATGAAAATAGTGAGTTGTTTCGATCAGCGATCGGTGGCTACGGCCTTTTCGGATTGATTGGGACCGTAACGCTTCAGCTCGTACTGCGGCAAAAATTAAGGCGCGTAGTCGAGATTGTTCGCGCAAGCGATTTGCCCAAGCGGTTCGACGAACGGATTGCGCAAGATTTTCTTTACGGCGATTTTCAATTTTCGGTCGATGAAAAATCGCCAGACTTTCTTCAGCGCGGGGTGTTTTCCTGCTACGAACCGATCAGCCTCGACGAACCAGTTGTGGCCAAAAAAGAATTGCGCGATGACGACTGGCTGGAGTTGCTACGACTCGCCTACACCGATCGCGAAAAAGCTTTCAACCGGTACAGCGACTATTATCTCTCGACAAATGGACAGACTTACTGGTCCGACACGAACCAGCTAAGCGCATATCTTCCGAATTATGCGCAGAAGATCCGCAACCAAATCGGTGGTGACGAATCGAGTCTGATCATCACCGAGATCTATGTTCCGCGCCCGGACCTTCCCGGTTTTCTAGCGCAGGCAGCGGATTTGTTGCGTTCGAATTGCACAACCGTCATTTACGGCACCGTTCGATTGATCGAAAAAGATAACGAGAGCTTTCTTGCATGGGCCAGAGAACCCTACGCCTGCATCATCTTCAATTTGTTAACGGTCCATACGCCAGGCGGAATTGAAGCGTCTGCTCGCTCGTTCCGCGGCTTAATCGATTTGGCGATCTCTCGCGGCGGAAGTTATTACCTGACGTATCACAAGTTCGCGAAACCCGAGCAGGTTTTGGCATGTTATCCGCAATTCAAAGAATTTTTGAATTTGAAACAAAAGTACGATCCGGCTGAACGTTTTCAGAGCGATTGGTATCGCTACTATCGAAAGCTCTTCGCCAGCTGATAAAGTCTCTGTCATGTTGAGCGAAGCAAAAGGTACCGCGACCCTGTGGCTTGGGATGCCGGAGGCCGCAAGCGGGACGCATGCGCTACATTAATAAATTTGATGTCGCTGATCGCCGTCATCGCATTGGTTCTGATTCTCGCGCGCACGACTGCAGAGTTGTGGCTGAGCCGTGTCAATCAACGGCATGTACGAGCGCATACCGCCGAAGTGCCGGCTGCATTTCGCGAAACGGTTGATAAACCGACCTATCGGCGATCGGTCGATTACACTCTCGCCAAGAGCCGGTTTGGGGAGGTCGTCACCGTGTTTGATGCGGCGCTTCTCATCGGCCTTTTGTTTAGCGGTATTTTGCCGTGGGCGTTCGGAAAATTCACGACAGCTTTCGGCACGTCCATTTGGGCAATGGCCAGTTTTCTTTTTGCTACAGGAATTGCATTAAGCATCATCAGTTTGCCATTCACGTGGTACGCGCAATTCAAACTGGAAGATCGATTCGGCTTCAATACGACAACGTTGAAGACGTGGGTGCTTGATCGTCTGAAAGGATTTCTACTGGCGGTGTTGCTCGCGTTTCCACTGCTTGCACTGGTATTGAAGCTGATCGAGTGGACTGGCCCAAACTGGTGGATTTGGGCGGCGACGCTGGTTATCGCGTTTCAATTGCTTTTAATGCTCATTGCGCCTGCAGTGATCATGCCGCTCTTCAACAAGTTCACGCCGCTGCCGGAAGGTTCCGTTTTACGCGAACGTCTCTTTGCACTGGCGCGTCGCACCGATTTTCCTACCCGTAGCATCGAAGTAATGGACGGCAGTAAGCGGTCGCATCATTCCAACGCCTTCTTCACCGGGTTCGGACGTTTTCGTAAGATTGTGCTTTTCGACACGCTGGTGGCGCAGCTTGCCGAGCCGGAACTGGAATCCGTTCTGGCGCATGAGATCGGCCATTACAAAAAACGTCACGTATTGAAATCGATCGGCGTTTCAATCGCTGGTGTGTTCATAGGTTTCGCGGTTGTCGCATGGCTGGCGCGTCAGGAGTGGTTTTATCGCGCATTCGGGTTCGAGTATCACGCGGGTTTTGCGGCGTCCCGCGCTGGCGGGATCGTGCCGGCGATGCTGCTGTTCGCCCTGCTGGCCGGGACGATCAGTTTTTGGGTTTCCCCGCTGGTTCATCTCTGGTCGCGCCGGTTTGAGTACGAGGCAGACGCCTTTGCTCGCGAGACCATGGGAGAGGCGCGACCGCTCATTCAAGCATTGCGCAAATTGACCGAGAAAAACCTGAGCAACCTCACCCCGCACCCGTTCTACAGCTGGTTTTACTATTCACACCCAACCCTGCTCGAACGGGAACGCGCGCTGGAGCGAACTGGTTGATAAATCCACGCGAGCATTGCGCATCCTACCCTTGCATCTTCCTTGTCATGTTGAGCGAAGCGTTACAACGAAGCCCGAACGTTTTCGGGCGAGGCCAGGCTTTCAAACATCTCTAGCGAATCAATCGAAAATGACGGAAGCAATGAGCTGAGATTGAAAGCCTGGCCTCGCTCCGAAACATTTCGGGCTGCGTTGCAGCTTCGCTTCGCTCAGAATGACAGGATTCTAACATGTCGAAAGTCATCGTTGTTGGTGCCGGGGTTTACGGCGTTACATCGGCGATCGAACTGAAAAGACGCGGCCATGAGGTCACGCTCGTCGATCCGGGTCCGCTGCCGCATCCGTTGGCGGCGTCCACCGACATCAGCAAAGCGGTGCGCGCCGCGTATGGCGCTGATGAGGATTACACCGCGCTTGCTGAACGCTCGATCAAACTCTGGCGGCAATGGAATGAGGAATTCGGCACAAACCTGTACCACGAAGTTGGCGTGATGTTCGTTAGGCGCCGGGAAATGGAACCGGGCGATTTTGAATATGAAAGTTTGAAACTCCTCGAAAAGCGCGGGGTGAATATGACGCGCATGAACACGCCGCCATTGTGGGAACGTTTTCCGGCATGGAATCCGGAACTTTATCGAGATGGCGTTCTTGAGATCGAAGCCGGGTACGCGGAGAGCGGTCGCGCCGTGGCGATGTTGGTTGAGCGCGCCAAAGCTGCAGGCGTTGAACTGCGAAGCGGAAGTCGCTTCGTCTGTTTAGATGAAGCCGATGATCGGGTGAAGGGCATTGTGCTCGAGGAGCAGCAACACGGCGGTGTCATTCCGAGCGAAGCCCGCAGTCGCGGGGGAAGTCGAGGAACCCCGAGGCAAAACCATGAGTCAACGCCGCGGGATCCCTCGACTTCGCCCGGCATGACGCGAATCGATGCCGATTTCGTTGTGATGACCGTCGGCGCATGGACGCCCTACCTGCTGCCGTTTACCAAGAAATTCTTCCGCGCGACCGGGCAGCCAGTATTTCATTTACGGCCTTCGACGCCTGGGCTGTTTGAGCCGGAGCGTTTCCCGGTTTTCGGCGCGGATATTACGACCACCGGCTACTACGGATTCCCGATGAATCGCGAGGGCGTGGTGAAGATTGCAAATCACGGTCCTGGACGGGAGATGTCGCCCGACTCTGCCGATCGCGTGGTGACTGCCGATGACGAAAAGCGTTTGCGTGAATTTCTGGGTTCGACCTTTCCCTCACTTGCTCATGCGCCGATCGTCTACACGCGTGTGTGCATGTACTGCGACACGCACGATGGGCATTTCTGGATCGCGCCGGATCCCGAGCGCAAAAGATTAATCGTTGCCGCGGGTGACAGCGGACATGGATTCAAATTTGCTCCGGTGCTGGGTGAAATTATTGCCGACGCAGTGGAACAAAAAAATAATCCGCTGCTGGCGAAATTCCGTTGGCGACCCGAAGTGCACGCCGGAACCGCTAGTGACGCAGCCCGGTCGAAAGCAAAACTGTAGCGGCGGTCTATGACTGCCGACTGCGCGGCGCCCGGGGAGTCCACGCTTCCAGCGTGCCGCGTTCGGCATCCCTGTCGAACGCATCCGCGCGATCGAAATCGTGTTTGACAGGATGCCGAACACTGCCCGCTGGAAGCAGGCGCTGCCGAAACACTAGGGAGCCGTCGTTCCCTGTGGAGCTGGTTTTTTCGGGCGCTTTATCAGAGTGATCTGTTTGATGCGCGCGGAATCGGACGGGCTCCAGGTGGCGACTTCCGGATCGTCCTTGAACGCGTTGTGGACGAGGCGGCGTTCGTACGAATTCATCGGCTCGAGCTGAAGCGAGCGGCCGGTGATCCGTACTCGCTCGGCTAATTCGCGCACGCGCTGCACGATCCGATCTTCGCGCATGGAACGATAATGTTCGCAATCGACAATAACTTTTTCGGCGTCCTTGTCTTTGGCTTGCAGCAAACGATTGAGCAGGAATTGGATGGCTTCCAGGGTCTCGCCGTCGCGTCCAATGAGCCGCCTGCTTTCTTCCGTGTAAATCTGCAGCGTCGGGTTGCCGCCTTCGTTGGTGGTCTCCTCGATGTCCACCACGAAACCGAGGTAGCCGAGCATCGTGTCGAGGAGATCCTTTGGCGTCATCATCGTTTTCGTTTTCCAGCAGGAGCAACTTTCTCGAGCGTCGGCATCGGTTGCCGTTTGTTCTGATAAAATTGCAGGATGCTGAAAAGATTTTGCGCGGTGTAATATAATGCCAGAGCCGCCGCGAAATTGTAGCAGAAAAATAGGAAGATCAGCGGCGTAAACATCATGATGCGACGCTGCGTCGGATCGCCAGTCTTCGGGGTCATCGCCATGAGCCAAATCTGCGTCGCTGCCATGAGCAACGGGATAATATTGATCGGCCAGCCGAGCACAGGCAGATGCGCCACGGTGTCGGGCTGAGACAAATCGTGCACCCAGAGAAACCTCGCGTTTCGTAATTCCACAGCCTGCGCGAGCATTTGGTACAGGCCAAAGAAAATCGGAATCTGGATGGCCATCGGCAAACAGCCGCCGACGGGATTAATGCCGTACTGCTTGTAAAGCTTCATCACCTCCTGATTCATCCGGGTAGGATCGTCTTTAAATTTCTCGCGAAGCTCCTGCATCTTCGGCCCGAGCAAAGCTGTCTTGCGCATCGTCTGATTCGCTTTGCTTTGCAGCGGCCAGAGCACGAGCCGTACGACCAGAGTCAACACCAGAATGGCAACGCCATAGTCCTTCACGAACCCGTGAATGGTGTTGAGAAAATTCAGCAGAAATTGGCTGACGATCTTGAACATGCCGAAATTCATGATCTCCGCCTGGTTCTGCTCGAGTTGAGCCAGCCGATGATAAATTTTCGGTCCCGCCCAAATTTGAAAGCGCGCAGTATAAGTTTGCCCAGGCTGCACCTGAAATCCGGGCATGCGCATCGCGCCTTCGATGCCGACCATGTTTTGCGCCGTTGAAACATCGAACGAACGGCCCCAAATGCCGGTAGCCTTGGCGCTCAGCGGCGCGATGATCGTGGCGAAAAATTGGTCCGTGACAGCGGTCCATTCTGCTCCGGCAAAATTCTCCTGGAAAACAGGCTGCGCGGCGTGTGCCCCGATTCCGAGAAAACCGCCGCTACCTTGAAATGAACTGACGTTTTTATCCCTGGCTTTGCCGTTGATTGACCAAACCAGTCGCGTGTAGTACGGATAATCTTTCGGATGAATCGGCGCAGCGGAACCCAGCGCGACGAAATAGCCGGTATTGGAATGCGGCTGGCTGCCCGTATTCTGCACGATAAGATTCAGTTCGATCAGGAAATCGTCTTTTTTCTGCGCCGACTGCAGCAACGAAAATTTCTTTCGAACTGTGATGCCATCAGGGGCGGTGCGCTCACAGCGCATGCTGCTGTCGGATTCACGCGTTAACGTAAACTCCGGCAGCGCCGGCTTAGCCGGGTCGTCAACGATCGCGCCGATGGGCGTATGCTTCGGAGAATTCAGAGTCACGCGTTGATCGCCTTCGGCGATGTGATTGAACATCACCGCCTCAGCGATGCCGCCGCCGCGGTTGGTAAAACGCAACTCGACGTCCGAATTGCGCAACGCTTCGATCTTTTCCGCGAAGCTCGGACCTGACTCAGTGGCCTGTGGCGCAGTTTCAGGCGAAGCAACCGGAGAGGGCGAAGGCGTGAGGATGGATGGCGTCGTGGTTGGTGCAGTTTGGCCAGGAGTCGCCGTGAGGGGAGCCGGTCTCGGCGCCATCTGTTTTGCCAGATATATTTCCCATACGACCAGCCCGACTACGCAAAGAGCGACAACAATCCACGCGGTTCGATCCATAAATTCGGTTTTGCACGATCAGACGCAGCGACGGACTTCATTCCGAGAGCCGTCCGCCCAGCGCGCCGGCACCGGGTCGTATCCACATCCACCCCATGGTTGGCAGCGAGCGAGTCGTTTCAACCCCAGCCAACTGCCATGCCGAACGCCATGCGTCTCTACCGCCTCCAGAAAATATCTCGAACAGGACGGAGTGAATCGGCAGCCGCAATCAGGACCACAAAGCAGGCGAAGCAACGGCGAAAGCGTGCACTGATAGAGACGAATAAGAAAACGAACCAGTCCGAGCATTAGAGCAGAATAGAAGCGCGCCTAGCGAGGTGCAACCATTCATCTTCCAAGGCGCCATAGGTTACCGTCGCGGCGCCCTGTCTGGCGACGATCACAAACCAGAACCCGTGTCGCAGGTCGTGCTGATGACGGCGAACGATTTCCCTCAAACGACGGCGAACCCGATTGCGCACAACCGCGCCGCCGACGCGACCTGAAGTCACGAAGCCTGCACGCCACGGACTGGAATCCTCCGACGGCATCACACTCAACATTAGAAATTTGCCGCGTTGCGTGATTCCATCTCGTTTGACACGCTCGTATTCCGGACGATGCGTCAGGCGACGCGTTCTCGGGAATGAGAATGAACTCACGTTTGTCATTTGCAGGAATTCTGTCCCCCGGCACGCTGGATACATGCGCTCGACTCACGCCGCGCCCGGGTACAAAAGAAATCTTCCACCGAAAACCGGTGGAAGACTTCTCAAATCGGAAAATCCGGGCGATTTACTGCGCGGGCGTTTCAGCAGGGGTCTCCTCCGCGCCGGCAGGCGTTTCCGTGGTGGTGGCTGGAGCTTCGGTTGCGGTAGGGGTGGTTACGTCAGTCGCGGCGGGGGCAGTCGTGGGAGCCGGAGTTGTCGCAGGAGCGACCGTTTCGGTTTTCTGTTCGCATGCCGCGAGGAGCGCGGCACCTGCCAGGATACAAATGTATTTCTTCATAGTTGGAGAGGCATATTGCTTTAATAGACAAATCGCAGCAAGACAGATTTTTGGACCGAGAAGAATATTGCTGGAACCACAAATGCTTGGCCGCGAGCCTAAAAGGGTGGCTCCCATTTCAAGCCGTGCGCCTCGGCTACGGCCTGGCAAGTAAGCCGGCCGTCGCGGGTATTGATGCCGCCGATCAACGCGGGCTGCTTTTTGCACGCGCCTTCAAGGCCATGATCGGCTAGCAGTTGCACGTAACGATAAGTCACGTTCGTAAGCGCTTGCGTAGCAGTCCGGGCGTACGCGGCAGGCATGTTCGCGACACAGTAATGCGTCACCCCTTCCTCCACGTAAACGGGATCGCGGTGCGTCGTTGGTCGTGAAGTCTCCGCGCAACCACCCTGGTCGATGGAAATATCGACGAACACGCTACCTCGTTTCATTTTTTGCAGCATGGCGCGCGTGATCAGCTTTGGCGCTTTGGCTCCCGGCAAAAGGACCGCGCCGATAAGCAAATCGCAATCCGGCATCAATTCGTCCAGGTTCGCTTCATTTGAGAACAGCGTATGCAGGCTTTCGATTGCGATATCGAGAAAACGCAGTCGTTCCACATCGATGTCGAGAATGGTGACATCGGCTCCCAAACCTTTGGCCATGCGCAAGGCGTTCACGCCGGAAGTTCCCCCGCCGACGATGACCACGCGCCCGGGCAAAACCCCCGGAACGCCGCCGAGCAAAACTCCGCTGCCGCCGTTGTATTTGGCGAGAAAATTCGCGCCCATTACCACCGACATGCGGCCGGCGATTTCACTCATCGGTTCGAGCAGCGGCAGCCGATGGTCCACCTGGATCGTCTCGTACGCTACGCCGGTTACGCCTGATTTCAGTAAAGCCTCAGTAAGCGGTTTGCTTGCCGCCAGATGCAAATAAGTGAAAAGAATCTGGCCCCTCCGCAGTAACGGGAACTCTGCTTTGAGAGGCTCCTTGACTTTCACAATCATGTCAGCGCGCGCGAAAACGTCTTTCGCCTGCTCCACAATTTCTGCGCCGCCTTTCACGTAATCCTGATCGGAGTAGCCGGAACCGAGTCCTGCGTCCCTTTCCACCAGGACGGAGTGACCACGCTTGGTCAGCTCGTTTGTACCTGACGGGAGCAATCCGACACGCTGCTCTTGTTCTTTAATCTCCTTGGGAACGCCGATGATCATTTGCGGAAGTGAAAAGTGATGAGTGACAAGTGACAAGATAAAAAAGCTTCCAACACTCGTGACCCGTCACTGTGACTCAGTTGAGCGAGGGATCATCCGGAGCGGCAGCGAGCATTTTATACCACGGACCCAGCGTTCGCATAATCTCGAACCATAGATTTGGCAGGCGATCAAGCTTAAGCAGCGATGGACTCGCTTTTTGCACAACCCACGCTTTTTGCTTTACCTCAGTTTCGAGTTGGCCAACCCCCCAGCCTGCATATCCGACAAAAGCGCAGACCGTAAGCAAATCTTCACTGTTGTGTGTATCGCCCTCTTCATCCAACGCGAGGTTGTGATTCAATTTCAGGCCTACACCCTTTTGCCATTCAAACGCCGCAAACATCAGCTGGCTTTTTCCAACCGGACCACCCAAAAACACTGGCACATCGGCGAGGCCCGCTGGCGGCGCACCTGAAACCAGTTCGGTGACCGGCCGGTCAAGCGGGCGATTAATTATCACGCCCAATGCGCCCTCGTTAGGCTCATGCTCGGAAACGAAGAGCACGGTGCGCCGGAAATTCGGGTCGAGCATGTTCGGATGCGCCACCAGCAACGACCCGGCAAAATTGCGCGATACCCCTTCATCACCCAAATCACGCATGCAGGACTAGAGACCGCGACGCGCGCTCACGCAACCACTCGATCGCGCTTCATGATGAATCACTCGTGGTTGTGTCGACGTTGAAGGTACGGCCGCAGGCGCGATCGGTGTGCATCCGTTCCGGACATGCATCGGAATAGAGCAACAAAATTTTATAGTAATATCATTGTGTGTGGAGCATTCGACCTAAGGAATGCAGAAAGATTTTTGGAAATTTTGTTTAAAATTTTGTTGCCAGCGGCGGAAACCTCGCTTAGAGGCTTGAAAGTTTTCTACGATTGTTCTGGGGGGAACAGCCGCCCTTCACGCCTATCGGGCGTGGGGGGCGGTAATTTTTTGGGCCAGAAAGATCAGTGTCTTTCTTGTTGCTCATACTCTTGCTCCATTGCGGCGTGAAAAGAAACGCCGAACGTCCAACGTCCAACCTCCAATGTTGAACTTCGGGAAATCTCACCGCATAGCATGGCCAATTGCATTGACCCTTGTGGCACTCATCGTCGCCGCGACGATCGTGGTCATCTTCTTGCGGCTGGAGAGTTGGCCGGCGCGGACAGCTGGGCAAACCAATGCTGAGCTGGAGCGGCTCGGCAAAAATATCCGCGCGGCTTTCATCGACATCGGGCATCTGCAGCCGCGAATCACGATTAACGATCGCGTTTACATGGAACAGACAACACCTCTCAGCGAACTTGTGGTCCTGTCACGCCGCATCGAAGTCGAACACGAATTACTCCACACTTGGGCAGGCAGCTCCAAGCGGGTGAAACTGCACGGCACATTCCTTGCCAAAGCCGGCTTTGATCTCCGCAAAGGTCTTTCGATCGATGTTCACCCGGATCGAATCACTGTTCAGTTACCCCACGCTCAGATTTTGGGCATCGAGCAGCAACAGGTGGACGTACTCGCGTTTGAGAATGGACTCTGGAATCGCATTTCCGGCCAGGATGTTCAAAGGGAGTTGTCGAGGCTGCCTGATTTGGCTCGTAAAAAAGCAGCAGAAACCGGTCTGCCAGCCGAAGCGGAGAAAACTTTGCACCAACAACTCGAACAACGCATACAGACATCACAGCCGCTGCGTTTGATCTTCAAAGACGAGAAAAAAAGTGAATAACGATCGCTCAATTGTGATCAGAATCTAAGTGACACATGCCCGCCTGATTACCGACTATCGATTTTTCTGACCAACCAATTCTTCGTCTCATTGCGATGCCGTTTAAAAATCGAATCTTCCTGATCGTTCTGTTGGTCCTCGTGATAGCGGTCGCCGCCGTTTTTCTCGCGCCAATGATGATGTCCAACGGTGTTCGCCTGTGGGTCTGGTGGGTCGCCCGTCAGGAAGGCTTTGTCGCGACGATCGACGGAGTAGACGCGCCTTTTCTGCGTCCGATAGTGATTCATCAGATTCATTTAAAAAGTGCACGTGACGATGCCGTACACGTTGATGTCACTCTCGTTGATGCGCGAGTGGCGTTGAATTTGAAGCACATCTTTCTGCACCTGAGCGGCCGCGACATTCGAAACATCTCAGTTCGAGAATTCCGCGCCGAACTGCGTCGAAAGGACCCCAAGATGCGAACGCTAAGTGAACGCGGCTGGGTGACCCTGCACCGGTTGCTGCCGGAAACCTTAAATATCACCAGGCTGGAGACGCGAGTCGAAGACGGGCCGAGTTTGATTCTGCTGCGAAACGCGTCGCTTTCTGCGAGCGAGACGGAACCCGGCCGATTCACCGCTGCCGAGCTGATGATTACATCACCATGGATTCGCCAAAGTTTTTCGCAGCTGCGCGGGGCGACTCACTGGGAAGCCAATCGTCTGACGCTCGCAGGACTGACTTTGATACACGGCCTGGATTTGCAGGCGGCGACGCTAGACCTTGCGCGCTTGGGAAACCGGCGAATCGGATTGCAGTTCGACGTCGATGCCTTCGGCGGCAAACTCAGAACAAATATCTCGCACGAATGGCACTCCCCACATTCCAATTGGAACATTGCAGGGGGCGCAGCCGACCTGTCGCTGGCGCAAATTTCAGATGCACTGGGTTTTGCCGATCGCGTCAATGGCCTGCTTCATTCCAGCAACTTCACATTTCGCGGCAACCTGGCCGAGCCGGACCGAGCAACTGCATCGCTATGGGGCGAATTAACCGGGCTCACCTGGCGCGAACGCACGGCGGAAGCGCTCATGCTCGGCGCCGCACTTTACAACCGGAAAATCGAGCTTCAGCAACTTCACATCAGGCAAAAGGGCAATCAGTTCACTCTAAGCGGCGAAGCTGCGCTTCCCGCGACTTCGTCTGAATGGCTCAGGCCCGATTTTCGAGGAAACATTTCGGCATCGATTAACCAGCTCGGCGAATTCCTTGCTCTCTTCGGAGCAAACCCGGCTGATTTCGCAGGCAAAATCAGCATTGAAGGGTCCATGGACACTCACGCTCGGAACTTCGGAGGCAACCTCTCAATTGAAGGCAGGTCGTTGACGTTTTTCAAACACGATATCGACAGCTTTAGTGCAAAAGTAAGTTTGAAACCCAGCGAGCTGGACATCGAACGCTTCGAATTGGCGAGGAAGAAAGATTCCGTTTCGGGTGACGGCAAAATCGATCTCTCACCGGAGCACAAATATTCAGGAAACCTTGAAGCGTGGGCAGAGGATCTGCGCGATTATGTTCCGGCCCTTACCGCTTCATCGAAACAAAACGCAAAGCCGATTCCGGTAGAACTTCAAGCAACCGTCGACTCAAGCCAGTGGGATACGCGGGGCGCGATTCAGTTGCCCAAATCGAACCCGGTTAGTTTCACCGCCAATTTTCAGTTGCCCATCGGCACTACTTGGAACGCCTTCCAAATGTCGCCTCTTAACGTCTCAATCGATTTCCCGGCAGTCTTTGTGGCAGGCGTCCCGCAGTTCTTCCATTCAAACATTTTGCAAGACGGTATTTTGAGCGGAAAAATCTCTTTATCCGAAACGTTGGAGCATCCTCGCATTGTTGGTGAAGTGCAGCTCGTAAATGGAAAGCTGGCCGACAGCAGCCTTATTTCCGATATCATCGGTGCGAGCGGTCTTGCCATTTTCGATGGCAATCGCGCTACCCTCGAGTTTCTGAACTTCGCCACCAAAGAGGTGGACCTCGCGCTTCACGGAGAGATCGATTTCGAAAATACGAAACGCATAGTCGTTAAGCTCGCGGGAGCGACACCCATTTTCGATCTAATGTCGCGTCCCGTTGATTGCGTGAACAAAATTGAGATCGCGCCGGCGGCAATGCCTCTTGCCCCTGCCACGACGGAACTGCAGTTTCGTGGTCCCTTCCTTCAATCGGGTTGGAGCGTCAGCTTGAAAGAAGAGCTCGGTAGCCAGTTTTCCGTCGTGTCGGAGCCGGATACTGCCGAGCGCACATTTGCTCTTTGCTTTGGAAGCGGGCCCGAACAAAAAGTCTTGTCGCTCGGCGCCGTCCCACGCGCTGAAGTTGCCGTTAACACGCCTGTTCCTAAAAAAGAGAAGGAGCATTGACCGGGCAAGGCGGCGGCACGGGACTGCGCGCCCTACCTATTGAACTGGTATGGCTCGGTAACAAGCCACGGGGAAAGCTTCGCTGCGAGCTCAGGAGTGAGATCCACACGAAACTCCGCGCCTGCATCCAGCCGCAACGGATTGCCGTTGCCACGATCAAATAATAGCTGCACCGGATGACGCCCGGGCGATCTGACGAGAATACTGCGGACCTGGCGCAGTTCGTCGGCAGTCGTTGCTGAAGAAAATTGGAGGCGAATCGCAGGCGCCTCTTTTTCCAATCTTTCGGTTGCGCCGTTCGCCTTTGTTGCCGCCAGTGGCTTAACATCAACAGCCGTGGCGCGAAGCATTTCGTCCCGTTTATCCAATGTCGCTTTCAATTCAACTACGCGCCCAGGCACGAGGATCTCAGCAACCTTCAGATAAACCTCGTTCCAAACGACAACTTCCAGCGTGTCCATGAGGTCTTCGAGTCGCATGACCGCAAACGGCTTGCCCTCTTTTTTCGTAAATTTTTTCTCCACCTCAACGATTGCTCCACCAATCCTGAACTGGGCCCGATCGTCCAATTCGCCTAACGAGGCAATCGGGCGATAATTTTTCGCTGCAAAAACGGCTGCATATGCGTCGAGTGGATGACCGCTCACATAGAAACCGAGGAGTTCTTTTTCGTATGAAAGTTTCTCGTGCTCGTTCCACGCCCGGATCGGTTGCCGCCTCGCCGTTGTGGCGGCCTGCGTTTGCTCATCGAAGAGCGAAACCTGGCCGGCTGCACGATCGCGCTGTGCAATCGCCGACGCATTCAGCGATTCGTCGATGCACGCAACGAGCTCTGCCCGATCTCGTCCCGTGAAATCGAACGCGCCTGCCTTGATCAGGCTTTCCAACATTTTGCGATTGGCTACGCGCGAATCCAGCCGGGTACAAAAATCCTCGAGAGAACTGAACTCGCCGCCATTGTCCCGCTCCCGAATAGCCATGGCCATCGCGGCTTCGCCGACATTCTTGATCGCTGCGAGGCCGTAACGAATAGCCATTTGCGCGTGAGCGTCGTCGCCTGCGCCCTGGGAGGATGCAACCGGGAGAGCGCTGGTCTCCGGTGTGAACTTCAAACCGCTCTTGTTAACGTCCGGCGGCAGAATGGAAATTCCCATGCGCTTACATTCGGCTACGAAAACGGATATTTTTTCGGTGTTATTGATCTCGTTGCTCAGCAAACCGGCCATGAATTCCACCGGGTAACGCGCCTTGAGGTACGCAGTCTGGTAACTGATCACGCCATAGGCCGCGCTGTGACTCTTGTTGAATCCGTAGCCGGCGAATTTTTCCAGCAGATCGAAAATCGCGTTCGCCTTCTTCTCGGGAATTTTGTTCGTGCGCGCACAACCTTCGATGAAGTTCTTGCGCTCTTTCGCCATCTTCTCCTTGTCTTTTTTGCCCATGGCACGCCGGAGAAGATCTGCCTGCGCAAGCGAGTACCCTGCAAGTTTGCTGGCAGCGGCCATCACCTGTTCCTGGTAAATCATCACGCCATAAGTGTCCGAGCAGATGTCCTCGAGCAGCGGATGCAAATATTTGATCGGCGTAATTCCCTTTTTCGCTTTGACGTATTCCGGGATCAGCTCCATCGGGCCCGGCCGGTACAGCGCGATCAACGCGATGATGTCGTCGAGCTTTTTGACGTCGAACTGCTTCGACAGACTGGTCATGCCGCCGGATTCCATCTGGAACAAGCCGATGGTTTCGCCGCGGTTATAGAGCGCAAAAGCCGCGGCATCATCCAACGGAATATCTTTCAAGGAGAAACCGGGCTCGCGTTTTCGAATGAGCGTCAACGTATCCTCGATAACGGTCAGCGTTTTTAACCCAAGGAAATCCATCTTCAGCAGGCCGAGATCGTTGAGCGGTCCCATGGCGTACTGGCTGATCACGTCGTTGCCTTTCACGTCGTGGCAAAGCGGGATGTAATCGGATAGATCCCGATCCGCGATTACTACGCCTGCCGCGTGGACGCCAGCGTTACGCGACAAACCTTCAAGGACTTTCGCGTGCTCAAACAGTTGCCGTGTAGCCGGTTCGTTTGCGATCGCTCTTTTTAGTTCCGCGTTCTTCCCCACCGCTCCATCGAGCGTGATGTTCAGCTCGTTGGGAATCATCTTGGCGATGCGATCCGCATCGCGATAGCTCCACCCGAGCACCCGGCCCACGTCGCGCACCACGCTTTTCGCCTTGAGCTTTCCGAACGTAATGATTTGCGCCACCCGACGCTCGCCGTATTTCTGGCGCACGTATTCCAAAACTTCCCCGCGGCGGGCCTCGCAGAAATCGACATCGATGTCCGGTGGTGAAACGCGATCAGGATTCAAGAACCGCTCGAAAATCAGGCCAAACTGAAGGGGATCGATATCTGTGATGCCGAGGACGAACGCAACGATCGATCCTGCAGCCGAGCCGCGCCCGGGCCCAACCGGAATCCCTTTCTCCTTAGCGAAATGAATGAAATCCCAAACGATGAGCAGATAGCTGACGAATCCTGTTTTCTCCAGCACGCCGAGTTCGTACTCGAGACGCCTGACCAGTTCCGCATCTGCCGCTGCCCGTTCGCCATACCGCGCGCGCAGACCCTGGTAACAAAGCTCGCGCAAATATTCTTCGCGTGTCTTGCCGGCCGGCGCCGGATACTCCGGATATTTCGAACGCCCAAACTCGAGTTCGAGATTACAGCGTTCTCCAACCTGTAGTGTGTTCGTGATCGCCTCGGGAAAATCGCGGAACAACTGCTGCATCTCGGCCGGCGATTTGAAATACAATTCCGGCAGATAACGCATCCGGCTTTCGTCCTGCACCATTTTGCCGGTGCCAATGCAAAGCATCACGTCATGCGCCTCATGATCGGAGCGGCGGAGAAAATGCACGTCATTGGCCGCCACCAGGCCGACTCCCAAATCTTGCGCAAGCGGCACCAGCGCCGTGTTGCAGATCTTTTGCTCTTCCATCCCGTGGTCATGCAATTCCACGAAGAAATTTTCCCTGCCGAGGATATCCCGGTATTCCGCGGCGCACTGTTTCGCTTTCTCGATGTTATTCGCCTGGATCGCGCTGTTGATTTCGCCCGCAAGACAGCCGCTCAATCCGATCAAACCGGCGGAGTGCATCGCCAACATTTCTTTGTCGATTCGCGGCGCATAATGAAATCCATCCAGATGCGCTGTTGTCACCAGCTTCACGAGATTGCGATAGCCGGTTTCATTTGCCGCCAGTAATGTGAAGTGATACGCCGATTCGCGCCGGGATGGCGGCCGGTCCTTGTGCGATCCAGGGGCCACGTACACCTCGCAACCGATGATCGGTTTAACCCCCGCGCGCTGGGCTTCCTGGAAGAATTCAACGGCCCCAAACAAATTACCGTGGTCCGTCATTGCCACCGCAGGCATTTTGAATTCCGCAGCCTTTTTCATCAGCTCCTTCATTCGAATGCTTCCATCCAGCAGCGAGTATTCGGTATGCAGATGAAGGTGAACGAAAGAGTCGCGGCCCATTTAGATTTGAGTATTAAACGTCAGATTTTTTTAGCAAATTTACCTACGTACAGAGCACAGTTGAAGCGTTAAAGGGTCGAAGCGCTGAAGCCGAGGCCGCGCTGGTATGCGATCGCTTCAACAATCGAACGGTTCAACGATTTTAACGAACACGAAATCGATGCTTGCATCGGTTTCGTGTTGTTGCTATGAGAGCGCGTGCTGCGGGTGGCTTTCAATTCGCCTGCATCGTTTCGCGAAGCGTTACGGGCAGGTGACAAAGCGCCGCGCGATGCCAACCTTACTGCGACATGAAAAAACTGGAGGCGATCATTAAACCGTTCAAGCTCGAAGAGGTGAAAGAAGCACTCGCAGAGCTCGGCATCGAAGGGATGACTGTTACCGAGGTCAAAGGTTTTGGCAGGCAAAAAGGACATACCGAGATTTACCGGGGAAGCGAATACACGGTCGATTTTCTGCCGAAAGTGAAAGTAGAAGTCGTGATGGCAGATGACTTGATTGAAAAGGCGGTCAACGTGGTGGTCGGCGCGGCGAAGACTGGCAAGATCGGCGACGGCAAGGTTTTCGTTCTCCCGGTGGAACACGCAGTGCGCATCCGCACCGAAGAGATCGGCGAAAAAGCGGTGTAACGTGCTTCGCACGCCGGTTACAACGTTGAATCGTCACAGCGTTAAAACGGTTGGCATTTACGTGCTGCACGATGTAACCATGTAACTTTTTTAACGTTTTATTTTTTAACGCTTCAACCGTTCAACGATTCAACCAAACAACATGGCCAAAGACAAAACTCCATCCGACGTTAGTAAAATGATCAAAGACCACGGGGTAAAGCTCGTGGACTTCAAATTCACCGATCTGCTGGGAACGTGGCAACACTTCACCACCACTCTTACCGAGTATAACGAAGACATTTTCACGGACGGACTTGGGTTCGACGGCTCGAGCATTCGCGGCTGGAGAGTAATCAATGCCTCCGATATGCTCGTCATTCCCGATGCGGCCACGGCATGGATCGACGTTTTCAACGCCGAGCCGACTCTGAGCCTCATTTGCACCATCGTTGATCCGATCACTCGCGAACCGTACGATCGAGATCCACGCGGTGTCGCCGAAAAAGCAGAGGCTTACCTTAAATCCACAGGAATCGCAGACACGGCATTCATTGGGCCGGAAGCAGAATTTTTCATTTTCGACGACGTGCGGTTTGCCAACAGCGGCAATGCAGCGTCATACGTGGTCGATAGTGTCGAGGGACATTGGAACAGCGCGCGAGAAGAATTTCCGAACCTGGGTTACAAGATTCGCCCGAAAGAAGGCTACTTCCCGGTCTCGCCGATGGACACATTGCAGGATATTCGCAATGAGATGTGTTTGGAGCTCGAAAAAGCTGGAGTGCCGATCGAGCGCCAGCATCATGAAGTCGCGACTGCCGGGCAGGCAGAGATCGATATTCGGTTCGCGCCGCTCAAACGCATGGCCGACAACATGCAGTATTACAAGTACATCCTGCGAAATGTCGCCAAACGGCATAACAGAACGGTAACGTTCATGCCGAAACCCATCTTTGGCGATAATGGCAGCGGCATGCATACCCACATCTCTCTTTGGAAAGAGGACAAACCTCTGTTCGCCGGCAACGGCTATGCCGGACTCAGTGATCTCGCCCTCTTTTTTATTGGCGGAATTTTAAAACACGCGCCGGCGTTAACCTGCCTAACCAACCCCACCACAAACAGCTATAAACGGCTTGTCCCCGGATTCGAAGCGCCTGTCAATCTCGCCTACTCGGCTCGCAATCGTTCCGCCGCGATTCGAATTCCGACCTACTCACCCAGCCCGAAAGCAAAACGAATCGAGTTCCGCACGCCGGATGCCGCTGCAAATCCCTATCTGGCCTTTTCGGCCATGCTTCTTGCGGGACTCGACGGAATCCAAAACCGCATGGACCCCGGCGATCCGCTCGACAAAAATCTGTACGAACTCCCGCCGGAAGAACTCGCCCAGGTCGCCAGCGTGCCCGATTCGCTGCGCGGAGCTATCGAGGCGCTGCAAGCTGATCACTCCTTCCTGCTTCGCGGTGATGTCTTCAACGAAAACTTTATCGCCAACTGGATCGACATGAAACAAAAGGAATACGACGCATTGCGTCTGCGCCCCCACCCTTACGAGTTCGCGATGTATTACGACGTGTGATCGCAGGCCGCTTCACTTGCCAGCGCGGCAGAAACCCGCGACCTGATTACTCGTCTCAAAGTTCCGGGCGAGCACCCGTTTGAAAAGCTTTATCTAGGCTTCTCTGCGCATGCCGGAGACGGTATGGATTTCGCGCCTGTAAGATATTGACCGCCTAACCCAGGTTGGGGCGAACCACCGCCGTCATGCAGCTACATTTCCGATGATTAAGACAGTCTCAATCAGAGGAACCCTCGATCTAGTCGGCGGTCGCTCGGTTTGGGCTCGTTAGGTCGCGGCGACAGAATCGTAGACTTGAAGTTCGTTCACCAAATTAAACGGCCGACGATGGCGCTCTCATCGTGTAAGCTGAAGAGTTGGATGGCTACCAAAGGCAATTACATCCTGGGCCAATCTGAGTTTGAGTACGAGCGATTGACATTTCAGGCCAAGGTCGTTCGCCCGTTCACAGAAAAATTTTTCCGATTTGCCGGCGTTAACCCGGGAATGCGCGTGCTTGAGATCGGCTCAGGAATGGGCGACGTAGCCTTCCTCGCAGGCGAGATCGTCGGTCCAGGAGGGCGGGTGCTAGGAGTTGATCAGGATGCCGCGGGACTGGAGAAGGCGCGTGAGCGCAGTCGTCAGCAGGGTTGTTCTTCGTGGGTTTCGTTCGAAGCCAGCGCTCTCGATGAATTCGACACAGCAGATCAGTTCGACGCAATCGTCGGTCGTTACATTTTACTTTACCAGCAAGATCCCGGAGCCATCATCCGGCGTCTGCTCAAATTTTTGAAGCCTGGCGGCATTGTTGTATTCCACGAAATGGATTTCGCCAACACTCACTCAAGCGACCCTCCGTGCCGGTTTTGGGACGAGATTTACGCACTACTCAGCGAAGCATTCCGCCGTGCCGGCCATCCGCCCGACTACGGTCGCCGCATAGCGAAAGCTTTTCTCGAAGCGGGTCTGCCGTTCCCGACAATTCTTGCTGAATCACTGGCCGGTGGCGGCCGCGGATCGTATCTCTATCGCTGGATCGCCAATACGCTTATCAGCGTGAGCCCGCGTCTCCAAGAGCTGGGACTCGCGTTACCGGACGGAGTCACCGCCGATGAGACACTCGCAGCACGGTTGGAAAAAGAGGCGATAGCTGGCGGAAGCCAAATCCTCGGACCGATTCAGTTTGGCGCCTGGACGCGAAAACCGTTCTCTGAGTCGGGAATCTGACCGCGGCAAAAAACCGGAAGGCCAACCGCTGAGCGTTCGGAAATCCAAGTCTATGCTTGACAGCTTCTTTTTTGACCGAAAGAAAGTTTGCTTTGTCAGCGATCGCTCAGCTTGCTCTTGTTAGGCTCGTTACAGCACATTCGTTGCAAAACAGACTGGGATACCCATGACGAAGAAGAAACGCATCCAACGCCGGACTCCGGAGGTATGTCCGGTCTGCGGTGAAGACCTTCCGCGCGAGGTCCAAGCATGTCCCGAATGCGGTGCCGATCATAATTCGGGTTGGCGAGACGATGCCGATACCTATGATGGTGCGAACTTACCGGAAGACAGCTTCAACTACGACGATTTCGTTAGGCAGGAGTTCGGATCCAAAGCCAAACCAGCGGGACTCAAGACAGTCTGGTGGATCGTTGGCATCTCCTTGGTCGTTGCCCTGGTGTTCTATTTTTTTGCAGCTCGTTGATGTTCGCCGCCGTTCGGTTCTAACTTTCGAGTTGATTGAGCACGCGACGCCTTGTTAACGTCGCCCGCATGATAAAGACCAAACTTGTTTCCTGCTTCATCGTTATCACTTTGCTTGTCTCAAGCCAATTTGCCCGCGCTGCTGACCTACCGGATGCTGAACGACCAATGATCTCCCCCGCCGACGCGATTTCACGACTTAAGGAAGGCAATAGTCGTTTCATGGCGGGGAACATGCAGCATCCGCACGATACAAGTGATGAGCGAGCGTACATAGCTAAAAACAGCTTTGAAAATCCTGGAGCGATGTCTCTGGGAATGACGACCGAGCAGGCTGCCAAACGACGGGGAGAACTGACCAAAAGTCAGCATCCGTTCGCGATCATACTCAGTTGCTCCGATTCACGTGTGCCGCCCGAACTCGTCTTTGATGAAGGCCTCGGAGATCTCTTTATCGTCCGGGTGGCAGGCAATGTACTTAACGATGAAGGCCTGGGAAGCATCGAGTACGGTGTTGAGGTTTTGGGTGCCCGATTGAT
>JAICUQ010000224.1 GCA_025935755.1 Chthoniobacterales bacterium | reverse complement strand
CTAACATTTGTCGCATCGGTCGGCACCATCGTCTTGAGGACAAGACGATCCACCTGGTGGAACGCGTTGTCCTCAACGCGTTGACCTCGTAATGCGGGCTCGCCGTCTAACATTTGTGGCATGCGTCGGCACGCATCGTCTTGAGGACAAGACGATCCACCGGGTGGAACGCGTTGTCCTCAACGCGTTGCTCTCTCGGCTTTTCGCGACGCGCGCCCACCCCTTTCTCGTCGCGCAATCTCAAGCGAGGGCGGAGGTCCGCGACGGCAGTCCATCGGAAATCCGCCTCAAATGATGCGATAGGCCTTGAGCTCCTTGAAGAAGGTGGCCACGGCGGTTTTCACCACCACGACGGCAGGAATGGCGAACAGCATTCCCCACAGACCCATTAGCAGCGACCCGCCGATGATCGCGATGACCACGACCAGCGGATGCACGTTGACGGCGCTGCCGAGGACAAACGGTTGAAATACCAGATCGTCCAGCACATGCGTGACTACGACCAGGATCACCACATACAGCGCGAGATCGTTCGGATTCAGACCGGGAATCAGCGGCCGGACGTTTTCCGCGATCAACGCGTAGCCGACGCCAACGACCAGGGCCAGGGCCGTCCCCACAAACGGAATGGCGTTGAGAAGGCCTGCAACCACCCCGATGGCTACAGCGATCCCGGGCGGAATTCCAAGCAGGATCAAACCGAGCGTGAGCGTCAGGCCGACCAAAAAACATTCTGTCAACGTTCCGCGTAAATATTTCCCGATCGCTTCATCGAGCCGGTCAACGACTGTAAGCGACAATTCGAAGTAGCGATTCGGAACCAGGCCAATGAAGAACCGGCGAATTTGCCCGTTATCGAATCCGAGAAAAATGAAAATCAAAGGCGCCAGCATCCATGCCGACAGTTTGTTTTCCAGGCTCGTACCTTCGGCAGCGGCGGGAGCCGGAGTTGGCGCGGGTGCGACTGGCGGCGACGCGCTGTCGGGAGCCTTTTCGGGAATCACATATTTCTCGGTGCGCTGATTGGACCGAAAATAATCGACGAATTTGGGATCAACAGCAGGTTTTCCGTTGTATCCCGCGGCGTACTTCAGGAACAGATCGCGTTCCTCAGGATTCAGCTCGATCGCCTTGTTAAACTTGTCCATGAGCGGGCCAAGTTCTTTTTCAATCAATGGCGCTATCGCGTTTGATTTTTCTGCAGCGGGCTTCGCGACCAGTTGCCGGTATTTTTCGTTTAGCTTGTAATTCAGGCGGACCTTGAACTCGAGTTTTTGTTCCTCGTCGGGAATGTGTTTACGAAGGGTGTTGAACGCGAAGAAGAGGACGAGACCAATCGCTGCGAACGAACACAGAACTTGAACCTCGTGCGGTAACCAACGGATGTTGAAACGCTCTTTCACCGGGCGAAACACGAAGGCCAACAGAGCGCCAACAATGATCGGCAGAATCAGGCTGCTTAGCTTCCAGATCAGGAATCCCGCGACAAGCAAGGTGAGCGCCGCAAACGTGAGATAGAAAATTGTGCGGCGGATTTTGCGTTCTCGCGCTATCTGTTCGAAATCCTGACCGTTGCTCATCCTAATCGGTGGCGGGCGTTTTCATCTGGACCAGTTCATTGGTCAAACGAAGGCGCTCGGCGATCATTCCCGCGAGCGAACGATAAATTTGGCAGGCCGTCTTCGCATCCTTCTGAACGAGGCCGTTCAGGTCGTTGCGATAAAGCGCAAGCGTTCGCGTCGGTTCCAACGCGCGCGCCGTGGCGGAGCGCGGAGTCTCATCGAGCAATGCCATTTCCCCGAAGAACGCTCCTTTTTCCAAAACAGCGAGACGGGTCGTGCTGTTCTCGCGGAAGACTTCTACCGCCACTTTGCCATCGAGAAGCAGGAAAAGAGCTGCGCCCGGTTGTCCCTCTTCGAAGATCGATTCATCAATGTCGTACGTGCGCTCAAACATGATGTCGGAGACACTCTTGAGCTGCCGGTTCGAGAGTTGATCGAAGAAAGGCACCGTTTTGAGGAATTGAATGCGATCTAATTCGGGGCTGGAACGTTTCCAGCGGTCCAGCGTTTCCCACAACAATTTGTCAGCGACGAGATTTCGAGTCGACATTGTGATTACGTGGTAAAACGAACCAGGTCAGCGGAACTAACCAGCAACTTCCCTCCCCGATGACAACCGAATAGTAGGAGGGATGTCTCGCCTATTTCAATCGAAAAGACCGCACATCGGAACGGGTTCGACAGGAAGATTTCGAGCACGGGCAGGATTACGATTACGAGCACGCGGTCGCAATTGAAGGCGAAGCTCCGCGAGCCTTCCGATGTATGAGATCGTTGGATGTTGAATCGGTAAATGGGTAAATCGCTAAATCGGAATGTTTTTTCTGTCCGCAAGGCGGCGCGCAGCGGAGTGCGCGCCGTACCCTGGCATCTCGTGCGATGTTAGCGCGCGTCAACGCCTCGGCCCGTAACACAGCCCCGAACGCTTTCGGGGCGAGGCCGGGCTTTCAAAGCGAGGCGGCTACATTGGCGCTGCGTCGAGGTCACAGCGTCCCATAGTTGTAGCCACGGCGCTCTGTCGCCGTGCAAACGAACTACGCCGATCAACGCGTCGGCAGAGCGACGCGGCTACATCGACGCCAAAGCGGCGCGATCCATGTAGCCACGGTCCCGCGCCTGCGGGATCGCCGTGCAAAACAATTGCCCGGATCAACGCCTCGACCCGTAACACAGCCCCGAACGCTTTCGGGGCGAGGCCGGGCTTTCAAAGCGAGGCGGCTACATTGAATCAACGGGTGAACGAGCGGAACTTTGGGCTGCTTCCGTTCCAGTTCTCGAAGGAACCGCCTGCGCTGATCTGGAATTTGTCGTTGCCGGCCTGGCCCCAGATGTAACTGCCGATGTAATCGCCACTGCCTTTCCCGCTCCATTGGCCGTATATGAATCCGATTTCCCCGGTTACATACACGTTATTCAACGGAGAGTTGAAGATCTCGCCGGATAAATCTTTTCCATCCGTCGGAAGATTTGCCGATTGATAATTTGAAGCCAGGCTGGTTTTTCTCACAGGCGCCGGCGCGACTTCGCTCGGAGCCAGATACGCCGCGGGAAACAGACCGAGGGGCGCCATGCCAATTTGCACAAATGCACTTTCGTTTACCAGCTGCGCGCCATCGGACCATGCGCGCACGGGTCCGTGGTGAAACAAAATGGAATTCGACGGACTCACGACGTTAGGCCGGTAGATGCTGAGATTAGAAACGACGTCGAGCGGTTTCACCCCGGCTGGAGCGAGGTGATGTTGCACGGCTCCGGAGTGTTTGGCCTGCTGCGCGACGACTGGAAAAGAAACGGCCAACAACCCGAGCGCCAGAAAGAGCGCACCCTTGAACATGCGGGAACTCAAAACCAAATCCCGACAAACGCCAGTGAAAAATGCGGGCAACCGGCCGGTGTGTCGTTAAAGCGTTAAGTCGAGAATGGAGCGGCTCGGGAAAAATCCCGAAGCATTAACGTACGGTTACATTGCGGGATGGAAAGCGTGGCCTCGCCCCGAAAGCGTTCGGGGCTGCGTTACAGCTTCGACTGCGCTTCGCTCTGCTCAGGATGACACACCATGCTTCAACGCTTCACCGCTTCCCTGAAATAATCGATCGTCTTCCTGATCCCTTCGTCGAATTCGACTCGCGGCTCCCAACTGAGAACTTTCTTCGCCCGGGTGATGTCTGGCTGGCGCACTTTCGGGTCGTCCACCGGCAACGGTTTGTATTCGATCGTCGATTTGGTTCCCGTGATTCGAATGATCTCCTCCGCGAATTGTTTGATGGTCATCTCGCGTGGGTTGCCGATGTTGACCGGTTCGTGGAAATCGCTCATGGCGAGCCTGAAGATTCCGTCGATCAAATCGGAGACGTAACAAAACGAGCGAGTCTGCGATCCATCACCGAACACTGTCAGGGGTTGGCCGCCCAACGCTTGTCCGATAAACGCCGGCACCACCCGGCCGTCGCGCAAACGCATTCGAGGCCCGTACGTGTTGAAGATCCGGACGATCCG
>JAICUQ010000173.1 GCA_025935755.1 Chthoniobacterales bacterium | reverse complement strand
GGACGATACAACGCAGTGCCGCGTTGGCGCGACAGCTGTTTCGAGCAAGCTCTAAAACGCGCCGAACTGTCCCGACTCGAAAACCTTAGTTTGGCACTCGAGTTGCTTAATCCTCTCGTCATCAGTGGGTTACGTCCAATCATCAAGATTGGTCCGAGCCTTGCTTAAACACGGCATGGGTTAGTCTGCCGAAGTGGGGTATCTACCTGATCGCAGGCTCCAACAGAAAGGAAAAATTTCAATTTATGGCAAAGGTTTTAGGTATCGATTTGGGCACTACGAACTCCTGTATGTCAGTTATGGAGGGTGGCGACCCGGTAGTTTTGGAAAACAGCGAAGGCGCACGCACGACGCCTTCAGTAGTTGCATTTACAAAGAGCGGCGAGCGTTTGGTCGGTCAGGCCGCCAAACGTCAGGCGATCACGAATCCGCAGAATACGATTTCCTCAATCAAGCGGTTTATGGGCCGCAAGTTCGACGAAGTCTTCGACGAACAGAAACGCGTTCCGTACAAGATCGTAAAAGCTGCTAACGGCGATGCCCATGTGCAGGTGGAGGTCAACGGCCAGATGAAGACATTTTCGCCGCCGGAAATTTCGGCGATGATTTTGTCAAAGCTGCGCGCTGACGCAGAGGCAAAGCTCGGCGAGAAAATCACGCAGGCAGTAATCACCGTGCCGGCGTATTTCAACGATTCACAGCGAAACGCAACCAAAGACGCAGGCAAGATCGCCGGTCTGGAAGTTCTGCGAATAATCAATGAGCCGACCGCGGCGTCGCTCGCTTACGGTCTGGACAAGAAAAAGGACGAGAAGATCGCAGTATACGATCTTGGTGGCGGGACATTCGACATTTCCGTTCTCGAAATCGGCGACGGCGTGTTCGAAGTGAAAGCCACCAATGGTGATACGCACCTCGGAGGCGACGACTGGGACGCGCGTGTCATGGATTGGATTGTCCAGGAATTTAAGAACGACAATGGCATCGATCTGACGAAGCAACCCGACGCGATTCAGCGCATTAAAGAGGAAGCTGAAAAAGCGAAGATCGCGCTCTCGAGCGTTCAGGAATATGAAATCAACCTGCCGTTTATCACCGCCGATGCGAGCGGCCCGAAACACATTCAGAAGAAACTGACGCGCGCAAAGCTGGAGCAGCTCACGGATGATTTGGTCCAGCGTACTGTTCCGCCGACCAAGTCGTGCTTGAAAGACGCGCAAACGACAGAACGCGACATCAATGAATTGGTGCTCGTGGGTGGAATGACGCGCATGCCAAAAGTGCAAGAGGTCGCGCGGGATTTGATCGGCAAACAGCCGCACAAAGGCGTGAACCCTGATGAAGTGGTTGCAATCGGCGCAGCGATCCAAGGTGGTGTGCTCAAGGGCGATGTCAAAGACGTGCTCTTGCTGGACGTCACGCCATTAACACTGGCGATTGAAACCGCCGGCGGAGTGGCGACCCCGATGATTCCGCGGAACACCACCATTCCGACTCGCAAGTCACAGATCTTTTCGACTTACAGCGACAATCAGCCAGGCGTGGAAATCAAAGTGCTGCAAGGCGAGCGACCGTTGTCGCGCGATAACAAACAGCTGGGTGTCTTCCATCTTGATGGAATTCCACCCGCCCCACGCGGCGTGCCGCAGATTGAAGTCACTTTCGACATCGACGCGAACGGCATCCTCAATGTGAGCGCGAAAGACCTCGGCACCGGCAGAGAACAGAAAATCTCGATCACCGGTTCCAGCGGTTTGAACAAAGACGAAGTGGAACAAATGCAGCGGGAAGCGGAATCGCACGCGGAGGAAGATCGCAAGGCGAAAGAAGCGATCGAAATCAAGAACAACGCCGACATGCTGGCTTATCAATCCGAGAAGCAGCTCAAGGAATTGGGCGACAAAATCTCCGGCGACAAGAAGAAGCTGGTCGAAGACGCCATTGCTGCGGTGCGCGATGCAATCAATCGCAACGACACCGACGCGATCAAGCGCGCTTACGACGATCTGCAGAGCAAATTCCAGGACGTCAGCGCCGAGCTTTACAAGCAGGCATCAGCTCAGGCCGGACCGCGTCCGGGTCCACAACCCGGACCCCAGGCGCAACCAGGCGGTGGCGGTGCGGAAGAAGGTGCAGGGAAGCGCGACAGCGACGTTGTCGATGCGGAATTCGAAGTGGTCGATGACGACAAGAAAAAGTAACCCGTGAATCGAGATTCGAAAATCGTGAATCGGGATTGTAGGGCGTCTGTGTCAGACGCCGCAGCATAAAGAACCTGACAAATTTGCCGATGACCCGGACCATTTCGGGATCGCCGGCCTAACAACAAACCAAGGAGCAAACGAAAAACCTATGGCAGCAGTTAATGTAAGACCTCTCGGAGACCGGGTGCTGGTGCAGCCGCTCGAAGAGCAGGAAGTAAAAAAAGGCGGGATCATCATCCCCGATACCGCCAAGGAAAAACCACAAGAGGGGAAAGTGGTCGCTTTAGGCACCGGCAAAATCGATGACAACGGAAAGAAAGTCGATTTCACGGTGAAGAAGGGCGACAAGGTGCTGATCTCGAAATACGGCGGCACGGAAATCAAAATCGACGACGAAAATTACCTGATCATGCGCGAGGACGACATCCTCGGCATCATCGGATAAGGAAGTCACGAAGATGGAGAAAGGAATTAATCAGGAAACCATGAAACCAGGAAGAGTTTTCAATCACGGAACTCTAACCGGCTTTCTTTTCCTGGATTCCTGGATTCCAGATTCATCTCTCAACACTCAACTAAAGACTATCAACTAATTATATGGCAGCTAAACAACTACAATTCGATGAAAACGCGCGGCACACATTGCTGCGCGGTATCGAGAAACTGGCGAAAGCCGTGAAGGCCACACTCGGGCCGTCCGGCCGCAACGTCATTCTCGACAAGAAATTCGGTAGCCCCACGATCACCAAGGACGGTGTGACGGTCGCGAAAGAGATCGAGCTCGAAGATCCTTATGAAAACATGGGCGCTCAACTCGTGCGCGAAGTCGCATCCAAAACGTCCGATGTCGCGGGTGACGGCACGACCACAGCAACGATCCTCGCGGAATCGATTTACCGTGAAGGTCTGCGCAACGTCACCGCCGGTGCGAACCCGACTTCGTTGCAGCGCGGCATCATGAAAGGTGTCGAAGCAATCACCGAAGAGCTGAAGAAGCTCTCGAAGAAAGTCAGCGATCGCACTGAAATCGCGCAGGTCGCAACCGTTTCAGCCAACTGGGACAAGACGATCGGCGAGATCATCGCCGACGCCATGGACAAAGTCGGCAAGGACGGAACGATCACGGTCGAGGAAGCGAAATCGATCGAGACCACGCTGGAAGTGGTCGAGGGCATGCAGTTCGACAAAGGTTATCTATCGCCCTACTTCGTGACCAACGCCGAGGCGATGGAAGCCGTTCTCGAAAACGCTTACATCCTCATTTACGAGAAGAAAATCTCGAGCTTGAAGGATCTCCTTCCGTTGCTCGAAAAAGTCGCGAAAGCCGGCCGTCCGCTCCTTATCATTGCTGAGGACGTGGAAGGCGAAGCGCTCGCGACTTTGGTCGTAAACAAATTGCGCGGCACGTTGCAGGTCTGCGCGGTCAAAGCTCCGGGCTTCGGCGATCGTCGCAAGGCGATGCTGGAAGATATCGCGGTGCTGACCGGCGGCAGACTGATAAGCGAAGATCTCGGTATTAAGCTTGAGAACATCAAGATCGAGGAGCTCGGTAAAGCCAAGCGCGTCACTGTCGACAAGGAAAACACCACCATTGTCGAAGGCACTGGTAAATCGGCCGATATCCAGGGCCGCGTCGCTCAGATCCGTCGTCAGATTGAAGAGACGACCAGCGATTACGACAAAGAGAAACTGCAGGAGCGTTTGGCGAAACTCGCCGGCGGCGTTGCAGTGATCAACGTCGGCGCTGCGACCGAGACCGAGATGAAAGAGAAGAAGGCTCGCGTCGAAGACGCGTTGCACGCCACGCGTGCGGCGGTTGAGGAAGGTATCGTCCCGGGTGGCGGTGTCGCATTGCTGCGCTCGCAGAAGGCGCTTGATAACATCAAGGACTTGGAAGCCGACGAGAAAATCGGCGTACAAATCGTCCGACGCGCCATCGAAGAACCGACTCGTCAGCTAGCCGATAACGCAGGCGCGGAAGGCGCTCTCGTTGTTGAGGAAATCAAGAAGCGCAAAGGCAACGAAGGTTACGACGTTGCCACCGAGCAATACACCGATCTGGTGAAAGCTGGTATCGTCGATCCGACCAAGGTCACGCGCAGCGCGCTGCAGAACGCAGCGTCCATCGCGGGCCTGTTGCTGACCACCGAGGCATTGATCACGGAAATTCCTGAAAAGGAAAAATCCGGCCCTCCAATGCCTCCAGGTGGAATGGGCGGCATGGACTATTAAGATCGCCTTGGTCGAAACCCCGTCCCGCAACCGCGGGATCGGGGCTAAGCCGACAGAAATCTAAAATTCGAACAGCCGGAGTCGCAAGGCTCCGGCTGTTTTGTTTGAAGAGGTTGGAGGAAAAAAAAGCGATGCTAAGGTTGCTTTCGTGAGCTTGTCGGAAATCAAAAGCGCAATCAAACAGCTTTCGTTTGAACAGCGCGCCGAGTTGGCCGCGTGGTTGCACGGTTGGAAGGATGACGAGTGGGATGATCAGATGAAGCGCGACATCGCCGGCGGCAAGCTGGATGACGTTCTGCGCGAAATAGAAGAGGACATCAAAACGGGACGTGTCCGCGAAATGCCGTGACGTCTGGAACGCATCGGCGTTTCTGGAACGAGTTCAACAGGCTGCCTGCTCACGTCCAATGTCTCGCGCGAGAAAAGTTTCAACTGTGGTTGCGTGATTCGTTTCATCCTTCAATGCAGTTCAAGCCGATTGCCGGAAACGTCTGGTCAGCGCGAATTGGCGATCACTATCGCGCTATTGCTCAGAAGCAGGGCGATCTCGTCGTCTGGTTTTGGATCGGCACGATTGGTCAGAAGTGAAAAATGATAAGTGACGAGTGATGAAGGTGGATCGGCTGGAAAGCCCGGCCGTTGCTTCGCATCCGTTACGGGTCCCTAAGGCGATGGCTTGGGACCTGTGTCAACGCGCTGGGGACAGCGCGTTCCACCTTTGCTTTGGAAAAGCAGCAAAAGATTGACCACAGATAACGCGGATCACACAGATCCCGGAATTGCCGAACCGACTTGAAGAAAATGTCGCGTGACGACAAGTTGCGCGCGATGGAGGCGCTTTGGGCTGATCTCTCTAAAGACGATGATCGTTTTGAATCGCCGGTGTGGCACGCCCAGGCGCTGCGCGAAGCAGAGCGCGCGATGAAGAACGGCAAGGCAAAGTTTAGTTATTGGGGAGAAAGCCAAGAAGCGGATTCGCCGCAAGGCAGCGAAGCTCGCGTGACGGCCGGAAAGTTTTGGCTTACAGTTCGGGGTGAGCTTGAGTTATCCAATCGTTCTGCATAAAACCGAGGAAGGCTTTGCCGTGAACTGTCCAGCCCTGCCCGGTTGTTGGTCGCAAGGAGCCACCGAAGAGGAAGCGACAGAAAACATTCGCGATGCTATTCGAGAGTATCTTGCAGCAATTGGCGATGCCTTTTCAGCGGAGACGCTTCGTCAGGTTGAAGTGACGATCTAGCGATGCCCAAAATCCCCGGTGTTAATCATCTCCGGGCTATTAAGGCACTCGAAAAAGCAGGATTCGAAGTAGTTCGACAAGGCAAACATGTCGTGATGAGCGATGGATTGCATTTCATTACGATTCCGCATCACAACCCTGTCAACGCACTCACAATGGGTGGGATCGTTAAAGACGCAGGCTTAACGGTCGAGCAATTTCGGCAGTTGCTCTGATCAATACCGAAGCGTCCTGATCAGAAAAGCAGAAATTCATGAAATCTTTTGTTTTCCTGTTTCTTGGGTTCCTCTTTGGATTTCTGTTTCTTCAAATGCATCAGACCAAGCGTTTAATCCCGGGCCTGCTCATTTTGACATTTGTTCTTTGCGGATTGGCAGTTTCGAGCGGAGGCGCGCGAGCGGCGACAGGCGGCATGAATGCCGTCGCCGAGCAATACGCGCATCTCGTACTGGCTCTCGGACGGCACGATCCCGATTACGTGGACGCGTTTTACGGACCGGCGGAGTGGAAGACGCAGGCGGAGAAGGAAAGGAAATCGCTGGATATGATCGGCACAGAGGCGACGGAACTGATCGCGACGCTCGCGAAAATACCCGACGCACCAACGTCGGGCGATGAGATGCTCAAGTTGCGGCGGGAATATTTGCAGAAACAAATTTCCGCGCTCGCTGCGCGGGTGCGGATGTTGAAGGGCGAGAAACTAAAATTCGACGACGAATCGCGCGCGCTTTACGACGCGGTCGCGCCAACTTATCCCGATTCGCGCTTCGACGACATCATCAGCCAGCTGGAGCCCAAAATTCCGGGAAAAGGTCCGCTATGGGAACGGTACGAGAAGTGGCGCAAGCCGTTTGTTATTCCGAAAGAACAACTCGATGCGGTGTTTCAACTCGCGATCAAGGAATGCCGCGCCCGAACGGCGGCGCGCATGGCGCTTCCGCCTAACGAGAGTTTCACGGTCGAGTACGTGACCAATAAGCCGTGGGGCGGTTACAATTGGTACAAAGGCAATTACCACAGCGTGATTCAGGTGAACACCGATCTGCCGATCTACATCGATCGCGCGGTCGATCTCGCGGCGCACGAAGGCTATCCCGGGCATCACGTTTACAATTCGCTGCTGGAAAAGAGCCTGGTTCGCGGTCGCGGGTGGCTGGAGTTTTCAGTTTACCCGCTCTTTTCACCCCAATCGTTGATCGCCGAAGGGACAGCGAATTTCGGCCGGGAGGTTGCGTTCCCGACTGCAGCCG
>JAICUQ010000101.1 GCA_025935755.1 Chthoniobacterales bacterium | reverse complement strand
TTCGATCTTGCTCTGCCGTTTACTCGCCGCCTGCGTGCAACAACACCTGGCTGTATAACTTCCAAAAATAATAGGCTGACGCGGCAAAACCAATCGCGATAACGATGCCGCGAATAACTCCGCGGTTTGCCCGATGCGATATCATCCCTCCGAGGTATCCGCCAATTAGACCACCGACAGCCATGGGCACACCGTAAGTCCAGTTCACATTGCCCTCGTAAACAAGAACCAGGACCGCCACCCCACGCATGCAAAGCGTCAGGAAGTTTTTGAGCGCGACTACATGCCGAATGTCTCCACGCGAGATGAAAGTCAGCGCTCCGATCATGAGGATACCAATCCCGGAACCGAAGTAACCGCCATACAAGCCGACCAGAAAAATGCCGGCCACTGCGACAGGCCACAACAGCAAGGTGATGTCGGGATGCACGCTTCCCGTTTCGTCGCGTCGAACCAGAACAGGCCTCAGCACAATGACGACGGTGGCGACCAATACCAACCATGGCACCAACTCGATAAAACTGCGGCTATCCGTTCGGCTCAGCAACACAGCGCCAATGAGACCACCGAGAACAATTGGAACCAAAAGCAGCCATAACCATCGAGTACCGAACACACCTTCCAGCTGGCTCCGCGTTCGCCACACAGCCGTGGGATAGGCGAAAAATAATGCGAGCGCGCTTGTGGCGTCGGCTGTCACCGGCGTTACCACAAGCATTAGCACAGGGAACGTGATCAGTCCGCCGCCCCCGGCCAGGGCATTGATTGTTCCCGCCACAATGGCGGCAATAAAAAACAGGAAGTGAGTCATTCTTCTGTGCTCGTTTCCTCGACTCGGCAGATTGCCTAACGAACGGATATCACGTTAGCCACCAGGGCTGCTCCTGCATTAGTCATCCCTGCTGCAGTTCCACGGCAAAGCATCCAGATCGATGTTGCCGCCCGTGAGAATGATACCAATACGCTTGCCGACCACATCGATCTTCGATTCTGCAATCGCCGCATATGGAACGGCCGATGATGCCTCGATCACGATCTTCATTGTCTCCCAAATTGTGCGCACCGCCGAAACGATTGCTTCTTCACTTACGGTCACGATGTCGTCCACGTATCGTTGAATGATCGGAAAGTTTGGTTCTCCGATATTTGTGCGCAGGCCATCAGCTATGGTGAACTTCTTTTCCGTCACAAGCCGGCGTCCCGCATGGAACGATTGCGCGGCATCATCCGCATTCTGAGGCTCGACTGCGATCACTTTGATCTCTGGCCTCATCGATTTCGCGGCGATCGCTGTGCCAGACAACAGGCCGCCGCCCCCGACGGGGCACATGATCACATCAAGATCGGGAACATCTTCGAGAAGTTCCATCGCTGCCGTCCCCTGCCCCGCGATTACATGCTCGTTCTCAAACGAGTGAATCATTATTGCCCCGGTTTTGTTGATCACCTCTGCGCACTCGAACTCACGCGATTGTTCGGTCGGCTCGCAAAAAACTACTTCCGCACCGTAGGCCTGCACTGCGCGGATCTTCACTTTCGCCGAATTCGAGGGCATGACGATATGAGCCGGCACGCCGCGCAATTTCGCCGCACGCGCTACCGCGGCACCATGGTTACCGGACGAATGCGTTGCAACACCGCGTCGTGCTGCTTCATCATCCAGTGAAAAGACCGCATTCGTCGCGCCTCGTGCCTTGAACGCACCGATCTTCTGGAAATTCTCGCACTTAAAAAAGAGCGACGCTCCGCAAGCGTCATTCAACCACGAATTCGTCAGCACAGGCGTGCGATGAACGTATGGGCGAATGGTTTGGTGCGCTGTGCGGATTGACTCCAGATTAAGTGCTTCAACTAGTTCGACCATCCGAAAAAGGCGTCGATAATCCCGAACGTGTCAATGAATCCGTGAGCGAAAATACTGGCCCACAGGTTCCGCCCGGCAAGCATGTAAGCGGTTCCCAGGATCAGTCCCGCAACGCAGGAATCAATCACACCAGATGCGCCCTTGTAATAATGCCCGTATCCAAACAAGATCGAAACGAGTATGATCCCGATCCAATAAGCCGCTGCAGATCGCTTTCCGAGATCAGCTGCACGCGTCAGCAGATATCCGCGATACGCAATTTCTTCGCCAAAAGCGGCAAACGTCCAAACCAGCAATAAAGCAAGCAATGCGACCTTCACGTTCCCGGTGATCTCATTTGCTAATGCCGGCGCGGCAGGCTTCGGCCAGAAAAATCCTGTCATGGATTCGATCACGAATTGCCCTAGTAAGATCCGCAATACGGCTGCACCCACAGCAATCAGCAGGATTCGCCTCCATGATGCTGGTCGTTTCAATCCCATCGCAGACCAACTGCCGTCACGAAATCGGACGGAAATCAATCCGAGCACAAAAAGAATGATCACTTCATTCGGGACAACGTGAAAAACGTTGTGACCAATGACAATGAAAGCGCCAAAGCAGAATTCGAACGCACTCAGCGCTCGTGACGCCAGCGGATTTCCGGAAGGCAACGGAATCTTTGATGGCACAACAATTAAAGACGGGTGTTTCATCCTCGGTCAGATGCGCAGTTGTAGCCGGGGACGCTGACCCAGCCAAGAATGTGTACGGATGAGCACTGGGGAGCTCAACGCACTCGGCCAGAGTAATGTTCCGGGCGCGGTCCGATTCCGATGAATCGGGCGGGAATTTGTCGCAGAGCTGGAAACCATTTCAGCAGGCGAACCACAAACGGCAGTGAATCTTTGCGATGCGAACTTTGACCAGTAACCACGTGACGATGAACGAAAACCTGCATCGCTTGAATGAGCCGCGTCGGCCATTCGCGGCGCTCCTGCACCCTGCGCAAATCGTCGATCGAAACTGGCCCGGCTCGTAATTGTTGTGCGAGCAGGTTAGCAGTCGCGACGGCGTCCTGAATGGCGAGGTTGATACCCACGCCGCCTGCCGGTGACATCGCATGAGCAGAATCGCCGATGCAGAGCAGGCGGTCGCGGCACCAGTTACGCAGACGATTGATTTGCACGGTGAGCAATTTGATTTTTGACCAATCGTCGAGCTCTCCAACGCGGTCGCGTAGGAATCCGGCAAAGCTGACGATCTCGTTTTGGAGCTGCTGTAGACCGCGTGTTTTGATCAGCTCGAAACCGCCCTTGGGAATCACAAAGCCGCACTGCCAATAATCGCCGCGGTCGAGCAATACGAGCAGTTTGCCTTGTTGAAAGAAACCGAGTGTTTGCTGCGGATCGTTTTCTCGTTTCGAAATTCTCATCCAGAGCACGTCAATCGCCACGCCGAACTCCTGCCGTTCGAGCCCGGCACGCTTTTGAATAATTGAATGCCGGCCGTCTGCGCCGATGACGAGGTCGGCACGGATCTCCAGGTCGCCGCGTGGAGTTTTCACCCGCACACCAGTGACGCGCTCTTGGTCGAACGTCAGATCAACGACTTCGTGCTGCATCAGCAACTGGAAGCTCGGAAATTGTTTTGCGTGAGCCGAAAGAAAATTGAGAAAATCCCACTGCGGCATGAAAGCGATGAATTTGCAGCGTGTAGGGAGCTTCGTGAAATCGGCAATAGGCACGAGCTGACCGTTAACCACGGCCCGCAGTTCTCGTACTTCCTGATGCGGCTGGTTAAGAAATTCGTCGAGCAACCCGAGCTCGTACATCAGCTGGAGCGTAGAAGGATGAATCGTGTCGCCGCGGAAATCGCGAAAGAAATCCGCGTGTTTTTCCAAAACGATCACTGGAACACCTGCTCGCGCCAGCAGATAACCCGCCATCATCCCCGCAGGTCCACCACCGGCGATCACACAACGCGTTTGCAGGTTCTCAACCACGGATCACACGGATACCACGAATGACCAGTCAACTCATCATGTCATTCTGAGCGAAACGAAGTCGCAGCGCGTCGATCAACGTGACAGTTCATCTATTTCCAGAGACGTTACGAATCAGACGTTTCTTTTCATTGGTGTTATTCGTGTAATCGGTGGTTAAACCTTCGATAATCGAAATGAAAGCAGACATGCCAGACAATGCGCAAGACCGCGCTGCGTTTACGTACAATGCGGCTGCGGATTTCTTCGACGCATCGCCACTCGGGTTCTGGGACTATTTCGGACGCCGGACGATCGAACTCGCAGCGCCTCCAAATGGTTCGCGAGTGCTCGATGTTTGTTGCGGTAGCGGCGCGTCTGCCCTGCCTGCCGCGGAGGCAGTTGGACCCTTCGGTAAGGTGATAGGAATTGATCTTGCAACTCAGCTTTTGGATCTGGCGCGAACAAAAGCTGTCCAACGGCAGCTTGCTAACATCGAATTAGAAGTCGGCGATATGCTCTCGATGCGGTTCCCATCGGCGAGTTTTGATGCCGTCATTTGTGTGTTCGGAATTTTCTTTGTGCCCGATATGGCAAAGGCTGTGAGCGAACTCTGGAGTCGGGTTCGATCAGGCGGCAAACTGGCTGTGACCACATGGGGCAGGAATTTCTGCGAGCCGGCGAATACTGGGTTCTGGCGCTCGATTAAAAATGTACGGCCTGATCTCTATAAAGGCTTTAATCCGTGGGATCGCATCGATAATCCAGAAAGCCTGACAAAGATCCTCGAGCAAGGCGGGGTTCCGTCAGCAAAGATCATTGCTGAAAATCGTCTTCACTCCATCAGTTCGGCTAAGGATTGGTGGACAATTGTTTTAGGCTCAGGGTACCGCGGAACAATCGAGCAGTTGACCGAAGCGGAGCGGGAGACGGTCAAACAAGCGAACCTGCGTTTCATTGCCGACGGAAACATTGCAGCCGTGGAAACGAATGTCCTCTATGCCCTCGCAACGAAGCTGCCAACCTCAAAAAACGCTAAGATGTAAGGGCGCTTTCAGCGCCACAACAATTCATTTGCAAAGTAGTTGATAGCGTTTTGGCAGCGATCTGGCTGGCTCTTGAGAGACGTTGCAGTAACAATTCCACCTTAATCCTCTCCCTTTCGGAAAGGGAGAGGCGATCGCTCCCATGGACGTGAAAACTGACCAACCGCTTTTTCTCACCGAAGAACAGGTTCGCGAGCATCTATCGATGGCGGACTTAATTCCTGCGATGCAGAAAGCGCTCATAGATTTCTCTGCCGGCAGAGTCACTCAGCCGGTGCGCTCGATCATATCGATTGAGCCGCCCGGCGGATTCCTCGGCTTGATGCCGGCGCTTACGCCGGATGGACTCGGGTTGAAAGCCGTAACCTTCTACCCGTCAAACGCGGAGCGCGGAATTGCGACGCACATGGCCACGATTTTCCTGGTCGATCCACAAACAGGAACACCGCTCGCGATTATGGATGGGCGGTTAATCACCGAGATGCGAACCGCGGCTGTATCTGCCGCGGCGACGAACCTGCTCGCTTCGCCTGACGCCAGGGTGCTGGCCATTCTCGGCAGCGGAGTACAAGCGCGGAGCCATGTCGAAGCGCTGCGACTCGTCAGGCCGTTTGAGGAAATTCGCGTCTGGAGCCCGACGCCTGAACACGCGGAAGGATTCGCGAGGGAAATTGGCACGGCGACAGGGACCTCGTATCGGCATCCTGCCGATCGGATATTGGCTGGAAGCCAATGCCACGTGGCGGCATCTCCTGAAGAAGCAGTGCGCGGCGCGGACGTTGTAGTCACAGTGACAAGCTCGAAGACTCCCGTCCTAAAAGGATCCTGGTTGAAGCCGGGGTGCCATGTGAATGCGATCGGCGCATGCCGGCCTGATTGGCGTGAGCTTGATGATGAGGCGATGGGCAACGTCGTTTTCGTCGATTCGCGTGATGGCGCGATAAAAGAATCGGGCGACGTGATCCTTTCCCGCGCAAAAATTTACGCCGAGCTTGGTGAAGCCCTGGCAGGCGAAGTTCCATCACGCGCAAACGAAACCACCATCTTCAAATCGTTAGGCATGGCGGTGGAAGACATCGCCGCAGCGACGCTGGTGTATCGAGGCGTGAAAGCGAATGCCTGACAAGTTCCGCGCTTCAAGTGACATGAGCGGCGACGACTTGCGGCTCACCGCTTGTTGTCGGCACTTGCAATCAGCTTCTGGAACCGCGGGTCACTGCGTAACGCATCAAACGTCGGATCTAATTGGAGCGATGCGCGCGTAACCGGGTGAACGCAAACGAGCGGTCCTCGATATCGCATCGACAGCAATTCATTCAACCGCACCACAGCGCGGTCCGGGTCGCCCAGGCGCGCCTCAATGCGCGCAAGGATCTCGATCGAGAACGGACCATATATGGCATCGTTTTCGGTCGGATTCACAGCCTTCGCTCGTTCGGCGAATGCATTGACGCGCTTGTTCACGCTTAGATTTTCTTGCCACCGAGGCAGTTGTTCAAGTGCCCCCCGGCCGGTTCGTGGGGTGGCTGATTCAGGAAGAGTGGCGAATTCAGGCCTTGTCAAACCCAAGACAAACGCTTGCAAAGCAACAACCTGCCGGAAGAGTTGACGGCAATGTCAGATAATGTCGAACAGCTGGATTCGAGGATCGAGCGCGCCGTTAACCAGGGCCTTTTGATGCCTTCATCGGCGGAGAACATTCGCAGGCTGCTGGCAGGCGCGAACTCAGATCTCTATTTTCACTCTGTCGATGAACTGATCCATGCCGCGCAGTGGCAGGAATTGAACGACCGGTTTTACCAGACACTGGCATTTGGCACCGGAGGGTTGCGCGGCCGCACCATCGGAAAAATCGTTACCGCCGCGGAACGCGGAAACGCCCGCGAAGATCAGCGACCGGAATTCCCCTGCGTCGGCACGAATTCGCTGAACTTCTTCAACATTAATCGCGCCACGCGCGGACTGGTTGCTTATCTGCAGGAGTGGAACCGGCGCCAGGGAATTTCGACGGAACCGAAAATCGTAATCGCGCATGACCCGCGATTTTTCTCAAAAGAGTTCGCCGAGTTGGCGGCGAGAGTCGCAGCTGAAAACGGTTGTGATGCGTTTGTGTTCGACGGTCCCCGTTCTGTTCCTGAGCTTTCGTTTGCCGTTCGTCATCTGCATGCCAACGCAGGAATCGTAATCACCGCCAGCCACAACCCGCCTCATGATAATGGCTACAAAGCTTATTTCGACGACGGCGCACAGGTGATCGAGCCAGCGGCCAGCGGCATCATTGCCAAAGTGAATGCCATCAACACTGAGTCGTTCACGCCTCTTCCACAGGACCAACAAGGAAAAGTAACGATAATCGGAAAAGATATCGATCAGGCGTACATGCGCCGGCTGGAAACGTTGATTCTCGATCCCCGAGTCGTCCGGGAAGCGAAATCGCTGCGGATTATTTACACACCATTGCACGGGACCGGCAGCGTGATCATCAAACCAATGTTGACGCGGCTCGGGTTCAATTTTCAAGTCGTACCGGAGCAGGATCGTTTTGATGGCCGCTTTCCAACGGTGAATTCGCCCAACCCGGAAAACGGAGAGGCCCTAACGATGGCGATCAATCTCGCTGAAAAAGAAAATGCCGATTTAGTTGCTGCTACTGATCCGGACTGCGACCGCCTTGGAGTGGCAGTTCGAAGCAAGGACGGCAAAATGAAATTGCTGACCGGAAATCAAATCGGTTCGCTGCTGGCGTGGTACAGAATCAAGACACTATTCGAAAAGGCCGTGCTGGACCGGCAAAACGCTGCGCGCGCAGTGATCGTTAAAACGTTCGTCACCACCGATCTGCAAAATGCGATCGCTGCTCATTACGGCGTGCGGTGCGTGGAAACCTTAACCGGCTTCAAGTACATCGGCGCAAAACTCGCTAAATACGAACGCGCTATTCCCGAACAGTTGCGCCAGAGCTACGCCGACCTTGCTGAAAGCGAAACGCAGCGCCTTCGACTCGCATACTCTTCATTTTACGTTGTCGGAGGCGAAGAAAGCTACGGATATAGCGGCGCTGATTTCGTCCGCGACAAGGACGGGAACGGCGCAGTGATCATGTTTTGTGAAGTAGCGGCCTACGCCAAATTGCGCGGACAAACCATCGATCAGTTGCTCGACGAAATTTATTCGGAGTTTGGTTATTTCGCAGAGAAAACCAGTTCGCTGGTTTTCGAGGGCGCAGAAGGAGCAACCAAGATCGCCAGTCTGATGAAGTCGTACGCGGGGGACCCGGTTCGCGGGATACTCGGCTCAAACGTGGTAAACATTAAAAATTTCGAAACCGATGAGATCCGAGATGTCGAAGGCGATCTGATTCCAAAGAGCAAAATGTTGATGCTTGAGTTGGAAGAGGGCACTCGCATCGCGGTGCGCCCGTCAGGCACAGAGCCGAAAATAAAATATTACCTGTTCGCGCGGCGCCAGCCCGAAAACGAAAGATTCACCAGTCCAGAACTGGACCGAATCAAACCGGAAGTAGAAAAACATCTGGATGAGCTTGGGAATTGGCTGCGGAAGGATGCCGAGTCGCGGCTGCGATGATCCGAACCCGGCATTTGAGGGTACAGAGCCAACTATCATGGTGAGCGAAACGAAGGATCTCTGGATTCGTATTTTCTGAAATAGAACCCGGGATGCTTCGCTCCGCTCAATATGACAATACGCGCCGGCGAACGGGAGACCTGGTCCTTTGGGGATTTGAATGTTGCATGTTGGAGTTTGGATTTTGCGATCGTGGTTTGACTGCATTCGATGAAAGAAATTACAAAGCTTTGGCCGTGGTTCGCCGCAGTTTGTAGCGGGGTTCTTTACGCGCTTTGCTTTGCCCCGTTCAACCTGACGTGGTTCTGCTGGATTGCGTTGACCCCGCTTATAGGTGCAATCTGGTTTTCGGGAACTGGATCGCATCATTCCTGGCTTCGTAGTCTGCTCCTCGGTTATGTCGCGGGCCTGACTTTTTTCTGGATCGTATTCTCCTGGCTCACAACGGTCACCGTTCTCGGTTGGTTTGTTCTTCAGTTTTACATGGCGATATATTTCGCAATCTGGGCATGGTTTTGCGATCTGGTGCGGCCACGAGCACCTGACAAGAAGCGTTTACGCGCTGCGAGTAAATGGGACCAGATGCTCGTGCAAGCCCGAACCGCAGCACCGCCGAGTGTGCAATCGCCATGGACAAAATCCACCAGCAACCTGCGGCTCGCTTTCGTTCTCGCGGCGGTCTGGACCACGCTGGAATGGTTGCGTGGCTGGGTTTTCTCTGGCTTTGGCTGGAACGGCCTGGGCGTCGCGCTCCACGACAATTGGCCATTGATTCAAATCACCGAACTGACCGGTGTTGCCGGGCTATCGTTCCTGGTGGCGTTTGCCAACGTGATTGTAATTACGACGGCCTATCGACTGGTTGTGGAAGCGCGTACACGCGTGATGAGACCGCATTTCGATTTCACGGTCACAATGGCCGGTATTGTGGGCGTTCTGATTTTCGGAATTCGTGCCGCCCAGGTTGCACCAACCACAAAACCGCTCCGCGTTGCCGCGGTGCAATCGAACGTTCCGCAAAATCAGAAGTTCGATCCGGACTTCACCAGGCGAATCTTCGATCAATTTCACCGTCTGAGTGAAATCGCACTGCGCTCAAATCCCCCACCCGATTTGCTGGTTTGGCCGGAAAGCTCGATGCCCGGTCCGGTTCTGTCGGATCAGCAAAGCCGGGAATTTGTGATGGATTTGGCCGCATCATCGGAGACAGATCTTCTGCTGGGAACGATCGATGTGGACGAGCGAAATGCTTACAATGCCGCGATCCTTATCTCCGATGGCGGCGAACGCGTGCAGGTCTACCGCAAAGTTCACCTGGTGCCATTTGGCGAATACGTCCCTGGTCGACACAACGTGCCGCTGCTTGCGCAGATCGTAGGTGACCAGGTCCCCGCCGATTTCAAGGCCGGCACCGAATACACCGTGTTTACCCTAACGAACAGCAGCGTTCACGTAGCGCCTCTTATCTGTTTCGAAGACACCATTGGTGAGCTCACCAGACAATTTGTTCTTCCTACTGAGACGAGTGCGGGAGCCAACGTGCTGGTGGATATGACGAATGATGCATGGTTTCGTCGGTCCGCCGGCTCACATCAACACCTGGCCAATGCCATATTTCGCACGGTAGAAACGCGGCGGCCGATGATTCGTGCCGCCAACACCGGCGTGACTTGTTTCATCAACCAATTCGGTCGTATCACTCAGATCCTTCAGGATGACACAGGCAGCACGTTTACCGAGGGCGTGCTTGCCGGTGAAATCAAAGTGCCTGTCGAGCCGGAGTTCACGTTTTATGTCCGGCATGGCGAACTGTTTGCGAAGGCCTGCACGGCAATCACTCTCCTTTCGCTTCTCTTGGTTGTCGGTTTCCGCCGTTGGAAACGGGCGTGAGATGAGTTGAACGGCGCCGGTGCCAGACGCCGGTCCCATCGGTTCGCCGCCGCAAGCAGTGTCCCATATCTGGTTCGCTACAATGTGCGTGTTGTAGTAAAAGACCGTTGTGCCTGTCCAACTGCCGCTTGATCATTTACCAGAACTTTGGCCTAACAAGTACCGCGGTGCGCGGATGGGTGCGCTCATTCATCCGGCTTCGGTTTCGTCAAGGCTTGAACACGCGTCCCGAATCCTGGAGCGGCACAGTGGCGACTTGTTTCAACTCGCCGCATTTTTCGGCCCTCAACATGGATTTCTCGGCCAGACACAGGACAACATGGTGGAATGGAAAGGTTATGAGCATCCGCGCTTGCACATTCCCGTCTACAGCCTTTACGGGGACCATCGCGAGCCGACGCCAGAAATGCTGGAAGGTTTGGATGTTCTCCTGGTCGATCTCCAAGACGCCGGGTCACGTTACTACACGTTTATTTGGACGCTGTACCTCTCCATGCGCGCGTGCGAAAAATGCGGGGTTGCAGTCGTGGTCCTGGACCGGCCAAATCCACTCAATGGCATAACGACTGAAGGGCCGATGCTTAACCCGAATTACAAATCCTTCGTGGGGATGCATCCGCTCCCGGTGCGACACGGCCGCACCATTGGCGAACTGGCAGAGCAATTCCGCGAAGAAGCATTTCCTGACTGTGAGCTATTCGTCCTCTCAATGAAAGACTGGGACCGTCAGATGTGGTTCGATCAAACCGGTCTGCGATGGGTGATGCCTTCACCCAACATGCCGACACTCGAGACCGCTGCGGTTTATCCTGGCATGTGTCTGTTCGAAGGCACCAATCTTTCCGAGGGACGCGGCACGACGCGACCATTCGAAATCTTTGGCGCGCCATTTATCGATGCGGAGAACATTTGCAGCGAGCTCAACAATCTAAATCTGCCGGGCGTTTTTTTTCGGGAAAATTATTTTCAGCCGACGTTCAATAAATTTGCCGGCCAACTTTGTGGCGGCGCGCAGATTCATGTGATAGACCGGAAAGTATTTCGCTCCTTTCAGACCGGACTCGAAATTCTTCGAACGATCCGAAGACTGTACGGGGATCAATTTGCGTGGAAGCAGCCGCCTTACGAGTATGAAAGAGAGAAATTGCCGATCGAAATTCTTCTAGGCGGACCGGTGAAAGAATTCTTCGGTGATTAATGCACGTTGGTCTCTTGCTTTCATTAACACCTCGCTTTAGCGAGGTGCTTTGTGCGCGTCTTCGAATTTAACCGCTTTAGCGGTTTGCTCGGAAGCATTGAAAACCACTAAACCGGTTACGGCGGCTTTGGGCAGGAGGCACCGCGCTAAAGCACGGTGTTGATGAGAATGCGGGTTCGTCAAAGTTATTTCGTCGCGGTACAATTTGCTTCGACTATGGCATTTATTGGACGCCGAGCGCTAGGGGTGTTTTCGATCGCGCTGCTCTGGCTCCCAAGCTTATTGCAACTGCATGCCGAGATTCCATGGCCTGAGGTTATGCAGCGACTTGCGTACGAGAACGATAAACTTGCGCGGCGCCCTCAGGGGCATAACGGAGAATACTTCGTCGTATGCACGCTCTATTACACCCCAAAGGAATCGGGTTTCACTTTCGAGCGCGGCTTTGACGCGACGCCCGTTAGCAAGCCCGGATTGCATGGCCGAAAATATCCGCGCGATTTCCTGCGCTCGGTAAAGAAGGAAGGGTTCGGCCGAATTACTACACCGGTTAACGGTCGATATTACATTCGCTACAACGGCGGCGATTCGTACGCCTTTGCCTCACATCCTACCGGCGGAGGTGGTGCTTTGGTGCCGCGCTATTCAGCAGCCATGATGACCGGCCGCGGTGGCTTGCGTCGCGGCGCGGTGGTAGAGACAACGTCTACGGAGCTTCAGCAAATCTTTAAAAGCAGCCGTTGGAAGATCATGGATACCGGCGGCGGGCTTCGCCGATGGCAGATCGATTGTTACTTTGGCGAAGATGAACCGCTCGGGCCCGGCAAACTCCAGGGTCGTCCTCGTGCGACGACCTTCGAGTATGCATACGCCACCGCGCGAATCATGGATTGACGTGCAGCCATTTACCGTCCGGCTTCGTTTTCACGGCGATCTTAATGTTTTTCTCGGGTCAAAATGCTCTGGGCAGCCGGCAGTCGAGCGGCAGCTGACGGAAAAGACATCCATCAAAGACATCATTGAGTCGTGCGGCGTTCCGCATCCGGAGGTGGATCTGATCTTGATCGATCGGCAAACAGTTGGGTTTGATCAAACGCTGGTCAGCGACGCAAACGTGGACGTTTTCCCATTCCCAAGTCGGAGCACGGCGTTTACGGACAAACGAAGGCAAACAATTAGTAATTCCAGCTTTGTTGCTGATGGTCACCTGGGAGCACTCACCCGGAATTTGCGTCTCCTTGGATTCGACGTCGTTTATGACCAAAATGCGAATGACCGCCAATTGCTCGACGTCATGACCGGGCAAAAGCGCGCGCTCTTAACGCGGGATCGGCGTCTCCTCATGCACGCGATTGTTGAACACGGATATTATCCGCGATCCCAAAACCCCGACGAGCAAACGATCGAGGTGATCCGGCGTTTTGGTCTCTCGGAATCAATAGCTCCTTTTACTCGCTGTCTGCGATGTAACGCGCCTTTAAAGCAAGCAGACAAAGCGGAAATAATGGACGAACTCGAACCGCTTACCAAAATCTACTACGACCAGTTCCGCCGGTGTCCCAACTGCAAACAGATATACTGGTCGGGATCACATTTTCCCAAGCTGCAAAAACGGA
>JAICUQ010000212.1 GCA_025935755.1 Chthoniobacterales bacterium | reverse complement strand
GATCGTTCCGCAACGGATCCCACTCCCAGCGCGTCCGCAGATCTGAGAGCGTAACGCTTGCGTCGCCATACTCGACGGCGAATGGCGTGGTGCGCAGACGGTGAATGGTGCTGATCGCCTCGTCCGTGTTCCCGACTCGGGCGCAAGTCAAGGCATAGAACGCTTCGATTACGGCTCCCTCGATGACGTCGCGCGTGATGGGCACAAGCTCCATGGCGCGTTTGGCTTCGCGCAGCGCATCCTCCTTTCGTCCGAGCAACGCGTAAAGAAACCCAAGCTGTGCGCGACGTGTTCCGCTCAGCGGACTCTCAGCAACAAGTTTTTCAATCGCCGGCCGCGAAGCTTCGAACTCGGTCTGTGCTTTCGCTGTATCCCCGCGCACAACATCGATACACCCTTGCAGATAGCTCTTCGGCAATGGAACTCCAGTCTGCGAAGTGATTGTTTCCAACGGGGAGTTCGCCAGCGCTTTCGCTGCGCCGTCGGTGTCCCGGTCCATCAAACTCACATCCCAGCGTGCGAAAGTGACGACACCATCGGGATCCAGATTCGCAGGAAGCGATTGCAGGGCCGCTTTTATTGGCGCCGTGCTGCCTTTCCAGAAAAACTCAACATAGGCGCGCTGTATTTTGACATTGAAAGAATCGGGAAACAGCGCGAGTACGCGATCCATTCGCTCCGCCGCAGTCCGCCAATCGCGCAGACCGAAGTACGTCTGCGAAGCATCGTATAGTGTGATCGAATTGCGCGGGTCGATCTCTTCAGCGTGTTGATACGCAGAGAGCGCCTGCGTGAAATGGCCAGCTCGTCTTCGAACTGCAGCCGTGTAGAGGCCCACGTCGCCGTCATTGGGAAGCGCCTCGGTCGCGAGCGCCAGTTCGCGCAGCGCCGCGTCGTAATCGCCTTCGACGTAGTAATGGTAAAGACCCAGTGCCAAATGGCCCTCACCGAGGTTGGGCTGAAGTCGCAGTGATTCCAACGCTTCGGCCTGCGCTTTTTGCTTCCACGCTTCGGTTGGTTCGTAGAAATGATATACGACGCTGGCGGTTGCCGAGAGCCGCGCGCGAGCCAGAGCAAATGTCGGATCGAGTTTCACCGCTTGATCGAAAAGATTGATCGCTGACTTGAAATCCTGCAGCAGGTTATCAGGCCGCGTCTGGTACTCGCGGCCGCGCAAATAGAGCACGTACGCATCGGCGTTCGTTGTCGGTTTTGTTTCGACGCGTGCTTTTTCCTGCGGTGAAAGTGTGGCCCGCAATGAGTCGGCGATCATTTTCGCAACTTCCGCTTCGACTCCAAAAATATCGGTCAACTGTCGATCGTAACTTTGCGCCCAGAGATGCGCGTCGTCGTCCGCCCGGATGAGCTGCACATTGATGTGCACGCGGTCGCCGGCCTTTTGTACACTGCCTTCCAGCACATTGGTCACGCGCAGTTGTCGCGCGATCTCCGGCAGATTTTCCGGAGCGCTGCTGTAACGGGCGGTCGAAGTGCGCGAGATCACGCGGAGTCCGCCGATTCTCGACAGCGTGGTGATGATTTCATCCTGAATACCCTGCGCGAAGAACGCGTTATCCTTGTCCGAGCTAAGGTTTTCGAACGGCAGCACGGCAACCGATTTGTCTTGTGTTGCCGATGCTGGCGCGGGTGACGCAGGCTGTTTCGGTGATTCGGTACTCGACGGTTTTCCTGTGTGCGCAAATTGAAACGCAAACAAGCCAGCTATGAGAACGGCAGCCGCGATGGCAACCCAGACCATCCGGGCACGGTGCTTTCGGATTTGGAATTGCTTCGGTGCTTGTGGATTCCCGATTCCGTCGCCGTAGAAATTCACAACGTTGATACGGACGCCGTGCTTGACCTCGCATTCTCCAAGGTCGTGAAGGAACGATCGCCAGCGCGGATATTGTGCGAGATCGTCGGCAACGCGCTTGGAAAGGAGGATGTGACCGTTATCGCCGCAATCCATCACGCGTTGGGCCATGTTGATCCCGGCTCCTGCGATATTGGCTTGCTCGTTCAGGTCAGTGATCTCGTTGACGGGACCACTGTGAATGCCCATTCGCACGCGAAGTTCGGGCTGATTTTTTAATTCTCTCGCGATCTCGAGCGCGCATAGCACCGGCGCTTCCGGCGTAGTCCGAAACACCAGTGCGCCACCATCGCCTGTTGGCAACCGTAACAGTTTGCCTTCTGCTTCGGCCGTGCGGAACTGGTCCGTGCCGCGCACGATGCGTTTCAAAATATCGAGCTGTTCGCTCTGCTGCGTGATCAGCAACTGCGAGTACCCGACAATGTCGATGAACAGGACATGGCCGATCTCGAACTTAACGTCTGATGCCGTGTCGGAGGGTATATCCATCGGTAAGATCAGACGTTGCTGCGGGCAATCACCATGACGAAACGGGAATGTTAGCGGACGCGCTTCTTATGCACAAACTGGAATACGCCGTAGCCGCGCGCGACCGCGCATCCTGGGAAATCGACGGCGTTCCAGGTTATTCGCTCCGTATTGAGCTGTAGGGCGTCTGTGTCAGCCGCCAATGATAGAAAATTCGGTCTGGCCGAAGACGCCGACCTCGGCCATTCGTTTCATCTTCACGCTTCGAATCGCGAGTCTCTGTACACGCAGCCGTCTCGGCTGCGATTCCACGACACACACGCAGGGCAGGCGATACGCCTGCCGTACAGGTCGTACATCGCGCTCACTGCTTGACATTCCCCTGCGCGTCGAGCAACAAGGAAGGACCGGATGAATTTTCTCACACGCCGTTTTGCCAGGGCTCCGGAGGGAACGGCTGCGTTATTTTTCATTCAGATTTTCGCGACGCTGGGCTTCGCAGTCCTCTACTCGACGCTCGTTCTCTACGCGACGAAACATCTCGGTCTCGGCGTAAGAGAGGCTACGGCGTTGATGGGTGTGTTCGGCGCATTCAACTACGGTCTCCATCTCTTCGGCGGTTATCTCGGCGGCCGGTTTCTTTCGAACCGAAAGCTGTTTGTCGGAAGCATGGCACTGCAGGTGGTTGGTTGCGCCTGCATCGCGTCCGGCACGCTGCCAATGTTCTACGTTGGGCTCGCTCTCTTCCTCACCGGCAGCGGATTTAACGTCACCTGCATCAATATGATGCTGACGCAGCGCTTCACGCCCGAAGACCCTCGCCGTGAAAGCGCATTCCTCTGGAACTATGCCGGCATGAATGTCGGTTTCTTCGTCGGCTTCAGCGCGGCGGGTTATTTCCAGGCCACCGAGAGCTATTCCAGTCTCTTCATTTTTGCGACGCTCGGCAATTTCGTCTCCATCATCCTCGTGCTGCTCACATGGAAAACGCTCGCCGACCGTAACACCATGCTGCTCGACGCGACGCCAAAGCAGTTCCGCGTCCGCCAGATCGCGGGGATCGGCATCGTCATGATCATCGTTCCGATCGTCTGGTTCATGCTTCAGCGGCCCGGCGGGACCGAGACGATCCTGAAAGGAATTTCCGCCGCGGTGGCGCTCACGTTGATTTACCTCACCGTCCGTCACCAGGATCGCCGCGAGCGGCGAAACATGACGGCCTATCTGATTCTAACCATCGGGTCCCTGATGTTCTGGTCGCTTTACCAGATGGCGCCCAACGGTCTGATGCTGTTCGCGGTCCACAACGTTAACCTAACGGTCGGCCCCGTGAAGATTCAGCCGCAGTGGATCCAGAACATCAACACCGTTTGCATTGTGCTCGGTGGCCCGATCTTCGCAGCGCTTTTTACCCGTATGCGTGCGCGCGGATGGCGAATCGATATTCCGCAACAATTCGCCGCGTCACTTCTCCTGATGGCGACCGCTTTTTTTATCCTCACGCTTGGAATCAAGCTGGCTGATGCCGATGGCAACAGCGATTTCATCTGGCTGTTCCTGAATTATGTATTGCAAAGCGTTGGTGAACTGCTGATCTCTCCAATCGGATACGCAATGATCGGCAAGCTCGCGCCCAGGCAGTATCAAGGGATCATGATGGGCAGTTGGATGCTTGTGACCGGTCTCGCCTCACTGTTTGCCGGCGATTTCTCGGGAATGATCCCGAACCCGACCGGCACGACGGCAGTCGCAACCAACCCCGGCTATGCGAAACTTTTCACCGAGCTTGGTCTGGGCAGCCTCGCAGTGGGTGTTGCGCTGGTCGCGCTCATTCCGTTGCTGCGAAAACTGATCACCGATAAAGCGGAGACCATTCCCAGCGAAGCGCCGGCAGTGGTTGTTCCCGTGGTCTGAATGAATCATATGGAATAAGCGATCCTCATCGCGTTCTGTTGAATGCATGCAGCGGGGGTGGCAGTTCGAATTTCAACAGATCATCCGGAGAAGCTGTGGAAGTGCCTAACGAACAGGTCATTGTTCGTTAGGCAAATTTAGCCGGAAAATATCCGATGATGACGAATGATATCGAGCGCGATTCGCCGAAGCCAATCGCTATGGGATGGTTACTGGCGCTCGCGGCCGTGACCGTGCTTGTACACGCGCTGCTGGGCGGACGTTATGGATTTCATCGCGACGAGCTGGCGACTCTGGATGATGCGCGGCATCTGGCCTGGGGCT
>JAICUQ010000262.1 GCA_025935755.1 Chthoniobacterales bacterium | reverse complement strand
CGAATGCGCTGCCCATCCGCGCGGTGACATTCCAATCGATGGTGCGAATTTCATCGCCTGGTTGATACTCGCGCACCTCATCGAAATTCATTCCGCGTCCTTTGAAGACGCTGTGGTAGTCGCCGGCGAACGCGGTTTCGACCAGACCGCGGGTCTTGATCTCGAGGGTGCGGATTTTTTTCAGAATCTCGGTTGTTTTCTCGGCCCGGTGGTCATCCCGGGCAGATCCCGCGCGGGCGGGAGAAGTCGAGGGATCCGGTTGCATTACCGAGAACCTCCGACTGTGTGCGAGGCGTACATCTCTGAAAACAAGTCTCGCCAATCAGGACTTGTTCGAGCGACGAGAGCTTCCTTCTTCGCGCGACTCCATCGCTTGAGTTGCTGCTTCTCTCTTGCGATCGCACTCGTCGGAGCGGGATACGCTTCGAAATGAATCCGCTTGTTAGCGGTGTACTGCCGGGCAAACGCACTGCCCGGACCGAGCGAATGTTCATTCGCACGCTGCTCTATGCTGTTCGTGACACCGATATGCAAGACGGTTTGTCGATCGCCCTTTCTCAAAATGTAAACGAAGTAGTTCTGATGTTGCATGGCACACATGGCGCACCGGTCTCGGTCATCCTGAGCGGAGTCGAATTAGCCCGTAAAATTACTGCTTGGTTCAGCCGCGGGATCCCCCGGCTTCGCTCGGGATGACGCAAAATCACGGCACCGGCAATCCGGCAAAAATTCGTTCGATGATGGTCTCACTCGTCACGGCCTCAGCCTCGGCTTCGTAACTGACGATGATACGATGCCGTAACACATCGGGGCCGATGCTCTTCACATCCTGCGGAGTGACGTAGCCGCGCCCGTTCAGGAACGCATGGGCGCGTGCACCCAGTGCGAGGTTAATGGTGGCGCGCGGTGAAGCGCCGTAGCGAATCAATCCTTCCAATCGCAAATTGTAGGCGGCGGGTTCGCGTGTGGCCCATACCACGTCCACGATGTAATCTTTCACGCGATCGTCGATGTAGATGTGGTTAACGACATCGCGTGCGGTGATGATCTGTTTCGGATCGACTACAGGATCTACTCGCAAATCCGGTGCCGAAGTCGCCATCAAATCCAGGATGCTTCGCTCCTCGCGCTTTTGCGGGTAGCCAATGTTCAGCTTGAACATGAACCGATCAAGTTGTGCCTCAGGCAGTTGGTAGGTGCCTTCCTGTTCGATTGGGTTTTGAGTCGCGAGAACCAAAAACGGATCGGGAAGGGGATAAGTTTGTTCGCCGATTGTGACCTGGCGTTCCTGCATCGCTTCCAGTAAAGCGCTTTGAACTTTAGCCGGTGCGCGATTAATTTCATCGGCCAGAATCAGATTCGAAAAGATTGGTCCAAGCTTTGTGGTGAATTCGCCAGTACGCGGATTGTAGATGAGCGTTCCGATCAGATCCGCCGGCAACAAATCGGGGGTAAACTGCAAGCGCTGGAAACCGGTTTGAATGCCTGCCGCCATGGTCTTTACAGTGAGCGTCTTGGCCAATCCGGGGACGCCTTCCAGCAGGAGATGACCATTAGCGAGCAATCCCAGCAAAAGGCGATCAACCAGATACTTCTGCCCGACTACCACGTGGCCGACCTGTTGCCGGAGCGCTGGAATCCACTGGCCCAGCTCTCGTACTTCCTGCGTGATTTCCTGCGTCGATTTCATACGGTCTGCTGAGACAGTCCGGCAGTTGAGAATGTTCGATCAAACCTTGTGCATGATGCTGGCGATCATGTTCCTATGCCCCGCGCGAAACCTGCTAAACATGAGTCTCGAATGTTAGCCCTGCAACCGTGGCATCGAATGATTCTTGTTGTGGTACTCGGCGGCGTCGGAGTGTCGCTGCTGGCGTGGAAGGCTCATACCGATCCGGCTATTAATTATTTGCCTCATCATCGAGACGCCGAATGGATAATTTTTCCGACAGCCGTTGATGCGCGCGGGCATTTAGCTGCCAGCCTCGATACGACGTTCCGGCACGAATTCACTTTGCAGCATAAACCTGTGTCCGCACGCCTGGCACTTCGTGCCATGCGTCGCGCTGAAGTAAAAGTTAACGGCGGCTCGATTGAACTGCCACACGTGCGCAAATGGAAGGACGTTTCAGATGTCGACATCACCGGGCGGTTGCGTGACGACACGAACACCATCGAAGTGCGGGTGTTCAATCAGAATGGCCCTCCGGCGCTCTGGCTCGTTTTAGATGCCGATCAACTAAACGTGCGCACCGGTCGAAAGTGGCAAGCGTCTTTTGCCGGTTCTTCATGGAGGAACGCCGTGCTCGCTTCGGAAGAAAGGATTCCCGGCCCTGGCAATCCCAGTGCAAGCCGTGAAACTACTTTTGATGCAGCAAAGAAGCTTTGGCCACTCTGGATTTT
>JAICUQ010000003.1 GCA_025935755.1 Chthoniobacterales bacterium | reverse complement strand
TTATTGCGGCGTTTATGAACCCGAGCTATCGCGGTATTGGCCTAACAACGGCAACGCGCGCGAAAACGAATTTGCCTCGTTCGCCGAGTTACACGGCTTGGTTTTGCGGCTATTACAAGGGAGGGTTCTGCGCAATTTTCGATAAAGATCCATTTCGCTGAAGACAAGGAACGATCGCTCGGGCAGCGCCGAAAGATGACGGCTGGGAAGCCATCACTCCCTGGGAGTTCGCCGGGTACCACTTAGCGGTGCAACAGGGTTTGCTACCTCGATTACGCGCCATGCGCTCGCGTTCCATCTCGAAGCACACGACTGTAGACGCGACGCCCGCGTCGCATTCCATTCAAATCCATGCGGCGCTGGTTGCGTTGAATGCGTTAGTGCCAGCTGAAAAAGCGCGGCATGGAAGTCATTGTGACCGATGGTCCTCTCGTTTGTCGCGAGTTTTGTCGTCGCTCGATTCTTCGATAAACATCGCGCAAAGACCCAATTTGTAATAGATCAACCGAAATCCGTGTTCGGCTGCAAAGTGCGCAATCTTTGCCCTCCGGTTTTCTACATTTTTTGGCCAAACGCGTTGCAATTCGTCTTCGTAGATAGCGCAATAGCCGAATTCGTTGGCCTCCAGGGACAGTTGACGTTTGATTAGCTGGGCAAGGATTTTCACGGGTCTGCAAGTTTGGGCGCTGATTTGACTAAATTACATGGAGGTCGTCAACCTGAAGGCAGTATCGGAGGATTTATTACAATTTTGATGCAACCGCGTTAGGTTTTTCCCGTAGTAATTCTTAGCAGACTGGCACGTAAACTCTCGCGTTTAGAACAAACTTGATTTAAGCGGCGATTATGGACGTACTCGCGAATCAAATTGCGAAAGCGTTGCAGGAATCGAAGCAGTGTGGCGTTTACGAACCCGAATTGTCACGCGCGTGGCCAGCTGATGGTGAGCCACGCCAGTCTAAAATCGCCGCCTTCGCGGGGGCACACGGCTGGCGTCTTCGCTATTACAAAGAGGGGTTCTGCGCGATTTTCGATAAAGACCCATATCGCTGAAAGAGCAATTGCATCGTCACTCCGCCGCGCGATTTCTCCTACCGCCGAAGCTACGCGCCAGTTTTTTGCAAGAGCAGCCGGGAACGTTGATTAATTCGCGACCCCGTTTTTACTGGTCGCAATCAGTTCGGCTGCTGCGTGAGTGGAATACTGTAGGTTTTGCAGTAAACATGAACTCCATCCGATGATTCGGATGAAGTCGTAGCGTATCGGACTAGCTCGACCGATCGCCTTTTGTGCTCAACAGGTCGCAGTTTCAGGCGAAAGTGCGAATGCCTGCATAAACAATTCCAGCGGCGATTGCCCCGATCGCTACCAAAGCCACATCGCTCTTGAGAAATGCTATCATAACGAAAGCGAGGAGCGAGATTCCGACTGTTACCCAGTCAACCAATGCTTGCGGAACCAGATCCAGCGAGACGACTGCGATTACACCGACAACTGCAGCGCTGACCCCTGCGAGGAACGCCTGGATGTCGCGGTTTTCGCGTACCTTTTCGATGTAGTACACTCCGGCTAACACAAACACAAACGACGGCAAAAACACGAAAACGGTTGCGAGCAGGGCGCCAGGAATTCCGCCGGCCAGGTAACCCACGAAAGTCGTGAATAACATGAATGGTCCCGGCGTTGCCACGCTCAGGGCCACGCCGTCCAGGAGTTGGCTGTCCGACAACCAGCGATACTGCAAAACGGCGCCTCGCTGAACGAAAACCAGTGAAGCATACGCGCCGCCGAAACTTAGCAGGCCGGTCTTCAGAAACAGCCACGCGATCTGAAATAAACGCGAGTCGTTGAATGGAAGCAGCGCAGTCGTTCCAACTAGCATCACCGACAGACCCGGCGGAGTTCTTTTGAGCAGCGTGGAGCCACGTTCCACGATGAGGTTGAGCAGCCCGGCAATTAACAGAATCAACAGGAAGTTGATTCCGGCGAAACGCATTCCCGCAAACGCGCCGACGAGAAGAAGGCCAAGGAAGATGTTTCTGATTGCCGCGCGCCCGAGTTTGATAATGCCTGCAGCGATGATGCCGAGCACAGCGGGCTTGAGCACGTAGAGGGCGTCTATCACCTGCGGAAGCTTGCCATAACGAACATAAAGCCAGCTCAAAACAATCATCGCCATTGCGCCCGGGACGATGAAGGTGACACCCGCTAAAAGGCCGCCCCATATTTTGCGTTTCAAGTAACCAACGTAGATCGCCAGTTGCAACGCCTCAGGGCCCGGCAGCATGTGGCAGAAGGCCATGATCTTGATGAAGCGATCTTTGGAAACCCATCGGCGCTTTTCCACCATGTGATTAAACATCATGGTGATCTGTGCAACGGGCCCCCCGATGTTGACGAACCCAAGGAAAAGAAAATAGAGAAACACTTCGCGCCATGACGGCATCCGATCGCCGGTGGGCGCGTTGTCCGGGGTGTTCACAACTCAGCTTGGACCAGCTATCGACTCCTTTTCGTTGTCGATAGTCGCGCAGTGTTGAAGTATTGTCCCGAAAACAAAATCTGGCTGGCAGCACATAAAGATCCGGTGGAGCGAAGCCGGCCGTTACAGGGGAAAAGGTACGAAACCGACGGTAGTTACTGCGGCAATTTTCACGGCGCTGACTGGCATCGCGTTCGGAACCAGTTTGGATACAACGCGAATCGACCAACTCACCGGGCTGAAAGGCAAGTTCAACGAGAAGGAGAGCGTCTACAAAGTCACGTTTCCTCGCAACGATGTGAAGGTTATTTTGGACGGCTGGGCGATGCCGCCGTTCATGGGGCTCGGAACGTGGGCCGCATTCACGCCCACAAAAAATGGGGCAATGGTGATGGGCGATACGGTCCTGTTTGAAGATGAAGTCACCCCCGCAATGTCAGCGGCGCTGGAGAACGGCCTTAATGTTACGGCGCTCCACAACCACTTCTTCTTCGATCATCCAAAAGTTTATTTCATGCATATCGCAGGCGAAGGACCGGTCGACACATTGGCCGGCGCGATCAAAAAAGTTTACGACGCTGCCAAACAAGTTCGCACGGCAAACGCGGCTCCGAAGGAATCGTTCGGCGGCGCGGCGTTGCCCGACAAAAGTTCGATCACCGCCGAGCCGCTGAACGAGATCTTTGCAGCGCAGGGAGAATCGAAAGACGGAATGGTAAAATTTACCTTCGGCAGATCTGCGACCATGCACGGCGTAAACATCTCCAAGGATATGGGTGTAAACACATGGGCCGCGTTTGCCGGGACGGACGACAACGCGATCGTCGATGGAGATTTCGTTGTCACTGAAGATGAATTGCAATCGACGCTCAGATCATTGCTCAGAGAAAAGATCAACATCGTCGCCATTCACCAACACATGACCCACGAAGAACCGCGGATGATGTTCTTTCATTACTGGGGCCGTGGCCGTGCAAAAGACCTGGCGCATGCAATCAAAGGCGCGTTTTTGGTTGCGGGCCTCCAGGAAGTTACCGCACCGATTCACAATTGACCCGACCATTCAGTTCGAAGGCAGTTTGCGGCGTCGCCGCGCTGCTTTGTTGCCATGCAGCAGCGACAAGTCAGGCGCAATCTGCGCCGCTTACATTGAAACGAACGATTCCATTGCCAGGTGTCGAAGGACGCATGGACCACTTCGCTGCTGATGCGTCAGGTCAGAGATTATTCGTTTGCGCGTTGGGAAACGACAGCCTCGAAGTAATCGACCTGCGAAAGGGCGAGCGCGTGCGCGCAATCACCAGTCTCGGCGCACCGCAGGGAGTCGCATACGTACCGGAACTGAATCGCTTGTTCGTTGCCAATGACAAAGGCGGTATTTGCAACATTTACGATGCAAAGTCATTCCAACCTGCCGGCGAACTGAATCTGAAAGATGATGCGGACAACATTCGGTACGATGACGCGGGAAAAAAAATCTATGTTGGATTTGGCAGTGGCGGTATTGCCATTGTGAATGCGACAGACGGGAAACAGATCGGCTCAATTAAACTTCCCGCACATCCCGAAGCGTTCGCGCTTGAAATGAATGGGAACCGGATTTTCGTCAATGTTCCCAACTCACATCAGATCGCCGTAATCGATCGCAGTAAGGGAGCAGTAGTTGCGAAATGGAAAACAGACCTGGCCTCCGCGAACTTCCCGATGTCGTTGGATGAATCGAATCACCGATTATTTATCGCCTGTCGCGTGCCTTCGAAACTCATTGTGCTCGACACCGGATCTGGCGAGCTCGTCGCCAAGGTCGATCTCTCCGGTGATCCCGATGATCTGTTTTATGACGCCAAGCGACGTCGCGTTTATGCGATCTGCGGCGCAGGAGAAATTGACGTGATCGAGCAGGTGGATCCAAACACTTACAAGGCGTTAACAAAAGTGAACACTGCAAATGGCGCTCGCACCGGGCTGTTTGTGCCCGCTCAAAACACACTGTTTGTCGCAGTTCCCCACCATGGATCGCAGCAAGCGGAGATTCGCGTCTACCAGGCAGAGTGATCGTACGGCGAGTGTTCGCTCGGGTTCAACGTGTTGCCGCTCCGCTTTACCGATTCCCACAACGCAAATTGTCGTTGTTGATGTAAAGTAAAAATATGGTTGCCGGCGAAATTGCCGACCATGACCGGATCAAACGGTGACGCGATGGTTTGCAAACCGCCGAGGTCTACATTTTCAATCACACGGGAAATTCGACCGTCGTTATCAATGCCGACGAATGGTGTTCCGGATACATTTTCGTCACTCGTGTGTACTTCCGAACAATCGGTGAAACAGTAGAAGTGCGACAATTAGCTATCGCGATGTTGGTGATCGCAGTGGTGCACGTTGCATTTGGACAAGGCGGCCCGCCGATGATCACGGATGATCCGGGCACTCCGGGCAATGGCAAATGGGAGAACAACCTGGCGATCATATTTGAGCACCGCCCGAATGAGAGCTCGCTTGATGTGCCAGAGATCGATCTGAATTACGGGGTAGGCGAGCATTTTCAGCTCACATTGCAAGCCGCCCCGGTAATCAACAAGCGCGGCAACCACGGCTTAATTGGTGGGATAGGCGGAACTGAAGCGGCGGTAAAGTGGCGCTTTCTCGATGAGGCAGCCACTGGGGTCGCCCTGTCGATATTTCCGCGGGTCATATTCAATGTTTCGCAGGCGTCAGTGCGCCGCGGTCTCGCCGAAGACGGAACTCGTTTTCAAATTCCGTTTGAAATTGCTAAAGGTTTCGGGCCGTGGCATGGCGATGCCGAGTTCGGTCCTCGAGCGGGCACCGTCGGCCGCAGCGAATGGTTCGGTGGAATCGTTTGCGGATTAGATTTCTCGAAGCGGACCATGCTAATGGCAGAGCTGCATGACGAATCGCGAATGGATTTCAGGCGCAACGTATTCGTCCTGAATTTCGGTTTGCGATATGAGTGGACGGCAAACGAGGTACTCATCGTTTCGATGGGGCACGAGCTTCGTTCGCCTGATCAGCCCACGGCCCTTATCGGCTATTTCGGTATGCAGTTTGTTTACTGAATTGATATCAATGCGCTTTTGAAGCGGGCTTTTGCGGGAAAATCACGATCAACGCGATCATCACCGCGACCAGGGTGAGCGACGCGGTGTAACGGCTCAGAGCCAGCCCGCCTTCTGCGAGTGGCTTGTCAAAAAAATCACCCAGAGTGGCTCCCAGCGGTCGGGTTAAAATAAACGCAGCCCAAAATAGAATGGCGCGCGAAAAACTCGTTAGGTAATAAGCAAGGAGAATCAGCAGTAGTAATCCAATGAAGATTCCAGCAGCACCGAGATAGCCAATTTCATTTGTATCAGCTACCCAATCGCCAAGCGCTGTTCCCAAGGTCTGGGAGAACATGATTGTCACCCAATAGAAAATTTCGACCTTCGGCGTGCTCACCGTTTCAATCGATATGCTTCCCGTTGCCCAGCGCCAGATCAGAAGCGACGCAATCACACAGAGCAGCAAAATGGTTGAACCACCGGTATAGCCAATGCCAAGAGATCGCGTGCAGTAATCGGCCAGCGTTGTGCCGACAGTCGTCGTTGCGACAATAGTCAGCCAGAAAAGAAACGGATGGAACTTCCTGGCACGGATCTGCACCAGAACCGCAACGATGAAAATGACGCCGAAAATTCCCGTCCCGATCAGGTAACCCGTGCCCTTCGCCTCGGGGCTCGTTTCGCCGAGCCACGACATGGTAACGGCGTCGCCCGCAGTTTCGCCGAGCGTAGTGGCGAGGATCTTAAGGATCCAAAATAGAAATGTTACCTGTGGTACCTTGGCGACGAGCTCACGTGTTTCTTTGTTCATTTGTCACACAAAGAATGCGGTCTTTTTGAACTGCTTTTCAGCTAGGGGCTGGCTATCACAGACAAATCGCGTCCGCCGTGGACAGTGTCTGCCAACGTCGGGTGCAAATCGGCCGCAACTTTCGATGGATGCGGCGGCTTGAATAATCCCAACATATCCAACAAAACTCCGACGTGCCCGCGCTGAAAGCCATTGCTGGTTTTTTAGGACTCAAACGCAATCTCGTCATCCTGCTCATTGCTATTTTTGTCATTGGAGCTGGCGAAGAACTTTGGATGCGTTTTGTGCCGAAGTATCTGCAAGTGGTCGGCGCAACCGTGTTTGTTATTGGTGTTTACGACGCGTTGCGCACGCTGCTCGGTGCTGTTTACGCGTATCCGGGTGGAGTAATCGCAGACCGTTGGGGCCATCGGCGCGCATTCATCGTTTTTAATGTTGTTTCAATCGCCGGCTATGTCCTGGTCCTGCTTGTACCGCATTGGGGCGCAGTGATCGTGGGGATGTTTCTGTTTCTGTCGTGGACCTGCTTTTCGCTTCCCGCCAGCCTGTCGCTTGTCGGCGCTGCCCTCGAAGCAAATCGACATGCCATGGGTGTGGGTGTCCAAATGGTCGTTAGGCGATTGCCGATGATGATCTCACCGATCCTGGGTGGGATCTTGATCGACTACTTTGGAATTATTGGTGGCGTGCGGATTGCCCTGTTCATCTCGATCCTTTTCTCGGCAACGACCATTCTCGTACAGCGTTCGCTCCGCGAAAAATTCGACGGCAAGACGCGAGAGGTGGCGACGCCTGTGAACCGCGAGGGAGGGATGTTTTGGCAAACTCTTCGCGAGTTCAACACGCCGATGCGGCGATTACTGTTGAGCGATATCCTGGTGCGCTTCTGCGAACGAATTCCGTACGCCTGGGTGGTCATCTTCGCGATGGATTACATTGGCATGAGCGGCCGGCAAGTCGGCGTGCTCACAGCAATTGAAATGCTCACCGCCACGTTATGCATCATTCCTACCTCGCATTTCGCTGACAAGTACCCGCGCCAGCCTTTTGTTATCGCAACATTCATGATGTTCACGCTCTTTCCCATTGCTCTGCTCATGTCACGGAGTTTTCCCGCCCTGGTCGTCGCCTTTGCGATCCGGGGTTTAAAGGAATTCGGTGATACCTCCCGTAAAGCACTGATCATCGGCTACTCTGAACCAAAGCGCCGCGGACAAACGATCGGCACGTACTATCTGGCCCGCGATTTGATCGTGAGCACCGGCGCAATCCTTGGCGCCTATCTGTGGGGACTCGGACCGGCTCTGAATTTTCTTGGAGCAGCTGCAATCGGCGCGGCTGGAACGATTTTCTACATCAGAACGATTCGCCCACGGCGGCACCTGGCCATGAGCGATTTGAAAAAGCAGTTGGAGATACGACGAAGCCGTTGGAACTAAGAAGATGCCGATCTTACTTTTCCGAATCGCTGCGGTGCTGTGCTTTGTGGCAGTCGCGCTGGGAGCATTTGGAGCGCACGGTCTCCGATCAACTTTGGAAGCACGTGGAATGCTCGATGTCTGGAACAAGGCTGTGTTTTACCAATTCATCCACGCGATTGCGCTCCTCGTGCTTGCGCTTCATGGGACAATCAACCGCGGCGCGTGCTTGCTGCTGCTGATCGGGATTCTGCTGTTTAGCGGAAGCTTGTATCTGCTTGCCCTAATCCCGCAGGCGCGGGATTGGCTCGGACCGGTTACTCCTTTGGGTGGCCTTTGTTTCCTTGCGGGATGGGCGTGGTTAGTTTTCACACCGCCCAGATAGGCCTGTGACAGCCCGCAACCGGGCCATGGGGCGATTGCCTTTGAGTTAAAGCAGAAAAGCTATTCCGGCGGTCTGGTTCTGGTATACTATTGGCCCGATGTTGGATGCGGTCTCCGAAGCGCAGCGCGGTGCGATCACGGTAGCGGTCTTTATCGTGACGTTTTTTGTCGCTGTGGGAATTGGACGATTCCTGAAACGCCGTGCCGGTGTTCAGCTCGGTGTCGTTTTTCGCCTTTTCTGTCTGATCATAGCCTTCTATGCCGCGATTGCGGTTTACGGCGTCGATGCCCCATGGCGCTATCACATAGGAGCAGCAGCGATCCTGTTGAGCACTGCACTCGTTGTGGCTCTGGTAAATCGTTACGTTTGGGATTTTTACTTTGAGAAGAAACGCCAGACGCCGATCCCGAATTTTCTGCGCGAGGTGGTCGGCGGCTTTATCTTCCTGATCGTTCTATTGTTGATTTTGAGTTACGGCTATCACGCCGAGACCCAATTGAAAGGACTGCTGGCGGGCTCCGGCCTCGTTGCGATCATCCTGGGCTTCGCAGGACAGAATCTCTTTGCCGGGATCATTGGTGGCATATCGATCCAAATCAACAGGCCATATAAGGTCGGTGATTGGTTAAAGGTCGGCGACACCTACGGCGAGGTGCGTGAGATCAACTGGCGTTCTACCCGGCTTTGCACTAACGACCAAATCTATCTCGATATTCCAAATAACGAGATGGTGAGCCACCAGATTGTTAACCTGCATTATCCGACCGAGACGCACGCCATGCGCGTCCGCGTCGGTATCGATTACAATGTGCCGCCGAACCGCGTGAAAGATGTACTGGGGCGGGCTGCGCAAAAGGCCAAAAACGTTTTGCCCAATCCGCCTGTAAGGGTGTATCTGGTCGATTTTTCCGATTATGCCATGACCTACGAGATCAAATTCTTCATGGGCAATCATTCCCGGATCAATGAGACTAACGACTCGATCCGAACCAACGTCTGGTATGAATTAAAGCGACAAGGAATTAGCATCCCCCTTCCGACTCGCACGCTGCACGTTGAACGCAAAAAAGCGACACGTGTGCAGGAAGACCAGGCAGAAGCGTTTTCGATTCTCCGCGGAGAACCGCTCTTTGATTGTCTCACCGAAGACCAACTTAGTCAGATGGTCAACCAGGCGCGTCTCAAACTTTTCGGTCGCGGGGAACCAGTGATTGAGGAAGGCGCCGCGGGCGATTCGATGTTCGTCATGCTGCGGGGCGCGGCCAACGTTTTGGTGTCAAAAAATGGATCGAAAATCCAAGTCGCAAAGTTAAGCGCGGGCGACTGTTTCGGCGAAATGTCATTGCTTACCGGCGAACCGCGGAGCGCTACGGTGCGGGCAGACGGCGATTGTTACGTGATGGAGATTGGGAAACCTGTGATGGCTGAAGTGCTAAGCAGCGCTCCAAGCTGCATGGAGCAGTTGAGTCAATTGCTTGCACAACGGCGAATGGAAACTGAGGGCATCTTGAAAGAGGCGAGCGGCAGCGACGACCATGCGTTAACAGAACGCCAGTATACCGCCAACTTCCTGAACCGTTTGCGAACGTTCTTTCAACTATAACATTGCGATAATGCCTGAATGCATCTGGACGCGCGGCGAAATCCGATTATAGGGGTTTTGGGGGTTCCAACAGATGAGTGAAGATCGGTCAAGGGCGGAATACAATGCAGGCAAGAGTTTGCGGATTCTGGTCGTGGAGGATCATAGCGACACGCTTGAGGCGTTATCCCGGCTTTTGAATCACTTTGGCCACGACATTTCGACGGCGGATGATGCCCGCGGCGCGCTGGACTTGATCAACGCCAAAAAGTTCGATGTCGTGCTGTGTGATATCGCGTTGCCGGACGGGAACGGATACGATGTCATCGTGGAAGCGAAACGAAAAGGAGTCGTCAAAGCCGTAGCAATATCCGGTTTTGCCGCGCGTGACGACATCGAGCGCGGCAGAAAAGCCGGGTTCGATTTTCATCTGGCGAAGCCGGTGGATTTTCACGAGCTCCGCAGCGTTTTAGGCCAGATCGCAGCCTGAAAACCGGGCACCGCATGTCCTAATCCTGGCTCGCTTTGACATGTCCATTTGACACATTACTGTGTGTCAAGTGAATCATCCGCACCCACCGGTGAAAACGGCAACTCTCGATAAACATTCGGCAGCCGGAAAACCCAGCCATCCCACCGAGCTGATCCAGAAAATTCAGAAAGGCCTCCGCTTTTCTGAGCTGAAGACTTTGCAAGACACTCTTGACCTGCCTTTTGAGAAGCTCGCGGCAAAACTGTGTATTTCACGATCCACCCTGCAGCGGCGCAAAGTTGCGGGACGCCTCTCTCCGGATGAGTCGGACAAAGTAGTTCGTTTTTCACGATTACTCAGACAGGCGACGGCGGTTTTCGGCGATGCCGCCAAAGCACGAGCCTGGCTGAAACATCCCCAGGCGGGGCTCGGAGGCGCAACCCCGCTCGACTACGCAAGCACTGAGACCGGCGCGCGCGAGGTCGAGAACTTGTTAGGCCGTATCGAATACAGTGTGTATACCTGATGCCGTCTGCGTGGCGAATTGTTCGCGGGGCGCGCGCTAAAAGTGCATTTACCGGAGAGGGCGCTCGCATCTACGGTGGCCGCTGGAACTCGCGAGGCACCGCAATCGTTTATGTGAGCGAACACGAATCGCTTGCCGCATTGGAGTTGCTCGTTCATCTAACGCCGTTAATTCCCGACGCGCGATATCTGTCATTTCGACTGGAGTGGGAGGACAAACTAACCAGTCGCCTGTCGGTCAAAAATCTGCCGCCGCATTGGAACGCGGAACCGCCGGGTATTCAGACCATGCAAATCGGCGACGAATGGGCGGACATGGGAAAATCCGTTGCTCTGGCAGTTCCCAGCGTGCTGAGTACGAGCGAGATGAACTTTTTGTTGAATCCGAGACATCCGGATTTCAGGAAAATCAAAATCAGCGAGCCGCTCGAATATCGGTTTGATTCGCGGCTGTTGGATCGCTGAAGATTTGTTCGATACGGGCGTACAATGAATCGGCAGATTTTGGTTGCGCATTTGTTCCTAAATTTACGGTAATGTCAGGCATCGCCCGATATCAAAAATCAGACCGCCTGCCTGATAGACAAATTCCGGTTTTTTCGTAAAACAGCCCTAGTCGCACGAGCAGCGACTGCGACCCTGATGGTGGCGGAGAGGCGGTATGTGGATTAACCGTGCTGATTCATTGAACACCGGTTGGGTTAAAGTCCCCGTCAAATTCCCGGCCGTCGCAGTCGCTGGCGTGCGCAGGAGCAAGTGAAAACCCTGGCAAACCGTATCGAGGACGAATTGCAACACGGGCTCTGGTCCCATTGCGCTATTTACGAGGATGAACTGCAACGTTTATGGCCATTGGACGCGCCGTATCGAGAAGTCAGGATCGCGGCGTTTGCGGCAAAATATGGCTTTCGCCTGAGATTTTATCACAAGGGAATGTGCGCCATCTTCGATAGGCAGCCGGATGAGGAAGCTGCACCGGCAATCAAAGGACCTCAGCGCGCTGTGTTTAGTTGAAGCCATTCATCGAAGAGCGACAAGGAAGCCGCCTGTCTCACCGGTTTGTCGCCCTAAGGCAACAATGAACTGCGTGAATTGCATTGACCGATTCACTCAATATTCTCAAACTCGGCGTTGTTAAACGGCTTTGGATCAGATGGAGGACCTTTCTCACTGCCAGGTTCTCGTCTTACCCGGACCCGCATTTGTGAAATCCAGTGACGTGGGGAAACAGGAGAACGATGAATTCAGTGAAAAACATGAGAAGGGCAAAAAACGTCGGGCTGCCAGGGATAGTTGTTTCGAGTGCGTTCGCAGTTTTGATTACGGCAATCTCGGGGGGCACTGTTAACGGCGCGCCGGGTGATCTATTCGCTTCGATTAATGGCGGGCCCGGAAACGGGGCCGGAGCCATCTACCAGTATGCTCCCGACGGGACGCAAACCATGTTAGCGTACGGCCTTAATCAACCTCGCGGGTTGGCTTTTGACAACGTCGGCAACCTTTTTGTGGCGACAAATTTCTGCGAGGAAAATTCCTGGTGTCATCCCACGATTGTGAAAATCATGCCGGACGGCAGGCAGAGTACCTTCGCGACGATACCAGATTCCTTTTTTGCTGAAGGCCTGGCGATCGACTGCTTGGAGAACGTGTATGTGATGGCGATTTCACCGTCTAACGATGTTTCCATCATTTTCAAAATTACGCCGAACGGTGGGCGCGGATCGTTCGGATTTGTTCCCGGTCACGGGTTCGATCTCGCGTTTGATCGAGCCGGTAACCTCTTTGCCGCCGATGTCACGGGGCAAACGATTTACAAATTTAGCCCGGGCGGCGAACGAACTGTATTCGTGGGGCCGGAAGCTTTCGCCAAACCCGAGACTGGCCCTTTCGGACTGGCCTTTGATCCTTCGGGAAATCTTTTTGTATCTACTGCGATGTACCCCAACACGGCCGACGCAATTCTTAAGTTTACTGCGAAGGGGCTTAAAAGAACTTTTGTGTCGGGCCTGCCTAATCCGCGCGACCTGATCTTCGACGGCGCAGGGAAACTCTTCGTAAGCGAGATGCCTCCATCTGCCAGCGGCGATATTTTAAAATTTTCACACCGGGGCGAACCGACTGTTTTCGCCTCGGACATTGGCGTACAAGAAAACAGCGGTCCCGAGTACTTGGCGATTGAGCCAGGATCTATGGCGAGCGATCTCAAGCTGCTCTCCAAACAATCGCATCTTCACGCGGCGAAATAAGGCGGGATCAAACCCGTGGCCGATGGGAAGCAGCGCAATACCCTTTACTCGTTAGGCTCAGGGTGTCTCGCTTCGAAGTAGACGCACGAGATCAGCTGCCGGCATCATCCCAATGATCGCGCGCGCATTCGGCCACGCCATCGCCGGGACGCCTGTGACGCCGGCCATGTAGCCCTGTTCCATAAACATATCAACGGCGGGAGAAAAGCGATGCTCGTTCCAGGCGGCTTCTACCTCGGGAGCTGCGATGCCGAAGCTTTGAGCGATCGGCATAATGATCTTGGTTTTTGAGATGTCCGCATGCCTGGTGAAGAAAGCACGCGAAACCTCGTGATGAAACACGCCGGCTGCGTGATCGCCCTTTTTCGCGCGCACCAGTTCGGCCGTCTCGAGCGCGAGCCGCGAGTTCACGTTACGCTTCGGTGGATCAATCGGAAGTTCCACTTCAGCAGCCAGACGTTCAAGCCGCGCCCGAACGTTACGCCACTCCTCGGGTGGAAAGGGTTTCGGTGCTCCTTCGGGCGGCGTCTCAGGATGAATTTCAAATGGAAGCCAACGCAGACCAGCCTTGAGCTGTTTCGCCGCCGCTTCGGCCCAGACCGAGCCGAGATAACAAAACGGTCAGATAACGTCGGACCAGATGTTGATGACGCGATCCATAAGTGTGCTCACCGTAGCACCGATTAGTTCGTCGCGACAAAAATTGGGACAACGATCTTCCACTGGTCGAACTCCGATTTGCGTTGACCGGTTGGCGAGATTTTTCCAAACTCGGCGTCGCTAAAGCGGATCTGAATCAGGGCGGAGGACCTTTCCCCGCCAGGTTCTTTGCCTCTCCGGACCCGCGACCAACAGAACCAACGTTGGCGGGGAAAGAAAGGAAGCACATGAATCCATTCATTCAGATCCAAAAAGCAACTCCAGTATTGCTCGCCGCTCTTCTGTTTGCGTACTTTGGGCTTTCGCCCGCAGCACTCGCAGTTGTTCCCGCGCCGGACGGATGCTATCCCGGGTTTACGACGGCGGAAGGATGCGGTGCGCTCAATTCCCTCACCACCGGTGCTGGAAACACGGGCGTCGGTTGGCGCTCTCTCTTTTTCAATACCAGTGGCAGCTTCAACACCGCTCTCGGCGCGGTAGCGTTGCTTCTCAACAAGGGGGATTCCAATACGGCCGTCGGCGCTGCCGCGCTTTTGCTCAACACCACGGGGCCTACCAACACAGCCGTAGGTGTTGGCGCGCTCTCCAGCAACACCTTCGGCGGGGGCAGCACCGCTGTCGGTTATCAAGCGCTCGCAAGCCAAACCGGACGCGGGGGGAGCACGGCCATTGGTGAAAGCGCGCTCGCAAGCCAGACCGACGGCGAAGCCAACACTGCTACTGGCGCTGCAGCGCTCGAAAGCACCACCGGCAGCCGCAACACGGCCAACGGTTTTACCGCGCTCCGCGACAGCACTGGCAATGACAACACCGCCTTGGGCGCCGGAGCAGGCGGAAATGTCACCACGGCCAGTAACGTTATCTGCATCGGCGCGGGCGTGTCCGGTGCAAACGTGGACGACAGCTGCTATATCGGAAATATATTCGGCTCGACTTCTGCCAGTGGTGTTGGAGTCTTCGTCAATTCAGACGGAAGACTCGGAACGATGACTTCCTCGGCCCGCTACAAAAACCAAATCAAACCCATGGGCGAGGCGAGCGAGGCGCTCTTTGCACTTACACCGGTTACCTTCCGCTATAACAAGGAGATCGATTCGACAGGCATTCAGCAACTGGGCTTGATCGCCGAGGAGGTGGAAAAGGTGAATCCTGACCTGATTGTGCGCGACAAAGAAGGAAAGCCGTACAGCGTCCGCTACGATCAAGTAAACGCCATGTTGCTTAACGAATTTCTGAAAGAACATCGCAAAGTCGAGCAACTGGAGAAACAAGTTGCGGAGCTTATCGCGGGCTTGAAGAAGGTGAGCGCACAAACGGAAATAAAAATCGGACCGCGCCGCAAATAGTCTTCAACAATCAGTAAAACTTACGTTCCCGGCGGGAATACGTCCGGCGGGAGCCGGGGCGGATAGACGGGAAGCGCGAGAGCGTGATGAGCGGGGTCGCGAATCAATCAATGGAGCCCACGGGAGCCGAGCGACAGAGACGAAGCCCGTAGGGGTGAGCGAACGGGAGTGAGCGAATGGAGCCCGCGGGAAGCGGTGCGACATAGACGCAGCAAAGCGGAGGTCGCAGACCGAGAACTGGGAAGTTCGAGTCAATCAATCGAAGCCCAAGCGAAAGCAGTACCCAAGTTATCCAAGACTCACGTGATCACAGAACCGTTCCCGGCGGGAATGGAGCCGACGGGAGTCGAGCGACATAGACGAAGCCCGTAGGGTGAGCTTTCGGGAGAAAGCGAATCAATCGGAGCCCGAGTGAAGGCACGTACCCAAGTTATCCAACACTCACGTGATCACAGAACCGTTCCCGGCGGGAATCGAACCCACATCTAAGGTTTAGGAAACCTCCGTTCTATCCGTTGAACTACGGGAACAATGAGATTTTCGATTCTAGATTTTCGGGTGCCGATTGCAAACGGCTGCGTCGCGTTATTTCGGCTACGTCCCGTTCCCCGTTCGTCGGCAGACGGCATGGCGGATCTTTTCGATCTCAGGCGAAGCCGCCATTAGCCCGCAGGACCTGCGCGTTCACCCAACCGCCGTCAGGACCGGCGAGGAACGATACCACGCCGGCAATGTCTTCCGCTGTTCCAAGCCGTTCCAGAGGAGGAAGCTTTCTGAATTCTTCAATCTGTGCGTCGGTCTTTCCTTTGAGAAACAACTCCGTCGGGATCGGGCCAGGCGCGACGGCATTCACGGTTATGTTTCGCCCACGCAATTCATTGGCCAGAACCCGAACAAGGCCTTCCACGCCCGCTTTTGATGCGACGTAAGCACCATATTTCGGAAAAGATTTCGCGATGACGCTGCTTGAGAACGCGATGATGCGTCCGCCAGCAGGGAGGTGCTTCGCCGCCTGTGCCAGCACCAGAAAAGTTCCCCGCAAATTCGTCGCCATCACTTTGTCGAAAGTTTCGACGTCAGCGTCGGCGATTGGAGACAGAGGCATAATTCCCGCCGAGTGCACGACTACATTGATCTTGCCAAAAGCTTCGAGCGTCCGCTTGAAAAGATTCTCTACAGCCTCAGCCTTGGTCACATCTGCTTGCACTGCGATTGCCTGTCCACCGGCGTTCTCGATCCCGGCCACGAGTGTTTCAGCCCTGGCAGAATTGCCGGAATAATGCACGGCAATCGCAAATCCGTCGCTCGCCAATCTTTTCGCTACCGCGCGTCCAATTCCACCAGAGCCGCCGCTTATGATGGCGGCTTTATCTGCCAGGTGTTTTACAGCAGTTGTCATGTTCTGAATCTAATTTTGACTTCGTGCAGCAAGGACAGCGACAATTGCGATTCTGGATCGCGATTTGGATTGCGAATAACTGAAACAGACAATCGCGTAATCTCTATTTGAACTAGCCGGCAAGCCGAGCGCTTTGATACGACGCAGGTTACGTTTCGGAAGTACGCGCTTTGCCGCGTCCAGTTTTCCGCTGCAGCTCCTCGATTTTTTTCGAAGCTTCAGCTTTGGTCCAATTCTGATTGAATTCTTCCCCACCTTCGCGGCAGAGCGTCTGGAGATATGAGCGCTGCGGGCCAGTCATCGGTTCATCTTTCGTTACCCACTCGTCGGGATCCTTTTCCGGATTGAGTGATGCGGGCGGCACATCCGGAGCGGCATCGTCGGGCTTCATCAAAGGGAGATTCGTGCGCGATTGCAATGGTGGATTGGCACTTTTCGAAAATTCAAGCGGCATTGGCAATGACACGGCGATACAGCGCCTCGTATTGCGGCAGGATTGGTTCTTTAACTGTCACCGCCGCGGATTGTTTGGGAGTTGCCGATTTTCAGTCGAAGTGGCATTCGTATTTGAATGCATTGAAGAAGTATTCCCAACGGGGATGTGGACGCGGGAACGCCAGCCGCGAAGTGGTAACTGGCGTGCGCATGGAGCGGTAAATGTCGGATCAGACATCAAACCAGATTTTCCGCGACACCAGGTGCGGCGTAGATTTTATGCGAATGTGGATCCGAGATTGCGCGAACTGTGGCGTCGTTCGCCCGAGAAGGCCGCCTCACATGGGTTCGGCCGGGTAGAGCTGTTACCGCTCAAATATGGCGGAGCTGCGTGCGCGAGGTGCTTTAAAAAATATCTGGCAAAGTCATTTGGCTGCGAAAAACGTTCAGGTGACGAGAAATGTCGATTATTTGGTGTGTGGGGAGTGTTCGTTTCGCACATTCACGTTTCTCATTCGTGACGTCGCGGATCATTCACAAACGGAAGCAATGATTAGCAGAAATGCTTGAGCTGCCCGACGAAACACATCTAGCGAGCGCGCTTGGGAAGCGTTGGTGGTTTCATTTTGGTAAGTCTTTGTGAGGTCATCATGCCCGACGATTTTTATAAAGTCGGTCCGGCGGCAAATCGGCAACTGGATGCGGTTGGTCTCCGTGCTTTGCAACACGATCGGTTTCGGCCCTGTTGTTAGACTTGGTGTTAGAGCAGAAATGTTTGAACTGATGGCGGTTGCTTTCAGAATCTGTTTCCAACAAGATCAATCTTCTAGGCCTGAGATGATGACGACTCTCCGACAGTGTCTTTCTTTAGTCATACTCGCCGCGATCTTTGCTTTTGCGTGTCCCAATTGCCTCCCTTCATCCCTAGTTGGCAAGAGTGACGAAGAACTGCTGCACATCATGCTCGGTGGTAAGACCGAGTCGCGACTTCGCGAAGATGCTAAAGTCAAGACACATGTGCCGGAAAGGTTTTGGGAGATGGCTCCGAAGGATGCGGCCCTGGCATTAATCCAAGAGAATTGCCCGACGGAATCAAGGAAGTCGTTTCAATTCGTTTTTGATTTACCCGAGAAAGCCGTCCCGCCTGCAAAAGGTGAGGTTGGAATTCGCTGGCGATGCGGACATTGTTACATCGCAGATGAAGGGTTTACGGCGCTACGATATTCCGGAGGCACATCGACTCTGTCCTACTCGCGAGTCAAGAGTTTGGATCACGTCAAGAAAACGGCTTCGCGGCAGGCCATTGATGCGACCAGGCAACTTTCTCTGCCGGAAGGAAGTGCGCGGCAGTTGTACGAGACGATTTGGTGGCTTTGCCATGTTCGCGCTTCGAAAAAACCTGAGTACTCGGGCTTTCTTGTGAGTACCGGCGACGGCCACGCGACCTTTTGGGTTTCGCCTGATGTACCCCGAACTGACGTAACACTGTATTTCAGCGATACGATTGGCGATTATTACACCAATGGTATCGATGAAAGTCTCTATGCCAGTTTCGCCGATCTTTTGCTTAACCGGGAGTTGGAGAAACGGGGCGCCAACCTTAACGAACCTACCATAACCGTTGGTCGCGAACGCCCGCTCTCGAAGGCAGAACGATTCGTAAAGGAAACCGAGCCACCGGATCCGCATGACGCGACTGCCAGCCGTCAGTGGATTGATCAGATGATCGAGCTTTTACGAAATCCAAAAGTAGCTTTTCGCGATCACGTTATTGATAAGCTCGTTCCTCGCGAAGAACCCAGCCGGTATCCAGATCAGCGTATAGATGCGGCTTTAATCGAGATTTTGAACGACGTCGCCACGCCCGCGAAGCGGTCAGACGACGACTCTTTTTTAAAAAGGTGGACTGCTGAAGCGGCTGCCCGAGCGTTAGCCTGGCGCGATAGAGCCGAGGTGTTTTCGACGTTTATGATTTTGCTCCGCGGCAAAGGGTTGAGCAATTCCATGGAGGAAATTTTGGATGCTGCGGCCTTGATTGCGTCAAGGCATGCCGAGTTTCGGCCTGCTATGATCGACTGGCTAAAAGATCACCCACATTTTGATGTCATTTGGCGGGGAAATTTCAGGGAACTAACGCCGATGTTGGAAAAGATGGCCACCTCTTCGCCAGATGAAAGCGAACTCGATTTGCCTGAGGCGATCCCGAAGAAAGATGCGTCTAGGCACTCTCACCGCGCGCGTGCAATTCTGATGGACTGGAATGAGATCGATCCGTTAACCAAATTGAAACTTGACGCTATTCTTGACGCTTCTCGTTGCTGTTTCTTCAGATTGCCTCAGTTCATGTTTGCGGAATACAAGACGTTGCCACCGGATCAGCAGAAGGTTTTCCGCGAGTTTGTGGAGCGCTTGGACAAGCAGGGCCAGTACGCGATCTCAACCGAATCTCTGCAGCAACTGTTTGCTTCGCAGCAAGCGGATACCGCTACTAATTAGCGTGGTGGTCAAAGGATTTCGCGTTTGAAGAAAACCTTTTTCGACAAGGCAAAACGGGTGTTCGTCTTCGGTTTCGAGCGGATCTATTTTTGTTAAAGGGCTAGACGTTCTTTCACTCTGTGTCGGTCCCCGGCGATTACGCGGCGATACAGCGCCTCGTATTGCGGCAGGATGCGATCTGCCGAGAATTGGTCGACCGCGCGGTTGCGACTGCGTTCACCCAATTTGTGTGCCAGATCCCGGGATTCGACGAGCGCGTCCAATCCGGCGGCAGCCGCAGTTACATCCCCGAATGGATATAATGGAGAAGAATCTCCTATCACTTCGGGTATGCCTCCGACGCGGAAAGCGACCACGGGTTTTCCATAGAACATCGTCTCAAGAATGCTCAAGCCGAAGCTTTCGTATTCGGATGTGTAGAGCCCCGCATCCGCTGCCCTCACATACTCGTCTACCACAGCCGTGTTTTGGCGTACGATGACAGTGGGCCTAAGTCGCAGTTCATCGAGTAACGCTTCGTAAGAATCAAAAGGGCCGCCTGCCATGATTAACAACCGGATGCGCTCTCGATTCTTTGACGCTGCGATCGTACGCAGCAACAGATCGATCCGCTTCACGGCTCGCAAACTCGACATGTGCAGCACGAGAAATTCGTCGGCAATGCCGAGTTCGCGCCGAACTTCCTCGCGGCTTCGCTTCGGTTTATCCGGAGTAAAAAAATTCGGGATGACTTCGATCGAGCGTTTCAGATCGAATGTCTCCAGCGTTTGGTTCCGCAGACTTTCGGACACTGCGGTGACGGCATCGGAGTGCACGAGGGCGTGCTCAATGGCGGTTCGGTAATCAGGATCCTGCCCCAGCAGAGTGGTATCGGTTCCATGCAACGTCGTCACGATGCGCGGAGCCGACGGGCCCAACATCTGCGACGCCAAACAGGCCGCCAGTGCGTGTGGCACCGCATAATGAACATGGAAAAGATCGAGCTGCTGTGAACGCGCAACCTCTGCCATCTTCACCGCGAGCGGTAAAGTGTAATCGGGCGAGGGGAACAAAGGGTTATGCGCAACGTCGACTCGATGGAAGTGAAGATTGTCCTGCGGCAGGTCCAGCCTGACCGGTTGAGCGTAACTGAAGAAGTAAACTTCATGACCGCGACGGGCCAATTCGGAGCCAAGCGCCGTTGCCAGGATGCCGCTCCCGCCGATCAACGGGAAACAGGCGATGCCAATTTTGAACGGCCCAGGCTTCATGACTCCTCGGTGTAGGCTTTGCCCGAGTCGGAAATCTCTTCCCGCCTAACGAATGTGACATCGGGAGCGTCAGCCTTGTTGACGTAATGCTGTTCGCTCGCGCCGGCCACATAATGAGTGCAATGAATCACTGACTGCATCCAGATAAAACGCGTGTCCCGGGTCGGGCTGATCTGTTCGGCACCGAAATCGTCTCCAGGAATTTCCAGAAATCGATCGCCGCCTTTATGCAGCAGCAATTTTCCATCGCGATGTCGAGCGCGAACGATTTCTCCTTCATACGGCTGATCTACGAAATAATCTGAAACGGCGACTGCGCGCGCCCTGAACTCGGGTGCGCTGGATCGGTCTACGCGGATGCCGTCCAGCAAACCCATTCGGGCATACATCTTGAGACAGAAATCCGCGACATTCGACGACTTGCTTTCCTTGAAGTGTTCCACCAGTGTCTGCGACACGTAATTTGGAAGTTGGCGTGCAGTTTTTTCGTGCCATTCCGGAAGGACGCGTTTCGCATAGAGCGGGGAAAATTGCTTTTGGATCCGATTCTCGAACTGAAAATTCAGAGCGACTTCCCTGCCGCTCTGATGGTCTCGCAAGATGGTGCTTGTCTCGCGCGGGTCATGATCGCTGTCGTGACAAAAGAAAACGATCTCTCCACCGATCTCCTTTTGCAGTCGGCGGGCCGTCACGATTTTAGCGACTAAAAATCGCTTGGGAAAAAATCCGCACGGTTGCTGGCCGAAACAAATAATCGGATGATCCATGGCTCAAAAGCAGATTCATACGCCGGCGGAGGTGTCCCGGCTACGGAAGAGAGTTTGCTGCAAGATCGGCGCCAGAATCAGAACGACCGCGCACCCAATCAGATTGTACCAGAGGTAGCCGATGTTTGTCGTCGCGAACAGGACGAACACGAGCATTTGTGCACAGAGCGCCGCAAAGAAAACTGCCGATCCCGTAACTCCACGAATAAAAAACGCGGTGAGAAAAAGGCCGAGGATGCTGCCGTAGAACACCGAGCCCAGAATGTTGCCTGCTTCGATGAGGTTCTCGACCAAACTGGCAAACGAAGCGACAGCGATGGCGATTAACCCCCATGCCGCTGTCAGCGCCTGGGCTGCAATCACATAATGGTGGTCGCTCGCGTTTGGCCGGATCAATGGCCGATAAAAATCAATCGCGGTGGTGGACCCGAGGGCATTTAGAGTTGCTGCCATTGCGGACATCGTCGCGCACAGGATCACGGCGATGAGTAATCCGACAATTCCGTGCGGCATCTGTTGAAGAATAAAAGTGATGAATACATAGTCCGATTCCTTGCTTTTCGGATCCACGCCCGCTTGGACCAGAACCGTCCTGGTTTGATCGCGCAACGCGCGCGCCTGCGCATCGAGGTCGCGCACCTTATCGGCCAGCGCTTCGCGGTCACCGGGCGAGGCGATTGAGAGCGCACGGATCGCTGCGCGCTTTTGCGCGAAGACCTCATCGAACTGGGTCTCTATCTTCGTGAGCTGCGGCGCATGGCCGCTTTCCATCGCTCGTTGATACGCAGGTTGATTGAAATAAACCGGCGGTTTTTCGAATTGATAAAACATGAACACAATCGCGCCGAGCAGCAGAATGAAGAACTGCATCGGCACCTTAACTCCCGCGTTGAATAGCAAGCCAAGCCGGCTCTCTTTGAGCGAGCCGCCGGCGAGATATCGTTGTACCTGCGATTGATCCGCGCCGAAATACGAGAGCGCGAGAAAAAATCCGCCGATCAAACCCGACCAGAATGTATATCGCTTATGTGGATCGACGGAGAAATTAACGGCCTCGAGTCTGCCCATGTGGCCGGCGACTGACAGCGTGTTGTGAAAGGAGAGATCGGGCGAGAGGCGGTAAACGGCCACGGCAAATGCGATCGCCATGCCGATTAGGATCACGATCATCTGGTAGCGTTGCGTGATGCTGACAATCTTTGTTCCGCCGATGACGGTGTAGATGATCACCACACCGCCTGCGAGCCAGATGGTCAGGTTCAGCCGCCAGCCGAGTACCGCGGAAAGAATGATAGCGGGCGCATAGACGGTGATGCCGGCAGCGAGGCCTCGTTGGATAAGAAACAAGAATGCGCCGAGTAGCTGTGTCTTTCGATCGAATCGTTCACCGAGATATTGGTAGGCAGTGTAGACCTTGAGCCGCTGATAAATCGGAACGAACACTGCGCACACGACGATCAGCGCGAGTGGTTGCCCAAAGTAATTCTGGATAAAACCGATGCCGCTCTCATATGCCTGACCGGGCATGGAAAGGAACGTGATCGGGCCAGCCTGGGTCGCCAGCACAGACAAGCCTATGGTCATCCAGCGAATGCTGGAGTCGCCCTTGAGATATTGGCCTAACGAGGCGCTCCCGCGCGTCCGCCAGAGGCCGTAGAGGGGGATCGCCAGAATGGTGGCGATGAGGACAAGATAATCCAGCCGGTTCACGAGAACCGGAGGGTAAACAGGTAGAGGAGCACTACCTCCACCGCAAAAACGGAAAGGGTCACGCTGTACGCTTTGCGCCAGGAATAGGATTCATCCTTCTGATCCTGTGTGCTCATTTTCCCAGTGACAGCATGTTGGCGAATAATCGATACGATCCCGGGACGCCGGCAGGCAATTGCCGAAACCAGGAATAACTGGTGTAGATAAAGAAACCGTTGCCTGACTTTGCAACCAGCAAACCGCCATCGAGCGGTTTTTCGTTTGGATCATTGCACGACAGGACAGGCGTCCAGGCAGCATCCCATTTGTTAGGGAAATAAAGTCCGCGTTCCTGAACCCATCCGTCGAAATCCTTTGGCGTGATTTTGTTTGGAATGTTCATAAGCGCGTCATTCGGCGCCAGAACACGCACCGGAGCATTTTCGTCAGTGACACGGTCCCGTGAAATCTCCAACGGATATGGCCCGAATTGGTTGGTCTTGAGATCCGCTAACGTGTTGTACTGCGCGATCGCAAGTCCACCATTCTTTACGTACTCGAACACTTCCGACAGCCAGTTGGAAATCCGGTCCTGTGTGTTGAATGCCCGAATCCCAAACACGACGGCAGAGAACTGCGCCAGGTTCTTCGCGGTGATTTCCGGTTCGCTCAACATCTTTACCGAGTACCCGATTTGCCTCAGGCTTTCCGGAACATCATCGCCGGCGCCGGGGATATACCCAATGCTGTCGCCCTTCTTGCGGATGTCAGCGCGAACTATCTTCGCTTCCGCCGGCGGCATTAGGGTCTGCACGCCGATGTGCGGATAGGAAATGCGTACCCGACCGAGTGAATAGTCGCGGCCTTCGATTGAAACGATTGCTCGTAAAGTGCCTTCGCTATCTTGATCCGGCGGTTTAACGTTGAACCTGCCCATCATCTCGGCATTGACTGCCTTCAGATCGAGCGGGATCGAGGCGGGAGAGACTTTCCATCCCTGCGGCACCGCCAGTTTCAGTTCTCCTGTTGCGGGACCCGTTGCCGCGGTGACGCGCACTGAAACTGGTTTGGGCTGGTTCGTCGGAAATATGAAGACGTTGTCCAGGACGTTCACGAACACAGGCGGCGCAATGACCAATGGCCGTAACGGTTGGCCTATTATTGCATCAGACGCGCGATACGTGGTGTCCACGATGTATCGCAGTTCCTGTCCGCTAACTTGCAGAATTATTTCGACGGGAAGAGCAGGGGGATTCTCAGGCAGACCGATGAGTTTTTGATCGTCAACCGTGAACGTGCCTAACGTGCGAGGTTTGCGGAGCCAGTACGGTTGCGAATACGGAGCATTATCGGGGATCCTGGACGACAGATCTTTTGTAACCAGTTCGTTCGACGGAAGCGGTGCATCGATCCTGGTTGAATCACCCGTGTTTGGGAATCGTACTTCCTGAAGTGTGACTGGTACGTTCGAGCGATTAATTGCTTCGAGCTTTATCGCTGCGGTTTGCCCTGGCGTGAATGTTTCAGTGGTTGTCGACGTTTCCACATGCAAGCCGAGGCAGGCCGCGATGATCTTGTCGACGTCTGCTTTTTTCTCCGCGATCCAGAACTCATCCTGAATTCCACTCAACGTCTTTTGCAACTTCAACAACTCGGGCACAGACGCCGCCGGATCGGCCGGATTAAACTTGGAAAGGATCTGGCGAATTTCAGTTGCGACGGATTCGGAATTCGGAACGCGCGACCAGCTCGTGTCGACCGCCTCGAACAGCGAGTTCGTCATCGGTTTACCTTTTAACGGCTTGAAATATTCCTTCCGTGAGCCCCGTTGCGGCAATCCACCGACCCCCTGGCTTTTGTGCATGCTGATACTCGCCGCTGCGATTTCTGTGTACGATTTGCCGAGGAGCGGGTTGTAACCGCCTGCTTCCAAAACGGTCAGGCCAGTCGGATCGAATGGAATATTCCGGTTCCTAAAGAAAAACGGAGATGTGTTCCAAACCAGCCGGGTCGCTTGCCACGGCTTCACGAAAGCGAGTTGTTCGGGAAAACGCTTCGGATCGGCTGCTGCTGAGAACGCTTCCGTCGCCAGGATCGCTGACGCGGTGTGATGGCCATGCGTCTTGTCATCCTCGGGACTAAAGCGCGTGACAATTACATCCGGCCGGAAATTGCGAATCACCCAAACGACATCAGCAAGAATCTTGTCGTGATCCCAAATGTGCAGCGTTTCCTTCGCCGTCTTTGAGAAACCGAAATCGAGCGCGCGCGTGAAGAATTGCCTGGCGTGATCGATGCGTCGTGCATCAAGTAATTCCTCTGTTCGAATGACGCCGAGCCGCTCGCCGAGTTCGGGTCCCAATATATTTTGGCCCCCGTCGCCGCGTGTCACCGACAGATACGCGGCATCGTAAAGCGAACCGTTCGACCAGAACGCCATCAGATTTGTGTTTTCGTCGTCCGGGTGCGCGGCGATGTACAGCACCCGGCCAAGCACGTTGAGCTTTTCCAATGCGAGCTGAATCTCGCTCGCACTCATCTGGTCTGGAGACAACAACGGCGGCGCGTCAGCGGAGTTGGCTGTGATCGCGATCGCGAGCATCGCGACCGCGACGGCCATGCGCCAAATACGCGTTCTGCAGCGGCGGTTTATCACCGCCGACAGGCCATGTTCCGGTGAGCGTCCCATCGAGGCTATCGTCTAAAAATCGAAGATAGCCGCTACTTGTTGATGTCCTGCTTCGCCTGCAGCCGATCAATGAGGCCTTGGATCGCCTGCTTTTGTCCCTCACTGGGAGCGGCAGCCTGCGCCTGTTTCGCATCATTCAGCGCGCCGGTAAAATCACCAGCCGCGGATTTAACACGAGCTTGAGCCAGATCTCCGTAAACTCCGTTCGGAAAGCGTTTGGCAACTTCTTTAAAGATATCGATCGCTTGAGCAGCCTCAGCCGGCTTCTTCTGATTCTGAAGCTGTCGGCCGTAGGTATAGAGTTGCGGTGCTTCGGCTTTCTGCAACGCCTTGTCCCAGGTGGCTTTCGCCTCGTCCTGTTTGTTCAGCGCCTTTAGGATATCCGCCTTCGTGCTGAGATTTTCGAACCGTTCCTCGTTCTGAATTGAGAGATTGGCCCACTTCAGTGCTTCATCCAGATTGATTTTGTTCGTTAAACAAAACTGCGCTGCCTGGTCCGGGGCTTGCCAGGCAAACTGGCCTGCGCCTTTCATTTGAGCCCGAATATTTTGCAACGTCTGATCCGCTTCGTTCACGGACACAGTGAACGGAATGGCGACCTTGTCCCACTTCAGCGTGACCGCCGTCGAAGTTGGTTTCAAATCTTCGAACTCGAATTCAAGCGCCTCTTCCGGCTGAGCGAGCGGTTTCGGTTTCACGGCGACACGCAGCGCGTCGTCTTTCTGATCGTAGCTGTAGCTTCCCCAGCCCGTGTTTGTTTTTGAAAAAATCACCGTGCACGAGTCCTGGTTCGGAATCATATGCAGGCCGTACGTTCCTCTATCCAACGGTTTACCCTCGACTGAAACCGGATCGCTGAATTCGATGGTGGTGTTTTCGTTCGCGCCTGCGCGCCAGACCTTGCCATAAGGAACAAGGCCGCCCCAGATTTTTCGCCCGTTCACCAATGGGCGATGGTAATTGACCGTGATGTCCGTCAACGCAATGCGCTGTTTGACCTCGGCAGCCTGGCTGACATCAGGCAGCTTCAAATCGCTCTGTCCGAAAGCGATTTGCCCAAGGCCGGCGACAGCCAGACACAGAATAAGCGGCTTAAGCGTGATTGTTTTCATATCGTGGCGGTTACACTTCCCAAATTTTCGATATTCCGCTACCAGATAATTCAAGGAGGTTTGGACCGCCGATTTGAATGCCCGCGGTCAACGGTGTGCGTCCCGCTGAGGAAAATAGAGGAACGCCTGCGTTGGCGTTGTGGAACGAGCCGAATTTGTAGGCGAAACCGAATCGCTTGCCGCGCAAGCGGGACGCTCGCGCTCCACTAATTTGTCATGTCGAGCTAAGTCGAGGAATTTCTCATTAATTTCTCTGCGTTGCGCGGAGTACTCATTTTCGAGAGATGTTTGGAATCCTGGCCTCGCTTGCATTTCGTTGCAGCGACTTCTTTCGACATGACAAAATGATACTAATTCAAGTCGTACGTCGTGATCTCGAGCTGGTGGCCATCGGGATCGCGGAAGTAAATCGAGTGCGCGATTTCGTGGTCCTGGAATTCGAATTTGATTCCGTGCTTTTCCAGGTCACGTTGCGCCGCGTGGAAATTTTTGCCATCCGCCCGGAAGGCGAGATGAAGCATTCGGATCTCGCGGTTCGTTGACTTGTTAGGCTCCTGATTTGCTGGGAACAAGGCGATGGCGGTATTTCCTTTTCCGATAAAAATAGGCACTCCATTCCACATCCCTTTGTGGAGTTGCTCGAATCCGAGCACATCGATATACCATTTCGCTGAGCGTTCGACGTCGCGCACACCCATGGCTACGTGATCGATACCTTCGAGTTCCATATTGTGTGGAATCTACAGATCGCTTGCGCGAAGACAAAGCGATGCGAGGACGCATCGCCCGCCGGCATCGCTGCGCGAAGCTGCTGCGGGCAGGGCACTCCCAAAGCACTTCGTGCGAAATTCTAATTAAGCGTGTCCTGTCTCGCGAAGCTTTTGGAGTCGGGGCATCCCGCGCCGCTTTTCCTTGTGCCGCCAGTCAGCAAACGATAACGGTGTCACTTACCGCCAGTCCAAACGATCGTCCAGCTTGCCGCTTCGCAACGCTTGGACAAATGCCGAGTAGTCTTTGAACGGGCCTCCCATAGCCTGCCAGATTATCTTCGGTTTCGTCTCGTCCTTCGCGATTTTCGCAACTAACACGTGATAGGTGTGCGCGATCCCACCGCGCTCGTAATGCACCACGTAGTAATCGCCGCCTATGGCGGCCCAGATAAGCCGTTTCGCGGGGAGAGTTCGATCGGTAACGACATCAGTAGCGTTCCAATTCTGGCCAGGTTCTGCGACTTTGTCGCCGCAAAGCGCTACGATCGCCGGTGGCAAGTCAGCGGTGGAATGAACCTCATGAAAGCGCGAGGAATCCTGCAAGATCTTGCGATCGTTTGCGGACAGTTTTGTCACCTCCGCGTAGCAGAAGTTCTGGCTTGCAACAACGCAGAGTAGACAAAGCAGCAGATGCTTCATCTGTACAGGCCCCCGACTACCTTGCGCCAAACGTTGTTGATTTACGCGAAAATCCCTACGCCTCGATCTTCACTTCGAGCTGTCGACAATCTGTTGCGCGTTCCTGATTGCGGACTCGTCTGGCGCTTTGTCTTTCTTCAAGATATCGATCGCCTTCTGTGCCGCCGCTGCCGCTTCTTTCTTCTTGCCAAGCTTCGCCTCAATCTGCGCTTTCTTGTAATACATGAAGTAGGCGTTGGGATTCTTCTCCAGCGCTTGGCCGATCCATTTCGCCGCCTGGTTCATGTCTTTGTTGTTATCGTAGTAGAAGGATGCGGCTTGATAGGCCGTGCGCGGATCGAGCGGAGTCCCTGCAGCAACGGCTGCGTCGAGTTCCTTGCTTACCTGCTCGACGTCATCGGTGGTCAACTTTACCGGGACACGTGTTTTATCCCAAAGAAAATTGAGCGTTGCGGAAGCGCCTTTCACATCGCCCAGGCTGATGGTGAACGTCTCGACTGTGTTCGGATTCGGCTCCGGCTTCGCCGTGATACGCGCCGCATCGTTCTCCTGCTTGTAGTCGGCCGCGCTCTGCACTTTCGCGTCTTTCGAAATGATGATGGTCCACTCGTCGGCTGTTGGAATCGTGAAGAGAGCGTACTCGCCAGCCGGGATCTGCTTGCCGCCGAGTGCGACCGGTTTGCTGAAAGTGATTTTCGTGACCGCGTTCGCGCCTGTTCGCCAGAGTTTACCGTAAGGCACCAGGCCGCCGAAAATCTCGCGATTGTTCTTGTTCGGCCGCGAATAATCGATTTCGACATCGGTTAAACCGACACGCTGTTTGACCGTCGCGTGCTGGCTCGGAGCGGGAAACTCGATTTTTTTCTCCTCCGCTGCCCGCAAAGAGCCGGGCAGGAAGAACGATTCCGTTGCAAACGGAAGTGCGAACAAAGCGAAAGCGAGAGACAAACGAAGACGTGAGGATTGGATCATAATTTAAAGGATGGTTGACGTGTAATGATTAAAGCGAAGAAGATATTGCGAAGCGGCAGGAGTCAAACGGGGGCCTCCATTTTCGTTGATTAAATGACGTTATCGAGCAGGCACGACATACGAACGGCCTGAGTGCAACGAAAACAGCAACCGCGCCAGGCAAAGATAAACTCGTGGTCGCGATGCCTAAACCACGGGATCGCATCCAACCGCTGATGCCGAAACTGGTGACAAGAGATATCACGCCCGCGAGAAACAACATCGAGGGAAACGCGATTTGCGGATCCGATGCGGCATCACTGTCGCCACGCAGCGACGTGGGCGCGCACCGGGGAATTGAAACCTTTCAGTGTTACTTCCCCGATATCTTCGAACAAAAGCCCTTTGCCGAGGCAGAGTTCAGCGATTGCGTTGGAGACGACAATTTGTTCGGGCTGCGCGTGCGCGCAGAGGCGGGCGGCGAGTTGAACCGTCGATCCAAACAGATCGTTGTGTTGCTCGACCGGTTCGCCCACTGCTGCGCCGACCCGAACCTTGAGCGCACGCTTGGGATTTGCTTGCGCATGCTTGTCCAATTGGCGTTGGATTTGAATTGCGCAGCGGACCGCGCTCGCTGCCGAAACGAACGACGCCATGATGCCGTCGCCGGTGTGTTTGATTTCCCGGCCGCCCGACGCCGATAACGCGTCGCGGACAATCATGTCGTGCACTCCCAAAACCGCCAGGGCGACTTCGTCGCCTAACGATTGAGTTAATATTGTCGAATTGACCACGTCGGTGAACAGGATGGTTCGGATGCCGGGATCTCGCGCATCCGCTCCGCCGCTGGGAAGAACGACTGCTCCTGCTGCATTCGTTTCGAAGTTACCCAGGATTCCTTCCGCGAGCTCAGGCTCAACTTCGATGATCTTTTCAGGCATCATCCCGTGCGCTTCACGATGGACTCGTTCTGCTGCCTCGGCGTTTGGCGCGTGCGCGAGACAAAAAACTTTCTTCCCGCTCTCGTTGACCCAGTACTTGCTGTACTTGACCCCATATTTCTCCTGGATCTTCATGTCTTTCTCGTGCGCTTTGGCTACGTCGTCCGCGGTTGTCCCGTCGTCGAGATTGTGAATGTCCATGTACAACGGCATAGCAGCAGATTTTAGCGAGATACAACCCGATGCAAAACGCTGATCTCGGCAGGCTTACTTAATGTTTGATAAACAACGCAGTAGCGTTCGGTCAGGCGCAGAAGTGTCGCGATCTGATCTTCGGTCGCATCGGTGTCGAGATCAATGTGCAGTCGAATTTGTTTAAACCCGACCGGCACGTCCTTGGAAACACCGAGCGTGCCCCGAAAATCGAGATCGCCTTCCGCGCGGATTACGGCGTCCCGCAACGGAACCCCGAGCGCGGTAGCGACAGCGCTCAATGTGACACCGGCACAACCTACTAGAGCTTCGAGCAACATGTCGGCGGAACACGCGCTTTGCCCATCGCCACCGGTCGCCGGATGAAGACCTGCTTCGACGCGCGCTTTTCCGGTTTCGATTTTGCAGGTCATGTTTTCGTTGACCCGTCCCTCTGCGGTCAGCGTGACCAATGCCGTCTCGGGCCGCTCGCGATACTGCGCTTTCAGCGGCGCTTGCAGGGATCTCAATTCGTCAGCTGTCATGAAATTTTAATGCGGAGAGTATCGAATTTGACGCGGCTCTTATTAACACCGGGCTTCAGCCCGGTGCAACCGAGTGAAAGAAAACAAATCGTTTCAACGATGTGCAGGCGAGAAGCCGTTGAGACGGCTCCGTCGCGCGGTCGTTTAACACACCCGGCCGGGTGTTAATGAAAGGAATACACGGGCTGATACGATCGATGCATCTCGGCGGGTACCGAATGCATTATTAAATATCCCAATTGAATTCGCTTTTGATTTGTTTGCCGCCGATAGAGAGGACGGCGTTGCTGTTCCTGGCGGAAAATGAAAACGACGCGGGCAAATCCGCATTGTTTTTATTTGAAAATCGCATGATCAAAATTCGCTTTTTCATGTCGAATTTTTGGATCTGCAGGCTTTCGCGAGGAAGGACAACCCAGTCTTTGGCTTCGGGAGGCGTAAAGAGAACCTGGGCAATGACCGGATTGTCTTCGTATCCCACCATGATCTGCATGTTGTAGCCGCCGCCTTCGAACAAAAGGGCTTCGGTGGCATGCAGATTTAGCGACGCGAAGAGAGACAGAGCTGCAGAAATAAGGAAAGGTTTCATGGTTAGGCGGCAGCCGGCTTAATGTTTTGGTTCACACGGAAGAAATTATCCGGATCATATTTCTTTTTGATTGCAACGAGGCGTTCGTAATTTCCGCCGTAAGTCTTCTTCACGCGTTCTTCGCCCTCGTCGCCCATGAGGAAGTTTACGTACGCGCCACCGGCAGAGAACGGATGCACCGCATCGTAATAGCTCTTGGTCCAGGAAATAATTTTGTCATTGTTCGCTGGATCAGGATCGACACCGACGATGACCTGCGCCCACATCGCATCGCGATAATTCCACGCCGTAGCGGTTTTGCCTACACGAGCGGCGGCGCCGTTGATCGGATACATATGCATGGTGGAATGCATTGTTGGCAGTGCTTCACCAAAACGAATGTGCTGCGCGATCGCGTCGTCGCTTAAGTCATTTACAAAATTCGCACGCCAGTACCATTGGAGTCCGGGAGGATAAAGCGCGTCGAACATGCTTTGCAACGCGGGCTGCGGCAGTGGTCCTACAAAATCCAGCGCGGGCTTCTTGAAAGCCCGGATGGGCGCGAATGTCTCTTCCGCTTTGTCCAGTGGTCCGGCATATGCCCATACGACACCGCACATTTTTTTCGTGTGCAGATGTTCGGGGAACGGCGGAGCTGGCGGAACGGTGAGAAAAGCGAAAAAACCATTCAGATCATCGGGCGCTGACGGAATCTGATTGCGGTACCATTTCATCACGTCGGCAGCCCCGCTCAGTTCGTAGAGCATGGGCCCGGCATAGAGGGTATCGATCGGATGCAATTTGAATGTAAACGATGTGACGATCCCGAAATTGCCGCCGCCGCCGCGCAGCGCCCAGAATAGATCCGGATTTTCACCGGCATGGGCTTTGACAAAATTGCCGCTGGCTAACACCACATCAGCCGAGAGCAAATTATCGATGCTCAACCCGCATTTACGTGTGAGATGACCGACTCCGCCGCCGAGGGTTAGCCCACCCACGCCAGTGGTGGAGATGATGCCGCTCGGAGTAGCCAGTCCGAAGGCGTGCGTTGCATGATCGACGTCGCCCCACACGCATCCCCCACCGACGGTGACGGTGCGAGCTTCGGGATCGACTCGCGTGTATTTGATCGAAGCGAGATCGATCACCAGTCCGTCATCGCAAATTCCCAAACCGCCGGCGTTGTGTCCGCCGCCGCGGATCGAGACAAGTAGATTGTTTTCGCGGCCGAAATTTACGCAACGGATCACGTCAGCGACGTCTGCACAGCGCGCGATCACCCGCGGTTTCTTGTGGATCATCGCGTTGTAGACGGTGCGCGCTTCATCGTAATCCGCGTCGCCTGGCTGGATGAGTCTGCCTCTGAGGTTTTGTTTTAGTTCGGCAATGGAATCTTCGTTGAGCATGGCAAAAAAAGTTGTAACCGACACCGTTACCCCGTGTTATGGATCGATCAAGGAACGACGGCTTCCCCCCGTCGATTTTAGATTCGGAAATCTACGGGGTGTTCAGAGGCGCGATCGTTGTGGACGCTACGCCCTCGTCCCGTGCTTACATTTAAGGAACAAGCCTCTATGAAAAGGGGCGTGGGCGCCGCTTCTACTCTGGCTTCGCAGCGCAAAACTGGATTTCGGCGGCTGCCGAAGCCGCCGTTCCTTGAAACGTGCGACGTCTTTTTCATTGAAACAGAGATTCATTTGCAGCTAGCCTCTCGGCAGAGGCCACCCTGCAATGTCTCACCCATACAGCTCCTGGACGCGGCGTGATTTTCTGAGACTCGCCGGCCGCGCGGGAGTGCTTGGCGCGTTCCCAACGATGGCCAGTGCTGCTGCCGCGCTCGAGCCGGACACCATTTGTATCTCAATCCTGCACACGACGGATTTGCATGGCCACATTCTGCCTACCTTTGACTACGACGGGACCGCTGATCGCGGTGGCCTTGCGCGTTGTGTTACGCAACTTCGGCGCTGGCGCACGCAAAGTCCGGATTCGATTCTGATCGACGTCGGCGACGTTTATCAGGGCACTGACGTTAGCCTTCGAAATAAAGGCGAACTGATGATCGATCTTTTCAATCACCTCAAATACGACGCGTGGGTGATTGGCAATCACGAATTCGATTGGGGGATCGAGCCGTTTCGAAATGCCTTACAGAAATCAGCAATGGCCGTGCTCGGTGCCAATACCAGATTAGGTGGCCAATTAGCCGGTTCGTTTTCCGATTCCCAACATCCCTTCGCAAAGGTTCAGCCATTTATCGTTAGGGAAATTGCCGGAGTCAAAGTCGCGATTATCGGAATCACAACACCAGGCATGTCGTTCTGGCTTCCGCGGGAGTTTACTGTTGGAATCAATTTCGAGCATCCGGTTGAGCCTGTGCGGCGCGCAATTACCGAAGCCAATAAGCACGGCGCGGACGCGATTGTGCTCACAGGTCACATGGGATTAAAGCCGCGAACCGGCGGCGACGACTTTGCCAACACGGTGATGGCGTTGACTTCCGAGTTCCCGCAGGTCGCAGCTTTCATAGCGGGCCATACTCATCAGGCTATTCCAAGTCGCCTAACGAATCGCGTGCTCTTTACCCAGGCGGACCACTTTGGAATTCACGTTGGCCGGGTCGATCTGCTTTTTGACCGGCGATCCAAAAAACTGCTGCGCCGCGAAGCTGTCTGTGAGCTGATGGATAATCGCTTTGAGGCCGATCAAGTTGTGCTTTCCAGAGCAAAATCGCAGCTGGAAGAATCGGACAGGTCGCTGGCGCAACCGATCGGCGAACTGGCGGAAACGTTGCACGCTCACGGTACGCGGGGTCAGCCCAGTGACATCGAAAAGCTGATCGGCGCCGCGATTAGGGAAACATTGGCGGAACGCGGCGTGGTGGTCGATGCGGTCATGCACGGTGTCTTCGCTGAAAAGGGTAGACTTCTCGCGGGCTTAACCACGGTGAACGATATCTGGAATGTCATTCCATACGAAAACCTGATCGTCACAGCGACGCTTTCAGCGGACGAAATAAGAAGCGTGATGGAGGAAGTGTATGCTGGTCATGAACCGCGAAGTTTACTGGGGATTCGGGTAAAGGTGGAGGGCCGGGGATCCGATTCCCGGATTACCTCAATTACATTTCCAGATGGACGTCCGCTCGAGCGCGGCAAGCGATACATGATTGCTTTCAATAGTTTCGATGCCCGGAGCGGCGGGCATCATTTCATGAAGTTGCGCGCGTTGCTGGAGAACCCCGAGGCTAATTGCGTGCTGCATCCCGTACAAACCCGCGACGCACTCATCGATTACTTCCGGCGCCACAAAGTCGTGCGAAGGATTGCCGAAGTACGCACGTTGGAAGTCGCGGCCTGATTGCCTCGTCATGCTGAGCGCAGCGCAGCGGAGTCGAAGGAGTCGCTGTTGGGTGATGCGTCCCGGTTCCTCCAGCTCCGCATAAAGCTACGGCTTGGCAGGCGACTTCGCTCGATGACAAGGCTTTGCCTCGCAAAAATGGGAGCGCCGGTTTGCAGGGCGGGCAGTGCCCGGCATTGCCGGGACACACATTGAATCCAGTAGAAGCGTTCGGCCGCCGAACGCGGCACACTGGAAGCGTGCGCTCCCCGAAGAGTTTGCCTTGCAAAAGCGTTTAGTTTCGCTTGCCTATTGCGCCATGCGACTTGGGATTTTTTGCTGTGTTAGTCTATTGCTCAGCCTTGATCTGGCACTGGCGCAGACGCCTAAACCGGGATCACCATCTCCCTCACCGGCGCCGAAGCTGCCAGAAATCAGGCCAGCGCTAGTTGGAACCGCGCCAAATTCGCTAATCAACACGATCGACACGGCCGACCTGATCAAAAAAGGACAAAAAGAAGCGGCGGTAATGTTTACCTGTCTGGTCGCACCCACTGGCCAGGTTGTCCACAGTGGTGCGTATCGTGGCACACGCGGATCTGAACTGCTGGAGCAGGAACTACTCAAACGGCTTTTGACCGCCAGGTTCATACCAGCAGTGCACAATCACCAGCTGGTCCTGGCCATTTTCTACGGCACGGTGAAATTCGCAGTCGTGAACGGGAAACCGCGTCTGCGAATTTTTGCCAATCAGCAACTTGAGGAAGTAGACAAGGAAACCGATTTCATCGATCCGCAACCGTATGTGGGACAGGACTCAAAGTTTACCGGGCTGCACTATCCCGAAACCGGCAGCACAGTGGCAGTCACTGGCGTTGTGGAGCTCGGGTTGAAGGTCGATGAGAAGGGAAATCTGATTGGCATGGAGGTTCTATCTGAACAACCGCCGCTGCTTGGGTTCGGCAATGCGGCTCTCACCGATTTTAGCGAAGCCAAATTCATTCCGGCGTTCCGTGATGGCAAACCGATCGAATCCAATGTGAAGATTCCGGTTTACTACAAACCATCCGCTAGCTCCATTCAGGAACAGGACGAAGACCAGAGCCCAGAGTAACCGTTGCTTGTGAGTCGGGTTGTCCAGGCGTCCTTCTTCAAGCGCGATCCGCTCACGTGCGCGCGCGAACTGATCGGCACCGAACTGGTTTGGGGCGAATGCTCAGGCATCGTGGTCGAAGTAGAAGCATATGCGGCGATTAACGACGAAGCTGCGCATACCTTTACGCGCCCGAGCACGCGATCGTTCATCGATCGAAACAAAGCCGGCGCGGCTTATGTGTATTTCAACTACGGCGTTCATTGGATGCTGAACGTGCTGGTGAAAGGCGATGAGAACGGCTTTGTTTTATTTCGTGCGCTCGAGCCGCTGCGAGGGATTCAACTGATGAAGCGACGCCGTGCCGTTAACGATGTGCGTCAACTTTGCTCCGGTCCGGGCAAGATCACACAAGCACTCGCGATCACCGGGCGAGATCACGAGATGGATCTGTGCTCCGATCCGCGCCACTGTTTTGTCTCCAACTCACGCGCGACATTTGACGTCGTCGCCGACAAACGCATCGGCATCACCCGTTCTGCGCATCTGCCGTGGCGATTTACGCTGCGCGGAAGTCCATTCGTGAGCCGAGCCGTAAAACTGGAGCATAGAAGCTCTGTGAGGTAGCGATGTGGGCGGGTCCGCAGGAGTTCGCCATTCCATTGACTCGACCTGCGCTTCATCGAAATTCTTCGTTTCGATGAAGGCAACTAAACAGCGCGTGTTGCTCGGCATGAGCGGTGGCGTGGATTCCAGCGTCGCCGGATATCTGCTGCGCGAGGAGGGCTACGAAGTCATCGGCGTGACGATGAAGGTGTGGCCGCAGGATTGTATTTCACGAGCCGAAGACAAATGCTGCGGACCGCAGGCAGTGGCAGATGCCCGCTCCGTAGCACACGCACTCGGGTTTCCGCATTACGTGGTGGACGAAGCCGATCAGTTCGAGCGTGTTGTGATTGATTATTTTGCCAGCGAATACCAGGCGGGCCGAACGCCGAATCCCTGCGTAATGTGCAACGAAAAACTAAAGTTCGGCAATCTTTGGAGCAAAGCGAGAGCTCTTGGCTGCGATTACATAGCAACCGGTCATTATTCGATTATCGAGCAGGTTGTAGCCGCCGAGGGCGCTGGCCGCGGTTCCACTGACACGTCGATTGCCGGGGTCATCCCGCAACCACGGCACTACAGCTACGCGGTGCTGCGCAAGGGGGTGGATCTGCGCAAGGATCAGTCTTATTTCCTTTTTAGTCTGCGTCAGCCGCAACTGCGTCGCGCGCTGACACCATTGGGCGGAATGACCAAGCCGCAGATTCGGGAGATTGCTCACTCGTTAGGTCTGAAGGTTGCCGATAAGGTTGATAGCCAGGAAATTTGTTTCGTCCCCGGAAATGATTACAAGGCATTTCTCCGTTCACACCTGGGAGAAGACAAATTTCATCACGGCGAGATCTACGATGTGGCGGGCAATTTCCTCGGTGAACATGGCGGAATCGAGCTGTTCACGATCGGTCAGCGTAAAGGGTTGCCCGGCGGTTCGGCGCATCCGCGTTATGTGGTCGATCTCGATCCGGTCACCAATCGCGTCATCGTTGGAGGCGCTGACGATCTGGTTTGCGACGAATTTGAAATCGATCGTGTGAACTGGCATCCCGTTGCGAGCGATATCGCGAGACATATCAATGGGGCAGGAGCTCCGCGCTCGAACAGCGAGCCCGCCGTCGCGGGAGCTCCGCCCTCCAGGAGCTTCACTGCGACGCTGAAAATTCGATACAACCATCCCGGTACGCGTGCGACTGTGACGCCGCTCGAGAACGATCGCGCTCATGTCCGGCTGCATGATCCTCAACGCGCCGTAACGCCCGGACAAGCCGCGGTTATGTACGATGGTGACGTTGTGCTCGGCGGCGGTTGGATTTGTGCGAGGCAAAGCCGTCATTCCGAGCGCAGCCGAGGCTGCAACGCAGCGGACGAAGTCCGCGATGCCAGGCCTTCAATCCCGTTGCAAAAACTTGAGGTATAATTGCAGGATCCTTCCACCTCGAAAGCTTTCGGGGCCGCCCGCTTCGATTGCTTAAAGTTCAACAACGGGGTTGCTCGACTTCGCTTGGAATGACTGCTCTTGTGTAACAAAAATGCGTGAAAACATTCGGCTCGCGCTGAGCACATTTCCGGACGCGGAAACCGCGCGTGCAATTTCGAACCAGTTAGTTAGCGGGCGTTTTGCCGCGTGCGCCAACATCTTACCGTCGATCGAATCGATTTACCGATGGAAGGAGCAAATCGAGTCGGCGAACGAAACGCTGGTGTTCTTCAAAGTGAGCGAAGAACGCCAATCAGCGTTCCAGGACAAACTGCGCTCGCTTCATCCTTACGAGGTGCCGGAGATCATTTTCATTCCGGTCGCAGCAGGGCTATCGGAATATCTCCGCTGGGTTGTAGAGAACTGCGGTCAGCCGCGCTGACGTCTTTTGCCTGTCAGGTAAATTGCGAGGCCAACAGCGTTCGCGATTGCGGTCACCGCGATGATTTTCACCGCAAAACTCAAAGGACTCGGAACATCGATGATGGGATAGATCGTGAAGAAAATCGCCGCGAGCGCCATGATTGCGCCGGAAATAGCAGCGATCCGCAACCAGATTGGAGCAGCTGTGCGAATCGCGCCGGCGCCAAAGAGGGGAATCGCAAACAACGTCGCGTAAACGATCCCATAGAAAACATTCGAAGCATTATCGACCAGTTGAAACGCTTCCTGAATGCCGGCGCCGACCTGGCTTGCGATGGCGATGGTGAGCGTCAGGGCGCTGACAAAAATGACCGAGTTGATCGGCGTTTTGAATTTCGGATGCAGACGCGAGAACCATTGCGGCAGCAGACAATCCCACCCGGCGACCATGGGCAACCGTGAACTGCCAGTGACATGGACACTGGTGGACGCGATTGTTTTCACCGTCATCAAAATAATGGCGATCGATGCGATGGCGCTTGCGATGGGGAAAAATCGTAACCCGAGGCGCAGCGTTTGTGGCACTGGTCCAATCAAATCGATCGGTTTATCGCCGATGAATGCGAGTACCGAGCTGGTGCCGAGAATGAACGCGAGTGCGATCACCGGAGATGCGATGATGACCGAGCGACCGATGTCTCGTGCCGGGGAGCGCGTTTCGCCGGCAAGAATCGCGACGTATTCGAATCCGCTGAGCCCTCCGATGGCGAGTTTCGTGGAAATGTTGATGCAATAAAACATCGACATGGTGGGCGCGGCGATAGCCAGTGGATGATATTCCTTCAGATCGCCCCGCCACACGGCAACGAATGGCAGCGCGATCAGCGCAGCATAAACAGCAAGCATGGTGAAGCCGCCGACATTGTGCACCCATTTGCCTAACGAAAGGCCCCGCACTGCGATCCACCCAAGACCCGCTACCATCGCGAAACTTACCAGCGAAACGGACCATCTGCTGTGCAACATCCAGGCAGCGCTATCCCCGATTGCGTACGAGATGTTGGTGGTAACGAACATCCCGCCCATCGCAATGACCATGATGGACAGCAACCACAAATTCCACGCGACCATGAAGCCGGCGAATTCGTTGAACGCCAGTTTGGCCCATTGGTAAATACCGCCTTCGAGCGGCATTGCCCGGCTCAGGTAAATGACTACGACGGCTTGTGGAACGTAGAAGAGCACGATCGCCGATAGCCAGAAGAACAGATGCGCGTGACCGAGTTTCGCTGCGGTCCCTACCCAGCTTGAGCCGACCACGAAGAGAATTTGCGTGAGTACGAGATCGCGTAATCCCAGCGGCTTTTTGAGAGCGGCGCTTTGTTGTTCAACGTCGTGTTCTGCGCGATCGAGCTGACTTGTCATGGTGTGATCGTTGCGACGTTGAAGCAGTGAAGCGTTGAGGCGACAGCGCCGATCTTGTCATGTTGAGCGAAGCGCTGCAACGAAATGCAAGGATAAAGCCAGCGCGGCTACCAGGTAAGATCCGAGATTTTTCTCCCGCGACTGCGGGATCAGAATGAAATTTGGTTAACGCTTCAACGGTTCAAAATTTCAACCGCTTTCCTGCTCAGCTTGCGATTTTATCGGTGGTGCTGGTTCGTTGCGAAATTCGCGGTGGCGAATTTTGCCGCCGGCATATGCGATGTAGCAGCCGGATGCCAATGCTGCCGCGCCGAGTAACACGACCGCCATGGCGAGCGGCGCGGACGATTTCGGCCAACGTAATGGAACCGCGATCGCAGCGACGCTCAAAGCGGCCAGGGCGTAGAAAACGTAAATCACTTTTTCAGCGCGCTCTTCGTGTTCGTCCAGCCAGGCGTGACCGTCGTCATCGCTCATTGCCAGGACGCGATCGTATCCCTGCTGGCCGAACTCGAAGACTGGCCATGCCGAGATCGAAGTAATGAAAACAAGAATCAACGCGACAACATGTGCCCGGCGGCTTTTTGAAATCAGAGCGGCGATGAGAGCAATCCAACCGATCAGCAATCCGTAAACGGGTAGGGGATTGAGCAGCACGTGAACGTATTCCGGCTGGCGCAAACCGCGAAGGAAGGCATCACCGAATCCGCCAACGACGGACAGCTCCTTCACGAGGAATGAAGCGATCATCATCGGATGTAATTAGAGGCAGTTGGGAGATCCAGCCGGTGATTCCAATTGGCTGCCGTTTCGGTGCGCAGTGGATCGATCATAATTTACCGGTCCAATGAGTTCCCTGTACGTGCGCGGATTGGCGGGCTTCTATGGGCAGGAACTTCTTCCAGTCCGCGATGGTGAAATGCCACCATTCGGTGCGCATTCCCCAGAAGCCGGCGCGATGCATCGCCCATTGCAATAAACGAACGTGACCCAGCACCTGAAAAGATCGCCCAGTATAACGCCACATCGCAGCAGGCGTGAAATCATCGAAGTCGCTTGGCATGGTCACGGGGCGATTCCATGAATCGACGAGCGTGGCGTCAACTGCGATTCCCCAGCTATGAAGCGAGCCAACTCCGACTTCAGGATTAGCCACATAGTCACTGTTGCGCGATGCCTGCCAGAGCTTTGTTTGTACACCCACCGGCCGATAAGCGTCCCAAATTTTCAATCCATATTGATAACGACGCAGAGTGGTTTGCGCCTTGCTTAAAGCTGCGGCGACTTCAGGGCGGGCGAGAGCGCGCATCCCCTGGTGGTAAAGCGGACGTTTGAGCAAATTATTATCTCCCGCGTATCGCAAGTCTACCACGATCGTCGGGTCGACCGACTGTATATCGACCAGAGGGGGTTCAGCGTTTGCGTTGCTCGGCATGAAGATGGCCGCCAACGCGACAAGCGCCCAACACCAGATATTGTTGCGCGGTGTCGCCATCGCTGATCAATCCTGTACTACCGCTGCTTGAGGCACATCAATTCCGGCTAGACGCTCGAGAAGAAGATGAGCGCTCTGCTCGGGCATCGTGAAGCGTAATTCGAGATTCGAACTGCCCTGTGTTTGGATTTCCGGCGGCTGCGAGTAGAGCAGCAGGCGCGAGTCAGGCATGCGAAGCCATTGTTCGAGATTGTTGCGCACATCGCGCGCGAGGTCGGCGGCGGTTTTCGGAGCATTCACCTTGATAAGGATCCTGGCTTTTACTGGATTTTGCAGGTTCACTGCAAGACCGATTAGTTGCGAAGAAGCGAGTAATTCGCCTGAAAAAATGGGATGGAAAACGCGCGATAAATCCGATGGATCACGTGATATCAGCCGCAGCGCGCTTTCATGATCGAGAGCCTGGAAACGATCGAACAATTGTCCTGTGATCTTCAGGTCCGGCTTCATTCCGAGGCGCACGAGGACCAGCTCATCCACTTGCTCTGGCGCGCCAACGGCAAGCGTTGCCGGTCCGACGCGGGCCACGGCAAAATCCGGCTTGGCGGCTGTACCTCCGGCTGAGCTGGACTGTCGATCCCAAACCGGCAAACCGCTCACAGAGACCGGGCGCCTTTGAAAATTCTTGTCGTCGGCGACGGTGCGAATCACTTTGGACAGCCCGCGACGGCTTTGGACAAGGTTGAACTCTTTTGTCTGGCCGTTCTCGTCTGTGGTAAGCGCGCGTGTGATGCGCGTTGTATCGCGTAATGGGTTTAACCCGGGAACGGAAGCAGCAGGTCCGATCAATCCAGGCCAGAGATCGGGCTTCGTGTCGCGCCAGTGCTTTGCGAGATTTGCGTGTTCGAATTGATCCGCGTTGATCGATAAGATCGTATCGGTTTCCTGTGGGAGCCATTCGCGTCCTCGTGGCGATTGGAAAATAAGCAGCAGCGTGATCGCCAGGAGAACCAGCACCGAAAACGTGCTGAAATAAAACTTCCGCAGTTCCTGCTTGTCGATTTGGCTGGAGAGCTGGGCAAGCTCTGCTTGATGCTTTAACTGAAGATCTACGGCTTCTCTGCGACGATGCGCTTCCTTCAGCAGATGAGGCGCGTTTGGTGGAGCGACGCCCTTCTCGGCCAAATGCCTGCCAATGCTCAGATACGCTGGATTTTTTCGTTCCTCGACCGTCTGATGCCGCGCACGCGCGTCTCGTGCTGCTTGCTGTTGCGTGCGAACACTTTCAGCCAGCTTGCGATCTCGCGCTTCGAACTCGCTTCGCGTGCGCGCAATGTTTTTTTCCACCGCAGCAAGTTCGGACTCGGCAGTATTGAGCTTTTCCTTCGCCGTGCGCACCGCATCAGTGCTACCCAGGCGTGCTCGCACAAGTTCGGCGCGTTCGTCCGGAAGGCGCGCCCGTTTTGCCATGATTCCTGAAGAGAGCGTTTCGAGATCGGGAGGAGCAGGATCAAGCGCGTGCAGATCGGAAAGCTGTTTCAACAGATCGCGGTCGGCCGCTTCACTTTCCTGAATGCGCCGCTCCACGCCGGTGAGCTCTCGTTCGCACACCTCTGCGGTGTTCTTTGCCTGGTTGCGCTTCTGAAGAAGCGGCTTTTTTTCCGCTTCGAGTTTCGCAATAGCGTTCGCCTGTTCACGCGCGATTTGCTGACGTTCTTCCTCGATTTGTTTTATTCCTTCCTCGATTCGCGCGATCCGCAGCGCGACTTCTTTCTGCTCCTGTTCGAGTTTTTTTAATGCAACAATCTCATTGCGCAGCTCTGGAAAATTGGCTGCTTGTGCTGTTCCCTCGCGTCCGAGGTTGATCTCACTTTTTTGCAGAAGACGCCGTTCGTGCCGGAGCGCCATGCGCGTCCTCTGGCGCTTGAGCTTTAAGGTTACTTCCCGAAAGCCTGTGCGAATGAAGCTCACAGGAAAACGCTATACGAACCCGCTACGGGAAAAAGATTTTTCATGCATCCAGGAGTGGCATCGGAACAGGCGTGGTTATTCCTCGGGGGCTGCCAACTTTGCCAGCACGCTGAAGTCTTCGAGCGCCGTGGTGTCCCCGGTAACTTTTGCGCCGCTGGCAATCTCTTTGAGGAGCCGTCGCATGATTTTGCCGCTGCGTGTTTTTGGAAGCGCTTCGGCGAAACGCACTTCATCGGGTTTTGCGATTGCGCCAATGTGTTTGGCGACGTGATCCCGTAGTTCTTCTTTCAGTTCGCGCCTGACCTCAACTCCGCTTTTCACAGTCACAAATGCGACAACGCCCTGTCCCTTTAATTCATCCGGCCTGCCGACTACCGCCGCCTCTGCGACTCGTGAGTGGCTAACAAGCGCGCTTTCAATTTCAGATGTGCCGAGTCTGTGACCGGCTACGTTCAAAACGTCGTCGATTCGACCGACGATCCAAAAATAGCCGTCTTCATCGCGGCGCGCTCCATCGCCGGTGAGGTAATTGCCTTTGAATTCGCTCCAATATTGTTGCCGGTACCGCGCGTTGTCGCCATAGATGGTGCGCAACATCGAAGGCCAGGGCCGGCGAATGATTAATTTGCCGCCGATATTGGGAGCGACTTCCTTTCCGTTTGCGTCGACTACCGCGGGATCAACCCCAAAGAAGGGAAGCGTGCCGCTCCCCGGCTTGGTTGGTATCGCGCCGGGGAGAGCAGTGATCATGATCGAACCCGTCTCGGTTTGCCACCAGGTATCAACGATGGGACAACGTCCGCCGCCAATGATTTTGTGGTACCACATCCACGCTTCCGGATTAATCGGTTCGCCGACTGAGCCTAACAAGCGCAGTGATGACAGATCGTGTTTCTTCACCCAATCATCGCCCCAACGAATGAACGCCCGGATCGCGGTAGGGGCAGTATAAAGAATGGTAACCCGATATTCTTCGATGATTCTCCAGAAACGATCGGGTTCGGGCCAGTTCGGTGCGCCCTCGTACATGATCACCGTCGCGCCGTTCGCGAGCGGACCATAGACGATATAGCTGTGGCCGGTGACCCAGCCTACATCCGCTGTGCACCAAAAAACATCCTCGTCGCGGATGTCGAAGACGTACTTTGTGGTGCAATAAACATTGACCAGATAACCGCCGGTGGTGTGCAGGATCCCTTTTGGTTTCCCTGTCGATCCGCTGGTGTAAAGAAGGTAAAGCGGATGTTCGCTGTCGACGGGAACTGGTGGGCAATTCGCGTCCACATATTCCAGTTCACGATGCCACCAAACGTCGCGGCCCTGCTCCATATGGATGTCGTTTCCCGCGCGGCGAAAAACAATCACGCGCTCCACAGAGGTGCGGTCGCGCAGAGCGTCGTCGACGTTCTTCTTTAGCGGCACAATCCCGCCGCGACGATACGCGCCATCGGCTGTGATCAACGCCGTCGCGCCGCTATCATTGATCCGATCGCGGATGCTGTCGGCGCTGAAACCGCCGAACACGACCGAATGCACTGCGCCGATTCGTGCGCAGGCCAGCATCGCGATCGCCGCCTCGGGTATGTTCGGCAGATAGATGATAACGCGATCGCCTTTTTTGATGTTGTTCCGTTTCAGCACATTCGCGAAGCGGCAGACTTCACGGTGCAGCTGTTGATAAGTGAGGGTTCGCTGGTCGCCCGGTTCGCCCTGCCAGATTATTGCCGCTTTGTTCCTACGTGGCCCATCAAGATGACGATCCAGGCAATTCTCCGAAACATTCAGTTTTCCGCCTACGAACCATTTCGCGAATGGCGGCTTCCACTCGAGGATCTTCTTCCATGGCGCATGCCAGACCAGTTCCATGGCTTCGCGTGTCCAGAACTTCGCAGGCTGCCTGATCGATTCGCGATACAGTTTTCGATATTGAGCAAGGCTCTTGATCCGGGCCTTACTGCTGAAACCTGGTGCTGGCTTGAAAACGCGTTTCTCGATCAGATGCGATTCAATGTTGTCGTGCATTGGCAGTCCCTAATATGCGCAAGAACTTTTCAGGGCAAGCGCTCCTGCGCTGAAATTGTCTCAAACCCAAAGAGGTGAGTACGGCCAGCATGCATGAACAGCTTTGCAACTGTGTATCTCTTGAAGTGTTGTAACATAGCGGGTGCTCGAACTACTGCCCGATGAATATTTCATGCATGAAGCACTGCGACAGGCGCAGAAAGCGTACACCGCAGGCGAAGTGCCGGTGGGCGCAGTGATCGCACGCGGGGGCAAAATTATCGCCCGTGCGCATAATCAGGTTGAGCTGCTAAAGGACGCCACCGCGCACGCGGAAATGCTGACCCTCACAGAGGCAGAAGCGGCCGTCGGCGATTGGCGTCTGATTGACTGCGATCTTTACGTAACAAAGGAACCCTGCGCGATGTGCGCAGGGGCGCTTGTGCACACGCGGATCCGTCGGGTCATTTTCGGCTGCCCCGATATTGCTGCCGGGGCGGCGGGAAGCGTGATCAACCTTCTGCAGATGCAGTCTCTCAATCACCGTTGCGAAATTACGTCCGGGGTCCTGCAACAACAATGCGCATCAATCCTGCAGGATTTTTTTCGCAAACGACGCGGGCAATCAACGCCATAATTTTGGCTTTACGCAAGAAAAAAGGCTGGCTTGGAATTGCTCCAAGCCAGCCCACCTCACACTAACTTTGTTTTAGTAGCGGTAATACCGATGGTAATGCCTGTGGTATCGATGGCCGTAGTATGGTCGACCAGTGTAATAGTAAGTTCGGTAGTAGGGGTGGCTGCCGTAGTAGCTATAACTACGCGGATAATATCGATAACCTGGGTATCCGTAGTAGCTGTAACCGTAGGCCGGGTACCCGAAGCCGACTCCCACCGGGCCGACTCCGATGGAAACTTGAGCCTCAGCCTGCTTCATCGGAATCAGAGCCAGTCCAATTGCCAGTAATGGAAGTAAAAGAATCTTCTTCATAATTTCCTCCCTTTTGGATTTCACCCTTTATTGGTTCGAGGATGCAACCTCCTGAAACGAAGCTCGCCGGGGCACATACGAAAACTGTGCCTCTTCCTCTTTTGATATAATTCGGATTAGACGGGCCGCGCGGTCCCCGCACGAGCTGAAAAAAAAGGCACAATAGTGCCCTGACCAGAGGGGCTTGACACTTGATGGATTCGAGATTTAACAAACGGCGCGTACGGAGGGACGCGCCCAATAGCATTTGACCGCGCTGCGAGGTGCCAATCCAGCGAGCGCCAGAAAACTCAATGGCGATCGGTGCGCACGAACTCAGCGATAAGTGGAAAATGATCGGACGCAATTCGCGCGAGAGGTGAGCGATGCACCGTTAGGCTAACCGGTTGTACCGGACCATTGACGAAGATATGGTCCACACCAAGCACCGGAAAGCGCGTCGGGTAAGTGCGAATGGGTTCTTTCGCCTGGATCAATTCGCGCACATCCCGCAGATGGCGGCTCAATGTGCGATAAGGCAGCGAACCGGTTAGGCTGTTGAAGTCTCCGAGTAAAATAACCGGTATGTCCCGGGCAGTGCCTGCCAGCCACTTTGCGCTGCTGAACAATTGTGCTTGAAGGAAACGTTCGCGCCGGCCAAGGCCGAGATGTGTGTTTATGATGTGGACCTTTCCGAGGCTGCTTTCGATCTCTACTTCAACCGCGGCGCGATTTTCCCTGCAAAAAAATGGCGGTTTGCCCGGTAATTCGACGCCCCGGCGAAATGTGAGCTGATAACGGCTAAGGATGGCGTTACCATAATGCTCGCCCTGCCGTTGCAGCGCAGGATGGAAATAACTGTGCCACCCAAGTTGCTCGGCGATCATGGTCGTCTGATCCGCTCCGGCGGAACGTCGTCGTCCCGAATCGAGTTCTTGCAATGCGACCACATCTACCGACATCTCGGCAATCACTTCGGCTATGCGCGTTTCCGAACGCCGCCGATCCATTCCTGTACAGCCATGCACATTATACGTCGCGATGCGCAGTCTCGATTCCGTTGTTGGTGTAGTCACGTTGGCGCGCGTCGTCCAAACAGTTACATCTGGGACCGAAATACGGACATCATTCTACCTTTAATTTTTTCCTCCCAGGGTCGATTTCGCCAATCTTGCAGCGAAACTTCGCGGGACCGGCTCTTGTCGTCCTCGAAGACTTTTGCATGCGACGTGACGAACTGCTTGTCGAGCACGTTGAGGTTCGCTTCTTCATTCAGTGACATCGAACGATTGTCGAGGTTTGCCGAGCCGACAGAGGCCCAGCAGTCATCGACCAGCAGATATTTGCTGTGAAACCGCGCCGGCTGGTACTCATAAATACGGGCCCCGGCTTTAAGCAAAGGTTTCCAGAGTGCCTTTCCCACCGCGCGGACAATGCGCGCATCGATGTCCGGGCCTGGTGTAATGATTTCTATTTTCACGCCTCGATGCAATGCCTCGAGCAAAGTTCGCATCGTGAGATTGTCCGGAATAAAGTACGCGTTCGCTATCCGGATGTGATGGCGAGCTGCTGCGATTGACACCAGCAACATCAACCGCCCGCTGTCGGAGCCTTCGCCAGCTGAGCTTTTGAAGATCTGGCAAAGCTGCTCTCCGGCGCATTCCTGTTTTGGAAAATACGGATCGCCATGTAGCAACTCGGCCCGGGTCTCCAGCCAATTATCCATGAAGGCCTGTTGCAACTGCGCCACTACAGGGCCGCGTACCTGGTAATGCGTGTCTCGCCACAATCCGGGGGTTCGGCCGTTTCCTTTCCAATCATCGGCAATCCCGACACCGCCTATGAACCCAAGAGTTCCGTCGATCACCAGTATTTTGCGATGCGTCCGAAAGTTGATGCGTGAAAAATAGACGAACCGAAAAATCTCCACCGCGACACCCGCTCGTTTCATCAGCTTCATGGCGCGTCCATGTACGGCATCGCAGCCGAGCGCATCCTGAAGAAAATGCACTTTCACGCCGTTGCGTGCGCGCTCCGCCAATGCCTCGGCAAAAGCATCCGAAACTTCGCCTTCTCGAAAGAGGAAATTTTCAAACGTGATTGTGTGTTGGGCCGAACGAATCGCGTTCAGCATCGCTGGAAAAATCTCATCGCCGTTCTCGAGCGGTGTGATTTTGTTTCCCTTTACCAGTGGCGGCCCAAGCAGGTGGCCCATGGTGCGCACGAAAGTGTCGTCGCCAACTTTGTACCTGGCTGTGATGGAGTGGCGGACTTTCTTCTCTGCCGGGAAGAAGTTCCGGACGATGAACAGAGTAGCCAGACTGCTTGCGGCGGCGGTGCCAATCAGTTTTGGCCATTGCGGCGAGTCACGGCGAGTACGAAGATTCATTGCATTCTGAATCGCGGCGACGCCTCAATTAGGCTCCCGCTGCGAAAAGGTTTGCGTCGCGGTTTAAAGGAGCTCAGCAATTAGGTTACGCGCCAAAAACGCTCGAGATACGAAATTATATTAGACCACTAACGACGATTCGCCATTCTGTGAAAGACATCATGATTGCCAACCTTGCCTGCTGCACACCCGAGCACACCGTGCGGCAGGCGGCGGAGATAATGGTTAGGCACGACTGCGGCCAAATCGCCATCGTCGAAGATATCGAAACTTTGAAACCGATCGGAGTAATCACCGACCGCGATATCGCGTGGCGTGTCGTGGCGGCCGGCAAAAGCCCAACATTAACGAGCGTGCGCGACGCGATGTTGAGTCATTTGTGACGAAGGAGGTTTCCGTCGGTGTTCGCGTGACGATTGAAAGGAGTTAAGTAACGAATGAAACAACACGAAGTCACTGTCCCTCAAGTTGGTCTTATCGCCGGCACACGTGCAATGCTCGGCGCGGGAATCGCCCTTTTGCTTTCTGAAAAATTGACCGACGAGCAGAGACGGGCAATCGGATGGACACTGGTCGCCGTGGGCGCGCTAACGACAATCCCGCTTGTCCTTCAATTGCTGGATGACGAAGATTAACAGCGGTGTAGGCGATTCGTGCCGGGCAATCGCGAGTTGACGCTGCCAATCAGAAATCGCGCCTCATCAGCGGTGCGCAAACCGCCGCAAAAAGAGTAACACAACGACGCTGCCCCCGAGCAGCATCGCCGTAGTAGCGCCACCATCCGGCACGGAACTTCGCCCAGCATTCGAAAGTGTGAATTGAAGGTCGTTGTAGTCAAAATCACCACCGCCGAACATGTCTTCGAACCCGACGAAAATTTGCCCGGGCGCATAGTCGTAGTCCACAATTGCATGAGCAATGTCGTCGGGATTGCGGTTAGCGGGGCCACTAAAAAACATTCCACCGACTTGGTTGTTAAGCGCGAGAATCAATTCTGTACCGGCGCTGAATACACCGAGGTTTACTACCGTGCCGGTAGCGGTCACGTGGCCTTCAAAGATTACACCGTCACCGTTTGCGGGTGAGGCAAGCAGAAGAAGGTTATCAAACGCCGCGTCGGAGTCGACAAAAGTAGCAATCACCGCCCCGGTATGCTGCACAAAAATTGTTCCTCCAAGGATCGGCGTCGCTTGGCTCGGCGTCGCGCCGAAGATGGCGAATGAGAGTCCAATTGCGGCCGCAATCGCGCCAGGCTTAATGGCGGCCAGGATTTTCGAAAGCGTGTTCATACTCCTTATGAGAGCAAGAGCGATGCCACTCCGGAACGGGTTCCACACAAGACACTATCGCAGAAGAATTTTTGGCAGATCGAAGGATCTTCCTTAAGTAACGAAATTCGTAAACCTGTAAAAAGCTCCGACGGAAAAATCAAAAACGGTTTCGATCCTCGACTGAGACTGGGCTCGGCGAAATGCGCGCATAAACGCTGTGCCTAACGCGTTGACAGTGGCTCGTCGCCCCGTCCCGAACGTTCGAGTTGACGTGGCTGCCTCGCTAGGATTCGAACCTAGACAGAGAGATCCAGAGTCTCTAGTGCTACCGTTACACCACGAGGCAACGAGCGAGAAAAGTAAAGATCGATCTGCCTCGCTGCAAGTCGCGCGCAATCGCCCTCGGGAATCGGTTAGGCGGCGGCGACTTTTTTTGCTTCCAAAACGATTTCGCTGCCCTGCTGCGCTCCCGCTACTTCCAAATGGCTTCCGCTCTTCAACGCGAGTTCGCGGGCCGATTCTATCATCGCGTCTACCATTTCATCCGTATGACTCGGGTCATGATGAAATAAGTACAGCGTTTGAACCTCTGCTTCGATGGCAAGCGAAACGGCGCTGGAGATTGACCCGTGGCCCCAGCCAATATGGCTCTTGTATTCCTGGTCGGTGTATTGCGTGTCGAGGATCAGAATATCGCTGCCGTGCAAAAATTGAACCAACGCAGCGTGTTGATCCGCGGCAATTTCCTTCGCTTCTTCCGGACCGAGTTGTTTTCCGCGGGCTCGATGCAGGAAAAATTCATACGGTTCGTGGTCGGGCAGAAATGCCACTGAACCGCCGCTGGTAAAAATTCGGTAACCAGCGCACACGCCGGGATGATTTACGAACGCCGCGTGAATGTCTAATTTGCCGAGCGAGAACCTCATCTCATTCAGTTTGTTGATATCCATTCTCGCGGAAAGTTCACGCATGGTGATCGGAAAAAACGGCGACTTCATCGGCTCCGCCATGATCTCACGGAACGTCACGCCGGCGCCGTCGAACCCGAAAATGCGAATCTCATTTTTCGAATCGTAGGCCGGCTTAAAAAATGGGAACCCCAGGATGTGGTCCCAGTGGGCGTGAGTAATCAGCAATGAAAGCCTTATCGGTCGCGCTTGAAATTCTGTGTCGAGTGCAATGCCTAGTGGCCTGATGCCCGAGCCGGCATCGAGCACGATGATCTCGCCGTCCGCTCGCAACTCCACGCACGTCGTGTTGCCGCCATAACGCAAAGTGCCCGGGCCGGGTACGGGTATGGAACCACGTGTGCCCCAAAATTTAATTTGAGGAGAAGATGACGATGCCGAGATCCTTGGCATGGGGTGGAGGAACGCGGATTTTGCCATGTATTTTCAATTATACAAAGCGTTTTTAGGAGAATTCCTTAGGAGAGAGCGGGAACTCATCTACGTCTGGGGGGTTATCGCTAACTTACACCTAAGTCTTAAAAGAAAATAGGAATTATTAAAATCGCAAGAATATTCACGACTTTAATCATCGGATTGATGGCAGGACCTGCGGTGTCTTTGTAGGGATCACCTACGGTGTCACCCGTCACTGCGGCCTGGTGAGCGAAAGAACCTTTCCCTCCGAGATTGCCTTCCTCGATGAACTTCTTGGCATTGTCCCATGCCCCGCCACCCGAGGTCATTGCTATCGCAATAAACAACCCGGTGACAATCGTTCCCACGAGCAAACCTCCAAGCGCGACAGGTCCCAACTGCGGAATCATCGCTACCGCCACCACGAAAATCAGCGGCAGCAGCGCCGGCACGATCATTTCGCGCAACGCCGCTTTGGTCACGATGTCGACGCAGGTTCCGTACTCAGGCGTGTCCTGTCCTGTCATAATGCCGGGATGGACCTGCAGTTGCCGGCGCACTTCGCGGACAACCGCGCCTGCGGCTTTACCCACTGCGTCCATGCTGAACGCGGTGAATATGAACGGAAGCAATCCGCCGAGGAACAATCCGATAATGACCTTTGGATCGGTAAGCGTGAACTCGAATCTGAACGGGTCACCGTTACGCGTGACGTGCGTTTTGAGTTCCTGCACGTAAGAGCCGAACAAAACCAGCGCCGCGAGACCCGCTGAAGCGATGGCATAACCCTTGGTGACTGCCTTCATGGTGTTGCCGACCGCGTCCAGCTGATCGGTGACATTGCGAACCTCGTTAGGCAGCTTGCTCATCACCGCAATACCACCTGCGTTGTCGGTAATCGGGCCAAATGAATCGAGCGAGATAATGATCCCGGCCATCGACAACATTGCCATCACCGCGATAGCGATTCCGTAGAGGCCGCCAAAATGAAAGCTCAGCAGGATAGCGATGGCGATAAAGCCTACTGGCAATGCAGTGGCGTGCTGACCTACTGCGAGGCCGGCGATGATGTTCGTCGCGTGACCAGTCTCTGAAGCACGCGCAATTTTTTGCACGGGCCGGTAATGCATCGAGGTGTAATAATTCGTGATCACCACGATCACGGCTGTCATAGCGATGCCGACGATGGATGCCCAGTACAATTGAGTGGGTGAGCGCAATTGTCCGCCGATCGTCGCGCCCTCCGGAAACAGATAATGTGTGGCTGGCCAGAACAGGACGGCCGAAACGATCGCGCTGGTGACGACACCGCCCATCAACACGTTGGCGGGTTTCCCGCCGGAGAAGTTCACGAACAGCACGCCCAGAATCGCCCCGAGCACGGAAATTCCGCCCAGCACAAACGGGTAAATCACAGCCGCAGGAGTCTCCGGCAACGTCAGTGCGCCCACGAGGATCGCGCCGATCAAGCTCACCGCGTAGGTTTCGAAGACGTCAGCGGCCATGCCGGCGCAATCGCCCACGTTATCGCCTACGTTATCCGCAATGGTAGCGGGATTGCGCGGATCGTCTTCTTCGAGACCTATTTCGATTTTGCCGACGAGGTCCGCGCCGACATCGGCAGCCTTGGTATAAATGCCGCCGCCGAGTCGCGCGAAAACGCTGATGAGACTTGCCCCAAGCGCGAGGCCCACCAGACTGCTGACCGCCATCTGCGGCCCGAGCATGCGCCCGACTACGCTGTAGAAAATCGAGACTGATAAGAGCGCGAGTCCGACCACGAGCAATCCGGTGACTGCGCCTCCGTTGAAGGCCATTCGCAGCGCTTTAGTAATCGATTCTGTGGCGGCCTGAGTTGTCCGAACGTTCGCGACCACAGCGATACGCATTCCGATAAAACCGGCCGAAAGCGAACAGAAGGCGCCGATCACAAAGCCAATAGCGGTAGGGCCATCTTTGAAAATTAAGAGCAAAATAAAAATGATCACCGCGATCGCGCTGATCGTGATGACTTGCCGGTTTAGATAGGCCTTGGCGCCCTCCTGCACCGCTCCAGCGATTTCTCGCATCCGTTGGTTCCCTGCGGGTGACCGAACCACCACGCCGATTAAGACAAATGCGGCTACGAGACCGATGACAGCGCAGACCATCGACAGTGGCACGCCGGAGGTAAGAATAGTTAAGGCGAAGAAAATCATGGTCGGATCAGGCTGAAGCGCACGATTGTATGAAGAATTGCCGCCCTGGCAACTGCCTTAGTTCAATCTTTCGCGACCATGCGGTTTTGTTAGGTCGATCACCGGGCCAATAGGAACGATGCGCGTCGGGTTAATCGCGGTGTGCGTCATGTAGTAATGACGCTTGATATGGTCCACGTTTACCGTTTCCGCGATCCCGGACTGCTGATACAAATCCATCAGATAGCCCTGCAGATTTGGATAATCGATGATGCGTCGCAGGTTGCATTTGAAATGACCGTGATAGACGGGGTCAAAACGCACCAGCGTGCAAAATAATCGCCAGTCCGCTTCGACGATGCGGTTTGCAAACAGATATCTCGTTTTCGACAAGCGTTGTTCAAGCTCATCAAGCGACTGAAAAACTCTGCGACAGGCGATCTCGTATGTCCGCTGGCGCGTGGCGAATCCTGCTTTGTAAACGCCGTTGTTCACGTTGTCGTAGACGAAATCGGAAAGCTTCGCGTGCTCGGCTTTTATGTCGTGAGGGAAAAGGTCCACGGCTTTGTTTCGCGCGAAGTCGTTAAATACATCGTTGAACATGCGACAGATGTCGTCCTCGCAATTGTTTATGATCCGTTTTGTGTTCGTGTCCCACAGCACAGGCACAGTGACGCGCTCATGATAATCGGGATCGGTTGCCATGTAGCCTTCGCTCAGAAATCGAAAGCGATTGATCGGATCGGTGGATTCAAACGGTGCGCCGGGTGGAATCTTGCCGGAAGGATCGCGAAACGCCCATCCCAGTTCGTCTCGAACTGGATCCACCACGGTCATGCCAATGGCGTCCTCGAGTCCTTTTACTTTTCGGACAATGATCGTCCGACTGGCCCACGGGCAGGCCAGCGACACGTAAAGATGATAACGGCCCGCCTCAGCAGGGTACGGACTCGAGGCATCATTTGAGATCCAGTCGCGAAATGCGTCTTCCTGGCGTTTGAATTCCCCGGACCTGGTTTCTTCGTCGGGAAATTGCGCTTGAACCATTTGGGTTTTCGAACTGTAGGGCGTCTGTGTCAGACGCCAACATAATTTACCGGCACCTGACTGGAACGGCCTAAAACCGGACACTCGCAAACTCGCTCACGTTGACATGGAAAAGGCCCAATGATAGCGTCGGCCAAATTTACGCGGAAGTCCGTAAAAGGCGGGTGTAATGCCGTTACCTTCAAGACTTGCAGACGTTATTGAATAGTCAGGTTTTGGTGCTCAACCGGCTCTGGCAGGCGGTCAACATCTGCTCTGCTCGTCGCGCCTTCTCGCTCGTCTATGCTGGCCACGCCCAAATCGTTTCGTCAGATGACGCCAACAATTTTCTGACTCACGATTTCGAAAGCTGGCGCGATCTGTCCGCGAATGCCCCCGATCACGAGGTGGTCACGACTATCTCGTTCAAGATCCGCATCCCGCGCGTGATTGTGCTGCTTGTGTTCGATCGGCTTCCGAAGAAAGAAGTGAAGTTCACCCGGCACAACGTATTCGAGCGTGACAACAACACCTGCCAGTACTGCGGGCAATTGTTCGATCGCAGCGAACTCAATCTGGATCACGTTGTGCCGCGCGATCGTGGCGGGACGACGACTTGGGAAAACGTGGTTTGCTCCTGCATCCCGTGCAATACGCGGAAGGGCAATCGGCTCCCCCGCGAAGCGCACATGAGTCTGATTCGCAAACCGAAGCGGCCAAAGTGGCGGCCGTTTGTTCAGATTACATTTTCAGTTCCGCAGCACGATCTATGGAAACACTTCGTCGATCTCGCATACTGGAACGTTGAGCTGAGCGATTAGGGGTCGCTCAAGGAATGACGGCTTTCGAGCCCTCAGATTGGTTCGACGGCCGCCAAGACGTCGCTCGTTGCTTCCGCTTCAATGGTTCAACCTTTCAACGCTTTAACGCCGACTGCTTCGGAGCGAGTGATGCCACGATCTCGTCGAATCGTGGATCGTCGCGGAGTGGATCCCAGAACGGCATCAATTTCAATTGGCCATAGCTAAGATCGCCCGGCTCCCCGGTGGCGATCGCCAGCTGTTCAAAGGCGAGATCTTTGTCGCCAACCCACGCAGCAATCATTGCCAAATACTTCACCATCGCGGTCGCGAGGAACGCATCCTTTTCGATTGGATAAAGTTGCGCCGCCCGTCGCCCTTCGCGTAGCGCTTGCTCTCTGTTTCCGACGGCTGCATGAATCAAAGCCAGGACGCACAACGCCGGTGCATATTTTGGCTGAGCATTGACAATTTTCTCCGCTTCTGCGCGTGCGGCGATGAACGCGGAGCGCGCCCTGGCATCATCCCCGGCCATCCTGGCAATCACTCCTTCCATAAATGGACGACTGAATCTGACGTCGACGATTGGACCTAACGAGGTTGAATTTTCGCCTAACGCATCCAATGCTTCCTTCGCTGCGCTAGCGTCGCGCTTAGCGAACGCGCACAGAAGCCAGTTGTCAGCGATGGCGGGCACCGCAGCAGGATTCTTGTTTCGAATTGAATCGGTTACTTCATGCAACGGTCGAGTGTCAGCTTTCCAATCGAGGTCCACGAACGCGTGACTGGATTTCGTCACTGGATCGTTAGGCTGAAAAGCCAGGATCCGCTCGTAGGTCGATTTCTCTTCCGCATACCGCCGAAGCTGTTGGTAAGTTAATGCCAACTGCTGAAGTGTTAGAACGTTGCGAGGGTCGAGGTCCGTAGCGCGTTCGAGATCGCGTATGCACTCCTCCCAGCGCCCCTGTCGCCGCTCGATGTATCCTTTCAACGAGAAGATCCAATCCTCGCCGGGTAGACTTTTCCGGGCAATTTCCAACTCACGCAGAGCACCGTCATAATCGAGGTAACCCCAATAAAGATTACGAGCGCGCGCGAGATGCGTTTCGCCAGCATCCGGACGAAGGCGAGCTGCAGATTTGAGAGCTGCTTCGGCTGCCGCCAGGTACGCGGGGTTATGATCCAGAACGCCGTAAATGTTGATCTCAGTAAACGCGAGTTGGCAATACGCCTGGAAAAATTGTGGATCACGCGCCAGCGCCTGGTTCAGCAGATCGGCCGCTTGCAGCAAATCGGCTCGCCCGTTAGGCCCGGCGAACGCGGTCAGAAAAAGATTTTTAGCGTGCGAGTAAAGGTTGAACGCAGTGACATCGGTTGTCGGCGGCTGTTCAATGGCACTCTTCTCGCTCGGTGAAAGCTTTGCCTGGAGCTGATCAGCGATGGTTTTTGCGATCTCGGTTTGAATAGCGAAAACATCGGCAAGATCGCGATCGTAAGTTTGCGCCCACAGATGCATATCCGTGCGCGCATCGATCAATTGGGCATTTACTCGCACCCGATTCCCAACCCGTTGCACGCTTCCTTCCAAAACATGGGCCACGCCGAGTTCGGTTCCGATCTGCCGCAGGTTGCGTTTCGCTCCGCTCTTATACTGCATGACTGAAGTGCGGCTGATCACTTTCAACTCCGCGATCCTCGCCAGGTCGGTCAGAATTTCATCCTGCACGCCGTCGGTAAAGAATCCGTTGTCCGGATCGCGGCTGAGGTTTTCGAACGGAAGAACCGCAATGGATTTGGCGGAAATAGTTGTCGCAGCTGGTTCCTTCGCTGCCTTAACGAGTTTCTGGAAACGCGGGTCATTCCGTAACGCGTCGAACATCGGATCCAGCTGGAGCAGGGCAGGAGTCAGTGGCGCGCCGGGACCGAGTGGCCCTGAATAAGGAACAGACAAAAGCTTCTCCAAAGCTGCGATGGCGCGATCCGATTCGCCGAATTTCGCCGCCACGCGCGCCAGAATTTCAATTGGTGCCGGGCCACGTACGGCGTCTTTCTGGACAGGAAGCGAAGCAATCGCTCGCTCCGCGAAATCGAATGCAGCGGTCTTGTCACCAAGGCTCATGGCCGTCAGCGCGAGATCGCCAAGAAGGATATGGTTTTCCGGTTGTTCTATGAGAAAAGGTTCCAGTTCGCGACGTGCTTGTTGCCAGCTTTCATTTCCGGCATCGTGATCGCCGGTAACATCCTGGACCCAGCCTAACCAAAACCTTAATCCACCTTTGTAAAAACCGAGCGCCGCTTCAGGGTTAGCGAGTACCGTTTTTAATTGCGAGATGATTGGTGTCGGCCTGCGTTCCAGGATAGCCTGGTAAGCTTGTGTTTCTAGCGCGTTAGTGTCGTCTGCTGCGGGTTGCACAGAACTAAGGAGAGCCGCAGCTCGCGTAAGGTCGCCCTCTGCTTGGGCGATCGCTCCTTTCTCTACGATCGTATCAACATCATCCGGAGTGATATTGAGAATCTGTTCGAGCTTCCGTAATGCTTCCGGAAAAAGCCGGCGATCTTTGTAAGATAATGCGTGCTGGGTAAGCAGCGAAACATTGCGTGGATCTAACCGCTCGGCTTCATTGAAGTAAGTCTCGCTCTGATCCCATCTTCCCTGCCTTCTCGTTACATAAGCGAGCGATTCAGGAATCCGGCTGCTATTGGGCAGGAACTGGCGCGCCTGTTCGAAATAACGTATCGCGGTGTCGTAATCCTTCAGACAAGCATAATGGTAGAAACCCATGGCTAATATGGACTCCCCGGTGTTGGGCTGAAGAGATAGAGCCGTCTCCGCGGCCTGCCGCGCTTCTTCACGCAGGGCGTCTGTCGGTTGCAAAGTGACTGTTCCGTAACCGCGAGATTCCACGAATGACAAAAGCGCCCATGCCAGCGCGAACTTCGGGTCCAACCGAACCGCTTCCCGAAGGTATTTCTGCGCATTAACCACATTCGTGTTCGTGTTTGCCGTTTTGAGACTGAAAGCCAGGCCACGCAGGTAAGCATCGTACGCGTCAGGATTGTCCGTTGGCTTGGCAGCGATAGTTTGCTCTTCTTGTCCCGTGAGTTTGGCGCCTAACTGATCGGCGATCGCTTTTGCGACCTCACTCTCAACAGCTAGGATGTCGGTTAATTTGCGATCGAACGTATCTGCCCAAACATGGGCATCAGTAGCTGCTTTGATTAACTGGACGTTTACCCGCACCGCGTCGCTGCTTTTTTGGACGCTGCCTTCCAGAATGTAAGCAACACCAAGTTGTTTTGCGATGTCGGGCACGTTCGCGGGCACGGTCTTGTAATGCTGCGTTGACGTGCGGGAGATCACTTTCAGGTCTGCGATCTTCGATAACCGCGTCAGGATTTCATCCTGAATGGCATCGGCAAAGTACGCGTTATCTGTATCGCGACTCCGGTTTTCAAACGGAAGTACCGCAATGCTCTTGTCCGGTATACTTGTTAAGGCAGTCAGGTCCGTCTGATCGGCGGAAGACCAGCCAGACGCCGTCATAACAGGCGGTAAGCTGCGGTAGCGAATGAGAAACAATCCACCGATGGCAGTGAGAACAATCGCAGCAGCAGCAGCTGTCCACATCCATGCAGGCCGGCTCTTGGGCGCAGACGCTGCGCGTTCCAAATTTGCTTTTAAAGCCCGCAACTCTGCGAGCATCTCAGCAATTAGTTGGTAACGTTCATCCCTGTCTTTGAGCAATGCCTTCTGCAAGATCGATTGCAGTTCGGCCGGGACAGCCGGTGCGACGCTCGACAGAGGAGTCGCTTCGGTTTTCAGGATGGAAGCGATGCAATCACTCGGGGTAGCGCCGGAGAACGCCGGGATACCGCCAACCATCTCGTAAATGACAGTGCCCAAACTCCAAATATCTGAGCGTGCATCCGCCGGTTCGCCACGCGCTTGTTCCGGAGACATGTAACGCGGAGTGCCTAGCAGCAGGCCGCTATACGTGTGCAATGTGTTTGTTATCGTTAGGCGCCGATTGATTACCGCCGGATTTTGTTCAGTTAGTTTCGCAAGGCCGAAATCGAGGATCTTCACGTAACCGTCCGGTCTGATCATGATGTTTTCCGGCTTGATATCGCGATGCACTACACCAGCTTTATGTGCAGCGGCGAGGGCCGAGGCGACTTGCACCGCAACATCCAGCGCGTCTTGTACGCTCATTCTGCCGCGCGACAGCGATGTGCGCAGCGTTACACCTTCAATGAACTCCGTCGCAATGAAGTGCCGGTCTCCTTCGGTGGCGATTTCGTAGACGGTCAGAATATTTGGATGATTCAGCGCTGAAGCGGCGCGCGCCTCGCTTTTGAACCGGCTCAATTGACTTTTGTTTGCCGTCAATCGTTCCGGGAGAAATTTGAGCGCCACTTTGCGTCCGAGTTGCTCGTCTCGTGCCAGGAACACCTCGCCCATTCCACCGACACCAAGCAGGGCTTCGATCTGATAGCGACCGATCGATTCGCCGATGATCGCGCTTGTCCGCTCGTTGGTCAGAAGTTCGGGAACAACTTCGAAGGCCGGTGATTCAATAAAATTCGCCGCTCGCTCGTAAGAAGCGATCAGGGATTCTACCTCTCGCCTCAAGCCTTCATCATCCCCGCAGGCTGTTTGGAGAAACGCCGTCCTTTCTTCAGGAGTACGTTCTGCCGCTAACTGAAACAGTTCGTTGACTTGTTGCCAGCGCTCAGATGTCATTGGCTTCCTGCCCGCTTAACGCACGGTAAAGCCACGCCTTTGCCATCATCCATTCCCGCTCTACCATCCGCTGAGACAGCTGCAGGAATCGAGCTGTCTCCTCTACGGTTAAACCTCCGAAATAACGCAGCTCAACAATTTGAGTTTTGCGTGGATCCAGCGCCGCGAGTTTCTCCAGCGCTTCATCCAACGCCAGCAATTCTTCCGATCTGCGTTCAGTCACCAGCGCAGCGTCGTCCAGCTCGACTTTAACTGCGCCGCCGCCACGCTTCTGCGCACGTCGTTCACGCGCATGATCAACCATGATGCGTCGCATTAATTGGGCGGCTGCCGCTACGAAATGCGTGCGGTTTTGCCAATTGCGTCTCGGATCGTCGACCAGGTGGAGGTACGCCTCATTCAAAAGCGCGGTGGTTTGCAACGTATGCCCGACCGCCTCCCGGCTCATGTAATGACGCGCCAGCCGATGCAATTCCGGTTGAACGAGCGGTATCAATCTTTCGAGTGCGCTCGGGTCTCCGCCGCTCCAATCGGCGAGCAGTCTAGTCACTTCTTGCTGGGAAGCGGGGGGAATCGTCATATCGCCACTCGATACCCCGAATTTAGCAAAGGCGAGTGGCGGTGCGCGATGAAAAACTTGGCGGGTTTTAACGGCGATTTCCGCTTTACCCGACAGAAACAGATTTGCGGGCCTGCCAAAGCAATGCTGCGCGAATCGCAACAAGGTAAACAAAGCACACAAACGAAAACATCTATGAAACACACACGAATAATTCTTATGATCGCGTTGCTCGGCGCAGCGGCCGCTGGATTGCCCGGCCTTCGCGGCGCGATGATCACAGTTACCGAAGTCGGCGACGGCTTGGGTGTCCAGACAAGCTTGCGCCAGGCGTTAGTCGATGCCAATGATGGCGACACCATCGAGTTCGCTCCCCAGTTGGGCGGGTACACGCTCGGTCTGATGCCGTCTTTAGGCGAGCTCGTCGTAAACAAAAGCGTCACCATCCGCTGGGTTCCACAAGCCGGTTACCCCGCGTACCTGGGCGTGTCCTCCTGGCACGTCAGCCGCGTCTTCGAGATCAGCCCCGGTAAGACGGTCACCATCTCCGGTCTGACCATTTTAAACGGGTCGGCGGAGCTGCCCAACTATTGGGGAGGCGGCATCTACAATGATCATGCGAACCTGACGCTGAACAACTGCACAATCAGCGGCAACACGGCGGATCAGGGCAGCGGTGGCGGCATCTACAACGACGGGTTCGGCGGCAACGCGACGCTGACGATCAGCAACTGCACAATTAGTGGCAACTCGGCCTGGCCAGGCGGAGGGATCTTTAACGATTCGGGAACCGTGACGATCACGAACAGCACTCTGAGCGGCAACTCGGACAACGGTTACAACTTCGGCGGTGCCATCGTCAACATAGGGGCACTGACAATCAGCAACAGTACTTTGAGCGGCAATTCGGCTGCCTCTGGCGGCGCGATCTATAACTGGTCAGGCGCTACACTGACGATCACTAACAACACATTCAGCGGCAACTTTTGCGGCACCGGGTTCAACGCGCACGGCGGCGGCATCGTCAATGAGGGCGGAACGGTTAAGATTGGAAACACGATCTTCAACGCGGGTCCTGTGGGCGAGAACATTTACAATGTTCAACAACTCGGCCCCGTAACCTCCCTTGGCTACAATTTGAGCAGCGACGCTGGTGGCGGTTGTCTAACGGCCACTGGCGATCGAATCAACACCGACCCTAAGCTTGGCCCGTTGCAAAATAACGGCGGTCCGACCTTCACGCATCTACCGGCATCGGATAGCCCAGCAATCGACGGGAGTGATCCGGCGCTGAGTATGGATCAACGCGGCCCCGGTTTTGCGCGGGTGGTGAATGGTCGCGCTGATATCGGAGCTGTCGAGGTGCAGGCCGCACCATCTCCTACGCCAACACCGACACCCACACCAAGGCCTCACGGGCGGCACTAAGACGTCGAGCTTTATAGCAATACAGTGACGGCAGGGACAGCGCTCCACGGTCTCTGCGTTTGTAGGAGTGGCCTCACAAACTCTGTGAGATCCAAGCTCGCAGTGGGCCATCAAAAAAATTGGCGGGTTTCAATCACGAATTCCGCTTTACCTGACAAAAAGAATTTGTGTGGCTCTCCAAAGCTGTGCGCGCCACACATCCAATACAACAACAAAAAACCACGTAAACATTTATGAAAAAACAAACAGACCGCAACACCAGGGCGCACCTCATTCGGAGCGCATCTTATCTGCTTCTGCTTGTCGCTGTGTGCGCGATCCCGTTTGCGCTGGCACAGTCCGGCAATCGCGGCCCCAGCAGAAGCCTGCCCCCCAAGGCGGAAGCCGAATCGATGGCGGCCGCGATGCCAGTCCCAGCTGTCGTCGCTTACGTACCTAACTCGGGCAGTAACAATGTCTCAGTGATCGATGCCTCGAACGACACTGTAATAAATGCAGTGGCCGTCGGCAACGCCCCGATGGGCGCCGCGGTAAAGCTGGACGGCACCCGCGCCTACGTAATCAACTCCGGCAGTAATGATGTCTCGGTAATCGACACCGCCAGCAATACAGTAATAGCAACGGTGGCGGTCGGGAGCAGTCCGCGCGGCGTCGCGGTGAAACCGGACAATACGCGTACCTATGTGACTAACTTCGATAGCGGCAATGTCTCTGTGATTGATACCTCCAATAACACCGTAATCGCCACAACAACGGTTGGCTTAAATCCGATTAACGTGGCACTCACCCCAAATGGCAGCCGCGCCTATGTGACTAATCAAGGCAGTAACAATGTCTCGGTAATCGACACCGCCAGCAATACGGTCGTGACGACGGTGGCGGTTGGCTCACATCCGTATGGCGTGGCGCTGAAGGCGGACGGCACCCGCGCCTATGTGGCCAACGAAGGGAGCAACACTGTCTCCGTCATCGACACATCAATTAATGCAGTGATAGCTACGGTGACCGTCAACGAGAGTCCCACCGGTGTGGCAGTAAATCCGGACGGCACTCGTGTCTATGTCGCGAATCAACTCAGCAACAATGTGTCGGTGATCGACACCTCCACGAACGCGGTGATAGCCGCGGTTGCGGTCAACGACAGCCCGACCGGCGTGGCACTGAATCCTGACGGGACTCGCGCTTATGTGGCCAACCAGGGCAGCAACACTCTCTCCGTCATCAACACCGGCTCTAACGCAGTCGTGAACACAATAAATGTTAATGCTTCTCCTGTTGCGATGGGGAACTTTGTCGGTGCAACGCACCAATGCCCTATGGTTCTCGCCTATGTTGCCAACAGGAACGATAACGATGTCTCGGTGATCGACACCGCCAATAACACTCTGGTAACAAGAGTTCCGGTTGGCAGCACCCCCGAGGACCTGGCGCTAAACACGGACAGCACGCGTCTGTATGTTAGCCATGCGAGCGTCGATTTCATCCACTACAACGTCCTGGTGATCGACACCTCGACCAATGCGGTGGTGGACACGATAACACTTGCGAGCCAACCCGGTAACCTCGCAGTGAGTCCGGACGGCACGCGTCTTTATGTAACTAACTACAACTCCCTCTCCGTCATCGACACGTTCAACAACACACTGGTAGCCACCTGGGACATTGGCGCCTATAGTGCAGTCTACGGCCTGGCGGTGAAGCCGGACGGCACCCGCGTCTATGTGGTTAATCAAGGCAGGGACAACAGGCAGCTCTCTATCATTGACGCTTCCAACGGAGGATTGATAACCACAGTAGAAGTCGATACAGGCGCCAACGGTGTGGCAGTGACGCCGGACGGCAATCTCGTCTATGTGGCAGGTGGCGGCAATTTTAACCCCCACTATGTCTCTGTCATCGAGACAGTCACCAACAACGTTGTAGCTACCTTCGGGCAGGAACTTTACGGTGCCACCGAGGTGGCGATCACTCCAGACGGCACCCGCGCCTATGTGAACAGGTTCGTCGACGCCGTGTCGGTCATCGACACGTTCAGCAACACTGTGGTAGCTACAGTGAACATGGTTCCGTTCAGCGGAACCGGTGGTGTGGCGGTGACACCAGATGGCGTCAGCGCCTACGTGAGCAATGGCAACAGCAACACTGCCTCTGTCATTGACACGTTCAGTAACACAGTCGTTGCCAGATTCGCGGTAGGGCGTTCTCCGGGTGCGTTGGTCATCGGAACGGCACCCTGCGCAATCCCTACGCCGACGGCGACGCCCACCGCGACAGCCACGGCTACCGCTACCGCAACAGCGATTGCCACTCCAACGGCAACAGCTACCGTCACGCCTACATCCACCGCGACAGCCACGGCTACCGCTACCGCAACAGCGACTGCCACTCCAACGGCAACAGCTACCGTCACGCCTACGCCCACGGCGACAGCCACGCCGACCCCCACACCGGCTTCGTGTCAGTTCCGGGTCCTCATCGCTTATGCTGATTTTAATGGGCGGCAGCCAGCCGAGTTGCGCGACGAAATACTGGCCGACCGAGACGTTAGCAGTGTGGACTTGTTCGATGCGCGTCTGAGCACTCCCACTCTGGCACAACTGCAGCAATACGACATTGTGATCCCGTTTAACAACGGCTCATTTGCTGATGGCACTGTGCTTGGCGATAACCTGGCCGACTATGCGGATGGCGGTGGTGTAGTGGTCCAATGTGCGATGAGCTTTTACGGGCCGACGCCTCGCGGCTCAATCAACGGCCGATGGCTAACCGGCAACTACAACCCGTATAACTACTCGACGGAGGGAGACGCTACCGAACTGACAAGCTACATCCTTCATCCGGAGCACCCGTTGATGGCTGGTGTTACCAGCCTCAACTGCAGCTTTGTCCAGGTGGTAACACTTGCCGCGGGCGCCACGGGTGTGGCGGCGGCTCTTCCGGGTGGTTATGCATTGGTCGGGTACCGGCCGGTCAGCGGTGGGCACACCACGGTGGGTATCACCGCCTATCTTGGTAATACTAGTCACAGCGGCGATTGGGGGAAACTGATAGTGAACGCAGGCAGGTGGCTGCTTCCCTGCGGAGGGACACCGACACCGACCCCAACCGCAACCCCTGCTGCGACAGCAACGCCAACGGCTACTGCAACCCCGACTCCAACCGCGACCGCTACCGTTACGCCGACCGCGACACCGACGGAAGTCCCAGCTGCGCCAACGGCGCTGAAACCAACAAATATCAACACGTTTCGCTTCACTGCGAACTGGAGCAGTGTGAGCGAAGCGACGGGTTACCGGCTAGACGTGTCCACGAGCTCGGTGTTCAACAGTTATATACCGGGATACCAAAACCTGGACGTCGGAAATGCTACGAGTCGCGATGTGTTGGGACTTAATCCAAGTACGTTCTATTACTATCGGGTCCGGGCATACAATACGAATGGGACCAGCCCAAATTCGAACGTCATCAAGGTGAGGACGAAGAATCGCTGACCGTTGCGAGAAGAGAGCGTATACCTGACCAACACCCTACTGATAGCTGCAGTCCCGAACGGTCTCGGGGCTGCATGCTTTACGGGTAAAAGCGGTTCGATACGCATTCGGAGAAGTACCTGCAACTCGATCAATTTCCCGATCCACAATTCGATCCTTCAGGCGGGGAGCACTTCATCATCTGTGGCAGAGAAGATCGAAGAGAAGGATCGTCGCCACCTTGGGGGCTGCCTTTTGACACACGAGCAGATTCCACAGCTGCATAGTGGGCGGTGAAAAACTTGGCGGGCTTTAGCCGCAATTTCCGCTTTAGCGGGCAGAAACACTTGTGTAGCCGCTAAAGACGAACGCTGCGCAAATTCAAACACTCAAAAATGAAAGGAAACATTCATGAAAAATCAAAAGATCACGTTGGTTCTGCTCGCAGTTGCCTGCTTTGCTGTTTTATCGACTGCTTTGGCAAGGCCGGTACCAACCCCCACGCCTGTACCGACCGCAACCCCGCGACTCGGCGAAGATCGTGGAAATAACAACAGCGCGGCCGAGAACGTAGACGCGCTCAATATCAACACGACCGGACAGCACAATACTGCTCACGGTTGGCACGCACTGTCGGCGAACACGTCAGGCAGCTACAATATCGCCAATGGTAGTTACGCGCTTTCTTCGAACATGGCTGGATGGCGCAATAGCGCAGTAGGCGCGTATTCACTCCAGAACAACACGACTGGATCGGCCAACAATGCGTTTGGGGAGAGCGCGCTTTGGAGCAACACCACCGGTTCATACAACGTGGCCATGGGCGCTAGCGCGCTGCAAGATAACACCACCGGCTGGGGCAACATCGCCTTTGGCGGTGACGCGCTCTCCGGCAATACCATTGGCATGGAAAATACGGCGATGGGGGATGCTGCCCTTCAGAACAACAGCACTGGCAGTGGCAACGTGGCTGTGGGCGCCGTAGCTCTGTTTTATAAAACCGGCGCTTCCTACGAACTCCAAGGCGCCAATACGGCCGTGGGCTATCGGGCGCTTTGTTATACGGGTGCAGAGTGGGGCACCGGCCTGGGCGGTGATGGCAACACGGCAGTCGGCGATAGAGCGATGTTGTATAATGTGGATGGCAGTTTCAATTGCGCTTTCGGCCTGTTGGCGCTGAGCGCAGACAATGGGGAAACTGACGCCATGGCAAATACGGCGATTGGCAATCGCGCCGGTTATGGTCTGAGAACGGGAACCGGCAACGTCTATATCGGAGAACAGGAGATGGCACGGGATCCCAACGAGAGTTATCACACTTACATCCACAACATTAACACCACGTCGGTAAGCGGTGGTTTCGCCGACACTGTTACTGTTGATTTGAATACCGGTTTACTTGGTCATCTCACCTCATCGCGTCGGCACAAGGAAGACATTAAAGCGATGCAGGATGCCAGCGAAACGCTTTACCGTCTCAAACCTGTCACGTATCGCTACAAGAAGGAGATCGATCGCAACCAGGTTCTCGACTATGGGCTGATTGCTGAAGAGGTAGCCGAGGTGGATCCAAACCTGGCGATCCGCAATGCGAAGGGCGAAATCGAGACCGTCCGTTACAGTGCCATCAACGTAATGCTGCTTAACGAGTTCCTTAAAGAGCACCAGGCGTTTGTCGCAGAGCAGGAGAAGGTGAAAAACCTGGAAGCAGGAATGGCAGGACTTTTGGCGACGGTGAAGGAGCAAGCAGCGCAAATCCAAAGAGTGAGTACGCAGCTCGAGCTTCGTAGACCTTTACAAACCCTGGCTCGGAATATTCCATAAACACTAAATCGGAGGACCAACGCTCTGAGGCGTCAGGAACTTAAACTGTTCAAGAATGTGGCCGGGATCCTCGGATCCCGGCTGCAGCATGTACAGCGGAAGCGATCGTTTTGCCCGGGGGTGGCTATTCCGTAGGGACCGGCTCGCTAACGAGTGTTAAAGCCAGCTTTCCAGCATGTACGGAGCCAAGCCCAACACCGAATCCCATTGTAACTCGGACGGCGACTCCCACCGCAACTGCTACGCCTACGGCAACACCTACAGCTACCGCAACACCCACTGTGTCGGCAACCGCAACGCCTACCGTGTCACCAAAGCAACGCCAAATGCGATTACTACTCCTACTGCGACAGCAACTCCTGCTCCCACGACCAGTGGTTGTGTTTTGGGATCAGGCTATTGGAAGAACTATGAGCAGTGGCCGGTGAATCAATTGCAGCTTGGCAACCACACTTATAACCGGCAGGAATTAGAATCCATTCTACGTCAAGCGCCACGTGGTAATAACTTGGTTCAGCTGGCACATCAGGAAATCGCCGCGAAACTAAATATTGCCAGTGGCGTGGATGGAAGCTGTGTGGCGCAAACGCTGGCGGCGATCGATGCCTCGATCGGGAATCTGATCATCCCGCCAGCCGGCAACGGTCACATGCCGCTGACCTCTTATGCGCGAACGCTGGGTCTTTACAACGGTGGCGGGTTGTGCGCTCCGCAATGCGATTGCCGAGTCCACGTCCCACCGCCCGGCCGCGCCCGACATTACCTCGCGTCATTGATACGGAAAGCTCAGGGCTCCGATTGAGATTCCAGAAAGCAGCCGGAGTCAATGACCCCGGCTGCAGCTCATGCGAAGCGATTGTTCCCCGAAGGTCGTCCGGGGGGCGTTAAAAAAGTTGGCGGCTTTTCACCGTGGTTTCCGCTTTATCCAACAGAAACGCATTTGTGCGGCTGCAAAAAAAGGCGCCGCGCTGATCTGAATCTGAAACCTGAAAACCAAAGAAAAACATTCTATGAAACGCAACCTTAACAGACTGGCAGCCATTTTGCTCTTCGCATGTGTCGCCATCACTGGCTCGCTCACGCTATGGGCGAACACCCCGCGGCAGGGCACCGCCGTAGACGCTGGCAAAACACCAGGAACCGCCGCACCATTCACTCTCAGCAATACGCCGGCTGGCAACTTCTCAGCATGTGTTGGCGACACCAGGGTTTTCATACCTGAACCATTCGCTGCTGCCTACTCCTGCGTTAAGATCGGCACAGTGCCCGCAGTGCCCGTGGGTTGGGGCGCGCTTACATTGAAGTATGACGATCCTAACACGCTACTGATGGGTGGCCGTGCGAACACAGCTAACGGCCGCATTTATCAGATCGGACTGGTACGCGATGCGAACATGCATATCACCGGCTTTACGGGAACCGCCACGATCTATCCGACTGCAGACGCGACCATTGGTCAAAACAACGACGGAAGCATCGTCTTTGGACCCGACGATGTGCTCTTTGTAACTCGCTTCCCTAACAACGAGCTGGAACAAAGTAAGCCTGGTAGCAGCGATCCAGACAAAGTAACAAACCTCAGCCGGGTCGGCATAGACCACTCGGTGGGATCGATCGGTTTCGTGCCGTCAGGGTTTCCCGGTGCGGGCAGCATGAAGATCGTGTCTGCTGCCGGCGAATGGTACCACTGCGACTTTGTACCAGATGGAAACGGCACGTTCGAAGTTACATCGGCATTCTTGCGGGCCACCGTTCCTGCAACGCCCGAAGGCATTCTTTTCGTGCCACCCAATTCGCCGGTATTTCCGGCTAACAGCGTGCTGATTAACGAATGGTCATCTGGCAAGATTGTGACCGCACCTCTGGATGCGAACGGCGATCCCATCGTTGCAAACGCACAGGATGTCGTCGTCGGGTTCGGTTCGAGCGAGGGCCCTTTTATCGATTCCCTGACAGGAGACCTGCTGTTTTGGTCTACAAACAACGGCGGCAGCATATTTCGGGTTACTGGTTTCCAAGTCCCGCCAACACCTGCCCCGACACCGACCCCGACTCCCGGACCTTGCCAGTATCGCGTGCTGATTGCCTACGCTGATACCGAACCGCCGGTTCTGCTGCCTAACGAAATAATGGCTGAACCCGACGTTGCCGCAGTGGATCTATTCGATGCCTCCAACGCCACACCAACGCTCCAACAGTTACAACAATACGATATTGTGTTCGCCTTCTCCAGAATGGGTTGGAACGATCGCGTAGCGATGGGTAACGTTCTGGCGGATTACGAAGATGGCGGCGGTGTCGTTGTAGTCGGGACGTTCGCGTGGGACAGCCAGGCTACATGGAATCTGGCGGGGAGGTGGATGACCGATGGGTACACGCCGTATAATTCTACATCACAGCAGCTCTTTTCTTACACCAGCGCTAACATCGCGGACCCATCTCAACAATTGATGCAGGGAGTGAGCCGCCTGGGGGCATTTTATCGCAATGGGGTAACCCTCACGTCCGGCGCGATAGCGGTGGCAAACTGGACCGATGGCCCGCCAGCGGTCGCTTACAAGACCAACAACGGCAAAACGGCAGTTGGCATCAACGCCGCTCTGCATTTCCAAAACGAGTATGCAGGAGCCTGGGGACGAGTGATAGTGAACGCCGGCAGATGGCTGCTTTGCGGCGGTACGCCTACTCCGACACCCACTCCCACAGCAACCGCAACGGCAACACCTTCTGCCACCGCGACAGCTACTGCTTCGGCAACGGGAACACCGACGGTTTCGCCTAGCCCGACGGTGACCCCTAGCACAACGCCCAGTCCAACGCTTACACCTACGCCAAGCGCGACCGCCTCGCCGACAAGTACACCTAGCTCAACACCCAGCACTACGCCTACTGCAAGTCCGACTGCTACCGCTACGCCTACACCAGCCGGATGTGTGTTAGGCCAGGGTTATTGGAAGAACCACGAGCAATGGCCGGTAAATCAATTGCAGCTTGGCAATCGCACTTATAATCGGCAGGAATTACAAGCGATTCTTCGCCAGCCGCCACGCGGTAACAGCCTGAATCAATTGGCGCACCAGGAAATCGCAGCAAAACTCAACATCGCTACCGGCGCCGATGGAAGTTGTGTGACGCAAGTATTAGCGGCAGCCGATGCAATGATCGGGAACCTGGTCATTCCGCCAGTAGGCAATGGTCACCTGCGCGCAAATCCTTATGTGCGAACGCTTGCGAGTTATAACAACGGCGGTTTGTGCGTTCCGAAATGTGATTTGCCAGGGTCACCCGGGCCGGGTCCGCGTCCGACGGCGCGACCACATCCCTCGCGAGCCCCGCGTCCCTGATTAGAAAAGGCTCAGCTTTTGTTGAAGTGGGGGAGTGTAGCCGGGGTCCAGTGGCCCCGGCTACTTGTTGTACGCAACGAGCAATCGTTTGTGTTCGTTATATGAGT
>JAICUQ010000103.1 GCA_025935755.1 Chthoniobacterales bacterium | reverse complement strand
GTGAATGCCGGAAAGTTGCACGCCTTATAAAAACAATCGTTGCAAAGCAACAGCCGGTTTCCGCGTCGTCAAAGGAATCGGCGCGCCATTCATATCAAGTACGCGACACTAGAAGGCGTTTATCCCAAGCGGTCGAGGTCGACATAAGAGGAGTCGCTAGTTAGAAAACCAAACAAACCACACAAAGGCGCGCAGCCACTCGAAGGTGAATATGAGCCAGGCGCTGCCTTCTGCTTCTCCTGGGAGAGCACGCATCTTTCGTGCTCTCCGCGGCATCTTGCCTCGGAAATGTGCAGGAATGCATGATCGCCGCCGCAACGGACCCCACTCAAACGGCTTAACCCCGTGAAGCTCGCCTGTTATTTAAGCTCTATGTTTAAGCCGCCCGAGGGCTAAAACTCACAAGTGGTGGAGTCAATCGCTTTTTGCCATGCCGCTTCCCGGGCGCTGTTTCCAATGTCGAGGCGATAAATAGCGATCTGCCTGCGCGCCGTTGCCTTTTCTCGAATCGCGTTTTTCGCTTCCGCGATAAACGTGCAAGTCGCGAGACGAGCTGATTGATCGCGGCGTAGAAATTTGCGTTCACCGCGTTGGCTTGGACGTCACGTCCGGGCAAAGCCAGTCGCGCACTGACGGAGAACAACCCGGTTGCGCCGGATTTTTCGCGGACCACCACCTCCGCGCTCAAAACGTCACCCGCGAACCGCGAGACACGGGAGATTTTTTTCTCGATGAACTTCCGCAGCGGGAAACTGAGCTCGATAGCATGGGGCGTGATGTGGATAGGTAAATTGTTCATATCAGTGTCATTTTGTTGAGTTCATTGAAAGACGCCCTGCTCGCGGGACGGGTATGTCCGTAAGCGTCAGACGTCAGATGTTTGGTTCGGGGCAAGCGAGTCACAGCCGTTTGGCCTTTATGATCGTTAGGCCAGCACTCTGGCGCTCCGAGTCGCCCCGCGAGAAAATCCCGCAGAGCCGAACCAGCTCGGAAGTAGTCGGACATCTTCATCGTCTTCATGTCTGTAATTTGAACGAATGTGCCGGTTCGACGAAGATTGAGATTCAATCAGAATGATAACTTTGTGCTATCGAATGTTCTAGTTACGCAAAGCTTCCCATTGGTGAGACGCGGCGAGTGCGTAAAGCCACCAAGACCTGACTACGACAGTCAAATACCTGCAGGGCGTCCTCTATCGAGAACACGGCCTCGACAGCCTTAGAGTCAGCCACGTTTCCGCAACTTTTGTTGTGCAGGACGGTTTGGGACAACCAGGACCGGGCAAATGGCGTGACGCACAATTTGCTCCGCTGTGCTGCCGATGAACAGGCGCTTAAGACCGGTGCGCCCATGAGTGGAGGTAATGATGAGATCGACGCGATGTGAGCGAACGCACTTGTTGATCTGTTCTACTGTCGATCCAAGACCGATGGCAGTTTCGACCTTGAATTTACTGGATAACTCGCGGCGAAGCTTTCCTAGCGATTCCTGAGCATGCTCTTGTTGCAGCTTGATCAGGTCGGCAGCCTGAAGCGAGGTGTAAGCGTGACCGAGCGTGTAAGTCTGCACAATGATAGAGTGAAAGAGCAGAACGCTCGATCGAAAGTCGCGCGCGACATCGAGGGCGTAATCGAGTCCCACGCGCGAGCAATCTGAAAAGTCCAGGGGCACAAGAAGTTTTTCAAATTGAAGTGGCGTCCGCCCCCTCCGGGCGCGTTCTTTGGATGAGACATACTCGAGTTCCCGGACGACCAGCACCGGACAACGCGCAGTTCGCACCACTTCAGCCGTCGTGCTGCCCAGGAACGCGTATTTTAATCCGGTGAAGCCACGGGTCGCGATTGCGATCAAATCCGCGCCCGTTTTGCGCGCAGTTTCATTAATCTTTTCTGCCGCGGCGCCGCGGCGAACGATGCATGAATACCGCAGTGGCTGGACCGATTGTTCGAATGCGAAATCTTCCAGGCGCCTGAGCTCGGCGCGCTGTGTCTCTGTTGAAGGCGCGATTGGAAACATGACGTGGTGTGTCGCGAAAGCTGGTGGCGAAGGAGGGACCACATGAACCAGATCCAGTTGCGCGCGCCATCGTTCGGCGAGCAACTTGGCTACGCGCAGTGTTTTCATCGATTCCTTCGAATAATCGATCGGCACCAGGATTTTGCGCAGCTTTCTCGGTTTCATGTCATCAAGTCAGGTACTTAAACAGCCGGCGTCAACATTGCAGAGCTAAACCGAAACACCGAACTCTTTTCGCTGCTTCACCGGTTCACGCCTGTCCTTACCCTATTCGATTGGCTGACGAACGAGACAACGTGTTCGTGATGACGTCGAGTAATTCGATAAATGACTAACGATTCGGTTTCTCGCTACCGGGCGGGAGGGTTTGATCGTCCGACGACTCAGGCGGCCCGTGGAGTGTATCGAGTTACCATTCTGGCGGGGTCTCAACGCGAACATCGTTCTCCGCTCGGCCAGAGCTAGCAGGTCACTCCGCGTAACAACCGGGAAGGAGGCATCTGCGAGAGAAGGATCCAGCGCCGGCATTATTGTGATTGGACCCATCGACGTTTCGAGCGCGCGACCATGCGCGGTGATGTAAAGATATCGGAGTGCTTCCGCGACCGTTTCCGGCCGTGCGTTGCGACCGTATCGACCCTCCGGCAGTCGCAGTACCGTGTCGCATGTTTTCTCGAACGACTCGTGGAGATCTATTTCGATCTTTTTCACAGCCAGCGAACTTACCGGCGACGGTGATTCGCAACTAAGACTAATAATTGATAAAGCTGATACGTTTACATTAAGTGTCTTCCATTATGGAATGGCTGAACTTTCATCACTTGCGCTATTTCTGGATGGTGGCGCGCAAAGGCGGCGTGCGAAAAGCGGCGCAAGCATTGCACGTATCTCAACCTTCGATTAGCGCCCAGTTGCATCTTCTCGAAGAATCACTTGGTCAGAAACTGTTTCGCCGCAGTGGCAGAAACCTGGTGCTGACCGATGCGGGTCACCTTGTGCTCAATTACGCGGACGAAATTTTCTCTGCCGGGCGCGAGTTGATGAATGCGGTGAAGCAGCGCCCGGGAAAACATCCGGTGCGGCTGAACATCGGGTTAACGGATGCATTTCCAAAGCTGATTGCGTTTGAGATCCTTCGCGCGGCTTTCGGATCGGATAAAGCCATTCACGTCATCTGTCGAGAAGGCGAAATTGGCTTGTTGGTGAATCAGCTACAGGCACATCGGCTTGATATCGTACTCGCTGACGAGCCAGCCTCCAGCACTCTGAAAGCCAAAACATTCAATCATCGACTTGGCCGCTCCGGACTCACCTTTTGCGCGACAGAAAATTTGGCTGCCAGACTGCGTCGCAATTTCCCTCGATCGCTGAATGGCGCACCGGCATTGCTTCCGACCACTAACATGGGTATGCGCATGGCACTGGAAGCATGGTTCGACAAAAAAGGAATACGCCCGCACCTGGCAGGCGAGTTTGAAGATTCGGCTCTCATGGAAGTCTGTTCAGCGGGCGGTCGCGGCTTCACTGTTGTGCACACCGTGATCGACCGCGCGGCGCTCAAGCATTACAGCCTGCGTGTGATCGCAAAAGTCAAAGAATGCGGAAGCGAGTTTTATGCAATCACCGCAGAACGATTGGTCAAGCATCCCGCGGCGATTGCGATCACACAACACGCATACACCAATCTCTTCGCCAGCCGTTGAGTTGGGAGCATCTTGGAAGCGCAGTCATCTTGCGTGCTCTCCGCGGCATCCTTGCCGCCGAATCGAAGGTGGAACGCGTTGTCCCAACGCGTTGGCATGGCCCGACTCATCACATTGGGGACAACGCGATCCACCTGCAGCGCAGAGGTATCTGAAGCAAGGCATGATCACCGCGGCAGCGGGACGCCGATCAAACGTGAAGCTCGCTTGTTACTTCAGCGTCCGGACATCGCTGCCGCTTCCGGTTGATAATGAATTTGTTTTACCCGCATCCGACGTACCCCATCGGGTACCTGCCACTCAAACTCATCATTAACGCGGTAGCCGAGCATCGCTGCGCCAACGGGCGCCAAAACGGAGATATTTCCGGTTTCGATATTTGCCTGCGACGGGAAAACGAGCGTGTAAACCACCGTCTCCCCCGTGTCCAGATCGACCAGCTCAGCACGCGAGTGCATTGTGATCACGTCGTTAGGCACCTGATCGGGCGGGACTACCACGGCGCGTTTCAATTCTTCCGCGAGCGCTTTCAAGTCAGTCCGCGACTCCGGGCGTAACGCTTCGGTTTCGGCGAGCAGCTCTTCAAGCAATCGCTTGTCGTGACTTGTGATCTGAATGGAACTTCTCGAAGAATGCATCCTAGATGATACAGCCGGTTAATCTCAATTCCATTACAGATAACCGATCCATTCGATAGGTTTTACGAATGATGATTGCAACTTCAGGGCGACAGCTGCAGATCGAAAGTCGCCGTTTCCGGCTCACTGACGCGACCCCGAGTCACCTCCTTTGCTGGTCCGCTCAGGCCTTTATTGAATTTGAACCTGCTTCCGCTGCTTCTTTTGTGCTTGCGGCGCAGGCACCGTGATCTCCAACACGCCGTCGTTAAAGCTCGCTTTCGCGTCATCGATTTTCGCGTCTTCGGGGAGGGGAATGGCGCGCGAGAAACTACCGTAACTGCGCTCGCTCCGATAATAACCTTTGCGTTTTAATTCCTTTTCACCTTTTGCCATCCCAATTCTCCCGTTTCTGATTCCTTCTCGTATTCGTGTACTTTGGTATCGCCACTCAGCGAGGTTGTGGTTTGCCGAAATCCCGACCGAACGAAACAATCGTGAACGGTTAATCGAGAGTCATCTGTGAAAGAAGCTCGTAAGAGCGAAGTCGCGCTCTGTGATCATAAATCGCCGCAGCGACAATCAGCTCGTCCACAGCCGTTTGTTTGGAAAATTCCTGAAGACCGGCACGCACCGTTTCAGGCGAACCGACAAACGAGCATTCCAGCATTGCTGAAACCTGCACCTTTTCTTCCGGCGTCCAGTAACTCTCGATGTCGTCGATCGGCGGTGGAAGACGCCCGCGTCTGCCGCGGATCACATTGACGAATGCCTGTTGCGCCGACGTAAAGAGTGTGCGCGCTTCGGCGTCTGTGTCGGCGGCAAATACGTTAACTCCCGCGGCAGCGTACGGCCGATCAAGTTGTTTGGATGGCTTGAAGGCGTTGTAATATCTTTGCAGCGCGGGAAACAGAGCAGTTGGCGCGAAGTGGGAAGCGAACGCATACGGCAAACCGAGCATGGCGGCCAGCTCTGCGCCGAACAAACTCGACCCCAAAATCCAAAGCGGCACATGTAGTCCCGCGCCTGGCACAGCTTGCACTGCTTGTCCTGCCTGAACAGGTTCGAAGTAATGCTGTAACTCCACGACATCATCAGGGAAATTTTCAGCGCTCATGGCGTTGCGCCGCAATGCGATGAGCGTGCGCTGATCGGTTCCCGGGGCACGACCAAGTCCAAGATCAATGCGTCCCGGGTAAAGCGACTCCAAAGTCCCGAACTGTTCCGCGATCACCAATGGCGAATGATTTGGCAACATGATCCCACCGGCCCCGACGCGAATACTTTTGGTTCCCGCAGCGACATAACCGATGACCACAGCAGTCGCCGCGCTGGCGATACCAACCATGTTATGATGTTCGGCCAGCCAAAAGCGGCGATATCCCCATTGTTCCGCGTGCTGCGCGAGAGCGAGGGTATTTCTCAATGCAGTCTCTGGAGTCGCACCCTCCGCGACAAAAGCGAGATCGAGGATCGAGACCGCAGGCATACAGCACTAACAATATTTCGCGCCGCGCGGAGATCCAGGACTGGCCTAAAACCCTTTAGATAATTTGCGATCAGTGTCGCAGTCGGTGACAACAGCTTTCGTATCATAGCGTTCCGATCAAACGTTGTCTGTTCGGGCAACCCCGACGGTCCTCCCATAGTCTCTGCAGCCAACACCCAACTCGGCGACCGCAATTAATTGACGATTCTCACATTCCGAATCCAGGCCGCTTGTGATCTTGGGATTTGCGCCTTTGCCGGTTAGGCGGAATGCCAATCAGTGGTTCTGTACGTCATCGCGGCGATGCACATCAAGCTGTGCTCTGATGATCGTGTTTCGGAATCAGAACAAACAGTCCAATGCTGCCGGCGAAAGCGAATATCGCTCCGTAATAGAACACAGCCACGTGGGCTACTCGGTCCCAAAGCTGTCCGGCTACGACGCTCGCCACCAATTGCAGCAGACCCACGGTGCTGCTATACCACCCGACTCCGCTTGCCCGTAAATCTTCGGCAACAAAATCTGATGCAAATGCTTTGCCCACTGTTCGAAATATTCCCTGATACAGACCGTAGAAGACAAACAGTGCACCGAAAATCAGGACGTTCTTTGCATGCGCGAACCCGAGATAGGTGACCATAAAGATAACAAACGAAGCGAGCAGGACATTTTTTCTTCCCAATTTGTCGGAAAAGGAGCCGGCGGGATACGAAATGAGTGCGGCGGCAAGGTTAAACAAAGCATACATGAAGATCGTCGTTTCCAACGGGGCTCCAATATCCTGTGTTCGCAAAATCAGAAATGAATTACTGGAATTGCCGAGACCGAAAAGAGCAATCACCATCAGGTATCTCCAATATCCGCCGGGGAATCGGCGCATTTTTCCATCGATCTTTGATTTTGCGGTTACCGCTGCGCGACGCTCGTTTACAAGCAATATCATCACAACGGCAAGCAACCCGGGAATGAGCGCGAGATAAAAAATAGTGCGCATTCCAAGATGCAATGAATACAGAAGAAAGATCGCGAAGAGCGGGCCGATGAATGCGCCCGTGTTATCGCCGACGCCTTCAAGTCCAAAAGCTCTTCCCCGCACCTTTTCGTCGACTGAAGACGCAATGAGCGCATCCCGCGGAGCCGACCGCGTCCCGGCGCCCAGTCGATCCAGCAATCGTGCACCGAAGACGCCTTGCCAGGCTGTCGAAATGCCCATCAAAGGCTTGGCGATTGCCGCCGCGAGATAACCAGCAAGTGCGATACCTTTCCTTTTTTGCAACCTGTCGGAAAGCGCGCCGGAGAAGCCCTGCACAATGTTCTGCATTGCCTGGGCGAAACCCTCTACCAGCCCGACGATACTGCCGCTCGCTTTCAATGTCGCGGTGAGAAATACCGGCAACACCGGGTACAGCATTTCCGTGGAGGTATCGGAAAAAAAACTCGCCGCCGCGAGCAGGAATGAATTCCGTGAGAGCCCGGTGAAGTATCGCTTCATAGTTGCGTTAGCCGTTCAACCGAAACAACGACACACATCTCTTTACTTTTCGGCCCGAGAAAAACAATTCGACAATTTGCGGGCTCCTTCGTAGAAGAGCTCTGATAACGTCGTCTGACAGGTTCACTTATCTTCGGCAGGCTGAGTAAGCTGGAGGGGCCGGATCTTCGCTGAGACACCGGTTCAACGCGATCCTGCAGATCCCAAATCGGCGCAAAAATATGCGTAGAAAAGCCGAACAATGTCCAGCGCGGCACGCGCTGACCTGATCCTCACTTCGAACAGCCCCCAACCTACCAACAAAAATGAAAACAAAAAAATCGAAAACTGGCCTAACGAATTCCGCTGTCGGAAACTGCCGAATCGATGCGTCACCTGATCGGGGCTTCATCAGGAAACGTTTGCTCTTGGCAGTTTTCCTGGTCGGTGTGTCTCTAACGCTGTTCGTTTGGGGGGCAGGAGGAATTTCACGCGGTAATTCAGCGCGTTCGAGGCCTATGAGGGTGACGGCGCAGGCCCAATTCTATCCGACTTTCGGAACTCCGAATGATGCGCTGGTTACCGAAGACGGCGCGAATGTGCTTGTCTCCGTAACCGGTGAAACCACACCGTGCCCCGGGGAATCCACTCCGCCGCCGACCACTTTCAGCACGGGTGTTCAGGTTTTCAGGACCTCTGATTTCACTAACCCGTGCGGCGGCCAACAAGTCATCAATTTCCCATCGCCACCGGCACCCGTAGAACACGTCGATGGGATGCAATTTTTCCCGGGTTCGCCGCAAGTCAGTGTTGGCGCTGCGATAGAGAGGCAGGGCGCCGAATTTTTTCGTCTGACTAGTTTGACCGACCCATGTGGCATGGACGGCGTTATACAGGTCCCACAAACCCCGATCCTTAACTGCAATCATTGCCCTAACTGTGCACCCGGTACTTTCGATGTGGCGGTCACACCGGATGGGGACTTTGCGTTTGTCGCCAACGAGTATGGCAGAATGCCCAGTCCAACACCGCCGACTGAAACGGGAGGAGGGACGATAGGCGTCATCAACGTGATACGCGATGGTTCTGGCAGATTTGTCGGGACGAAGCCGGTCAAACCACACGACACCATTTACATACCGGGCGGAAGCACGATTCCGGGCATAACGATGTCGCATGACGGGAGATATCTTTATGTGGCATGCGAGGGCTCCGGGCCGGGTGTCAATCCGGACAACCAAACTCTGTATCGCGATCCGACCAATGTCCGATGGACCCGGAACGGGGTGGTCCTTTGCCCGGGTTGCCGGCGTGATGTCGATTACCGGGGCCGTCCTATTGGAAACGCCTGTGATAATAGTTCGAATGGACCCCAATATTCACAAAATGGACTGCTGGCGGTTATCGATGTCGACATGGCAACAAAAGGACTGGGGCAGGATTCGATCGTCACGATTATTGCCGCCGGTTGTTCGCCAGTTCGGGCAGTTGAAACGCAAGACGGTCAATATGTTTGGGTCGCGGCGCGTGGTAGAAACGTTCAATTACCGCTGCCACCGGATCCAGATGCACGTGGCTCCCAGGTTCTGGCTTTCAATCGCTCAGCATTGGTTTCGGCTTCCCCGAACAGCGCGTTCGTTGGATATGGCGATACCCATGGCACAGCTCCTGTGGGCATAGCGTTATTTAACAATGACACATTGTTGGCTGTGGCTAATTCCAACCGGTTTTGGCGAACAGGCAGCGAATGCGCAGGCGCAACCCCGCCTCCCGGTGTGCCACCTTGCACCGCGAACGTGGCGATTATGGATGTCAGCAATCCCGCGCAGCCGACCGTAGTACAAACTGTTCCCGCGTATTCAAATGATTCCTTCCCACGCAACGTAACGGTGGGGCCAGATGATTCGACGCTGTATGTGCCAAATGCCGATCAGAACCAGCTGGAAGTGATCACAACGAATGTGAAGTAGGTTGGCGCATTTGCTGCGGGCGTATTTTGTCGCAGTCGATCGCTGCTGTTGGAAATAGAGCCGCTTTGCGCTAAAATGGGCGCAGCTTTTTCCCCAGGTGCAAAACAACGAAGATTATGTGCTCGGCGTTCTCCACGACGGAGGACTGCTCACCCGCAAACAAATTGATGGTGCGCGTTCGCGTCTGAACGGAGAGCCTGGCGTGCTTGAGGTGTTGATCAATGACGGTGCGCTGTCGGAGGTGGACGTCTCGCGCACGCTCGCTGCGCAAGCGCACATGGATTGGATCGACATCTCCACCATGATCATTCCGCCGCAGGTGATCAGCGAGATCCGGGGCGAAGACGCGCGGCGGTTCAAGGTCATTCCGGTCGCGTTTGGTGAAACCGGGCTGGTGGTCGCAGTCGGTAACCCGTTGGACATCGATACCATCGACAGCCTCGGTTTTCTTCTGCAACGCGAATTGGAACTGGTTTGCACGAGCCCCCAAAAAATTCGGGAAGCGTTGATCAAATATTACGGCACCGCCGATGAAGCCGCGGACGTTCTGCAAAAACAAATCGGACAGGAAATCGATCTTGGTCTGGAAATCGGCGACGGGACGGAAGCAACTCCAATCGATGAGGCGGACGCGCCGATTGTCCGGCTCGTTTCGATGTTGCTGATTGAAGCTCACCGCGCCGGTGCCAGCGACATTCATCTCGAACCGATGGATAAAAAATTCCGCGTCCGGTTCCGCATCGACGGTGTGCTGCAGGAGATGCAGTCGCCGCCAAAACGTTTGCAATCAGCCATCGTCAGCCGGCTCAAGATCATGAGTGGCTCGATGAGTATTGCGGAGAAACGTCTGCCACAGGATGGCCGGATCCAGGTAAGGATCAAAAAGAAGCCGATCGATCTGCGTGTTTCGACCATTCCCACAAATCACGGCGAGAGCATGGTTTTGCGTATCCTCGATAAATCGAGTTTGAAGCTGGGGTTGCCGGAGCTGGGATTTTTCTCGGACGACCAGGAAAGCTTCGAACGGCTGATCAGATTGGCAGATGGAATCGTGCTGGTGACGGGGCCCACCGGCTCGGGCAAAACGACCACGCTTTACGCGTGTCTCAATTACATCAACAAACCCGATCGCAAAATCATCACCGTCGAAGAACCGATCGAATATCAGATGACCGGCATTAATCAGGTGCAGGTGAACACGGAGATTGGCATGACGTTTCCGGCCGCATTGCGTTCGATCCTGCGCCAGGCACCGAACATCATTATGATCGGCGAGATCCGCGATCTCGAGACTGCGAGCATTGCCACTAACGCCAGTCTCACTGGTCATCTTGTTTTCAGTACGCTGCACACCAATGACGCGCCTTCGGCTGTCGCGCGTTTGATCGATCTTGGCGTGCAGCCGTTTCTCGTCGCGTCTTCGGTGCGCGCCGTAATGGCGCAAAGGCTGATTCGTCGTTTGTGCAGCAACTGCAAACAGCCAGGCGAACTTACGGATACGGAGATGCGCGCGCTCGGAATCGAACCCGGACAGCTCTCGGATGCACAGGTGATGCGGCCGGTCGGCTGCGAGCTGTGCCGTCAGATCGGCTACAAAGGGCGGATGGGCATATTCGAAATCTTCGTCATCGACGACGAAGTGCGCCATATGATCAACAAGCGCACCTCGACTTTCATCCTGCGGCAACGCGCCCGTGAACTCGGTATGCGGACACTCCGCGAAGACGGCGTGCGCAAGGTGCTGTCCGGACTCACTTCTGCCGACGAAGTGATTTCCGTCACCGTCGGCGATGTGAGTTAACGCCGTTGAATTTGTTACTTGCGTGAACCTCCAGAGCGTTAAATGACTGAAAGACAACTCGCTGAATTTTTTGTCGAACAGCATGTGCTGCAACCTTCGCAAGCGGACGATGTGTTGAGCGAAGTAGAGTTGAACGGCAAAACCGTCGCGCAGGCAATGATCGATGGCGGCTTCATTGATGAGCCGAGCTTTTACGAAACGATTGCTAACGGCCTCGGCACTGAGTTCCTCGATCTGAGTCAATTTGAGATTGCGCCTGAGATTTTGCGTCTCATTCCTGGCGGTCTCGCCCGATTGCACGGAGCGCTCCCAATCGATATGAGCGATACCGCGCTGCGGGTAGCGCTGGTCGATCCTTTCGATTTGCACATCGCTGAGGACCTGCGCTTCGCACTGGGCAAGGATATTCAAGTAGTCGTTTCGCCGCCGGAGCAAATCGACGAGCTGATCAAGCAGTATTACGGCACCGATACCACGAGCATGGAGGAAGTGCTCAAGCAGCTCGGGGAAGCCGGTGATGCACTGCAATTGCGTGAACGCGACGGAGACGCGGGTGTTGAAGCCGAGGCGAATGCGACACCGATCATTCGTTTTGTAGATTTGATCCTTTACCAGGCGATCCAGGACCGGGCCAGCGACATACATTTTGAGCCGTTCGAGAACGAATTCAAAATCCGCTATCGGGTCGATGGCGCGCTGTACGAGATGTCGCCGCCGCCGCGGCACCTGGCGTTGCCGGTGATTTCGCGGGTGAAAGTCATGGCGAACATGAACATCGCCGAGCGACGGCTGCCGCAGGATGGCCGAATTCAAAAACACATTGCAGGACGCAGTGTCGATCTGCGAGTTTCAACTTTACCGACGCAATTCGGCGAAAGCCTGGTGCTGCGCGTCCTTGATCGCAGCATCGTCAACCTGGATCTGGAAGCGCTCGGGATGCCTGACTACATCTACAATTTCCTGCTCGAAATGATCGAGCGGCCGAACGGGATTTTCATTGCCACCGGGCCCACTGGCTCGGGAAAAACGACCACGCTCTATTCCTGTTTGCGCAAGATCAACACGATCGATTCGAAGCTGATCACTGCGGAGGAACCGGTCGAATACGACCTCGAAGGCATCGTTCAGGTTCCTGTGAACGATGCAATCGGGTTGACCTTTGCGCGCGTGTTGCGCCACTTTCTGCGTCAGGATCCCGATCGAATCATGGTCGGCGAGACGCGGGACCTCGAGACCGCGCAAATTGCCATCCAAGCATCACTCACCGGGCATTTGGTGTTCACCACGCTGCACACCAACGATGCATCCGGTGCGATTACGCGCTTGATCGATATGGGCGTAGAACCGTTTCTTATTTCGTCCACGCTGGAAGCGGTGCTCGGTCAGCGGCTTTTGCGCAGCATTTGTAATCATTGCCGGGCGCCATACCGTCCGAACGATTCTTTGCTGGCCGAACTCGGTGTTTCGCGCCGTGACGTCGGCGAGAAACAATTCTTTTACGGCAAAGGTTGCGACATTTGTAACAACACTGGATACAAAGGCCGAAAAGGAATTTACGAACTACTAAGGATCACAGATCCAGTTCGCGAATTGATAAACGAGCGCGCTCCAACGGTTACGATCAAACAAAAGGCGATCGAGCTTGGAATGATCACGCTGCGTCAGGACGGTTTGCGCAGCATCTTCGCCGGCGACACAACCATCGAAGAAGTGCTGAGATACACCTGAATTATGACCAGTCAGTCGTGCTCGACATAAATTGCTGACCTAAGTAAAATACCGGCTCATGGCACGATTTAACTATGTAGCTCTAGACGCCAGAGGACAGGAAGCGTCCGGATTACTCGAAGCGGCTTCAAGCAGCGCAGCGATCAGTCAGCTGCGT
>JAICUQ010000012.1 GCA_025935755.1 Chthoniobacterales bacterium | reverse complement strand
GTTCGCGCTCGCTCAAACCGGTTTTTACCGTGACTTCGAGCGCGTTCTCGCGCGCGAGTTCATCCACTCCACGTTGCGAAATAGAATCAGCGATGAGGACTTTGGGAGTCACAGCAGTTAACCTTTAGGTACCCGACTAGCTTTCACAAAATGTCATTCTGCGGGAAGCGAAGCTGCAACGTAGCCTCGAAGACGTTCGAGGCGAGGCCAGGCTTTCAATCGCTGATTATTTTCTGAAGTAGTGTCTTGTAAATGAATAGGGCCAGTAATGTTTCGGCTTCGCTCAGCCTGACAATCATCAGGAGGACACGCATTTAAATCTTAAAAGCTAAAACGGCTTGTGCTTAAACTCTCGGCGCATGCAAGAACGAAGAGCGTTCCTTGTCATTTTCGCCATCGCCGGTGCGCTAATCGTTCCCGCTGCGATCACGTTGCGCACGGTGATTCATCCGGTCGTTCTGCAAGTCACATCTGATAATCCCACGCCGCTTGGGTACACGTGGAGCTTGCTGTTGTTCATAATCCCGATCGGCGCGCTTGGTTGGTGGTTTGCTTGTCGACCCGATTTGCAGTTTCCCAGGAAAGCGTTCTGGCGAACGATCGTGGTGCTAACGCCGCTGGGTTTCCTGCTCGACCTGTTGTTTGGGAATGCTTTCTTCGTTTTCCCAAATAAATCGGCCACTCTCGGTTGGGAAGTCCCTGCGGTGGGCGGACCGATCCCGATCGAAGAATTCGTTTTTTATCTCGCCGGGTTCATGCTGGTGCTGCTGAGTTACATTTGGTGCGATGAATACTGGATGGGCAAATACAATGTCCGCGATTACGCCGCGACAGCCGAAAACATACCGCGGATCGTTCGTTTTCATTTCGCTTCTGTCGCACTTGGAGTTGTGCTGATCGCGGCTTCGGTTCTGTATCGAAAATTTCTGTCGGGCGCACCAGAAGGTTTCCCGTGGTACTTCCTTTACCTGGTCTGCGCGTCGCTGATTCCATCCGCGGGCTTTTTCCACACTGCGAAGGCATTCATCAATTGGCGCGCATTCGGTTTTACGTTTTTTTTGCTGCTGCTGATCAGCTTGCTATGGGAAGCGACGCTCGCGTTGCCATACGGTTGGTGGGAATACCGGCCGCGCACGATGATGGGGCTGCACATTGGAGCATGGTCCGGTCTGCCGATCGAAGCAGTTTTCGTTTGGTTCGCTGTGACGTTCACCACAGTGATCACCTATGAAGTGATCAAAATCTGGAAAGCACTGGGAACGCGCGCGCTCCAAGCATTCTTCGGAATACGGAAATGCATAGCGGCGATTCGCTGTAGCCCGGGTCGCTGACCCCGCCACGAGTTATTGCGGCTTGTGTCATTCCGACCGAAGTCGGGGAATTTCTAAATCTGATCTGGAAAGTCTGGCAAATTGCAGGCTGCCGATGTCAGCGCCTCGGCTTCAACCCTTCAACCTTTCCATTATCCATATATGATCAAATGAATCGAGTCAGGCAGTTGCTGGGCAACATTAGTGGCCACACTGCCGCGGAGGAGCTTCGTCATTGCCGTTCGTTGCGAGGCGCCAATAACGAGGTAATCCACACCAAGTGTGGCAGCGAGATCGAGAATCGTCGTGGCTGCATCGTCGCTAACGGCATAAATCGGCAGGATCGAAACGCCGCGTTCTGCACCGAGTTTCAGCATGGCTGACATGATCGCCGCGGCCTCAGGATCGTTCTGCCATTTTGGACGGCCAGCTGTCGTCGGTCCGCGTCCGTAAAAGACCGCAACCTCTTTCACGTATAAGACATACAACGTCGCATTACGAAGCTGTGCTTCATCCAATGCAAATCCAAGCACGCGCGTGATGCCGCGCGCAGCGACCAGGATCCTGTGACCTTCCTCAATCCGCGTCTGCACCGTGGTCACCAAATCCTGCGTGACCATCTCGGCGACTTTGCGCGTCACGGTCAAAGTTTTTAATCCAGCGATTTTGTGCGAGTACGCTCGAAAGCCAAGACCGACGCCCAGGACGCACACGGCGAAAAACAGCGCGTCGGGTTTGGTTTTTGCGATTGTTACTTCGACCAGTGCCAGGATCACGAACGTTCCGCCCATGAGCAGGTGCTCGTACCAGCGGAGGCCGAGCCGTTTGTTAAACGTGCATGCACCAAGATTGACTGAGATCGCGCCGACCACACCGATGGCATAAAGACCGGCAAGTCCTTCGAATTGCCGGATCAATGCAAGGACGAGAATCGGAATCGCAACGGCTACCACGAGCGGTATTCGAGGCACTCCGTGATTGTTTAGTCGCGCAAACTGGCGCGGCATTTCTCCATCCTGCGCCATCATGTATGTGACTCCAATCAGCGCCACAATGGCAGTATTCACTGCGCTGATAAGCAGAAGACCGAACACGATACCCACGAACAACGAAAAGGCTTCACCGAACCATGGGCCGCCGACAAGTGCTGCGTAACGCTCCCCAAGAAAACGCAACATGTCTTCCTTGTGCGCCCCCAATTCCGGGGCATACGACTTCGGCAACGAAAGCATCGCCCAACCCAACAGGGCGGTACCGAGAACTACTTCGATCGCCACGAACAGGATCGCCTTTGTTGCAGTGCGGGTGACTTTCGGAGCTTCGACGGTGGCATTCGCATCCAGTTTCATCACGCCGGTGAGGTTGGCGATTGCTTCAACGCCGCTCAAAGCAAGGATCACCCCGACGAACTGCACCCACAACGTTTCAAGATCGGTGTGCGGAGGTTCCAGGTGCGTGAGAGTGAGATGCTTTGCGCTAAACGCAATTGTAGCGACAACAACGACCACAGCGGGCACTGCCAGCCATATCGAGACACTGCCACTGTGCTTTGGACCAAAGTGATTGACGACGCCAAGCACCAGGATCACTCCCATCGCTGCGTATGGCGCATATTCTGTTGATACGCCGAGATAGGTTACCCCCGCCCAACCACTCAAGGCGGCGGTGACGATGAAATTTGCAATCAGCAAAAGGGCGCCGACCGAGGCTAAAAATCGGCTCTGCTGTCGCGCGGCGGAATACACGCCGCCGCCATCAGGAAAATGCGCGCAGATGATGATGTAATTGAAAGCCACGATGGCGGTGAGCGCGCATACGGCAAGGACGATGGAAAAGGAGGCAAAACCCGCCGCGACAAAGGCCAACCCGAGCACATAGGCTTTGCTCGTGCCCCAATCTCCGTAAAGCAGCCCGGCGGCGCGCTGCCAATCAACGTTGCGCGGCCGATGGACGCCTGCAGAAATAATCTCGGCCATCGCTAAAGCGGTAAATTTCGATTGGTCGCACCTCCACTTGCAAGCTCTTTCTAGAGCGTTTGCTTGACTGCGAATGGACTCAATCACATCATTGGCGCCAGTTCTTTGTTCCGCTTAATGGACCGGCGAGTGCGGGTTCAACGGGGAAACCACTTCCGTGTGCGCAGGCGCAGCGGATCGGGGCGAACGATGCGCGGCATCGAGAGCATTTAATGGCTCCAGCCCGACAGCTAACCTCGTCAGCATCATTAAAGGGCAAGAGCTGCGGTGCCGATCCGCGCTTGCTGAGGTGAGACCGCTCGTCGCGCGAGCCAGTCTCGGTTCGCATTAACAATTTGATTCCAACCAGCATAAAACGTCCACGCAACGTCGACGTTCCCCGCGCCGCGGCGATTCTGTACGGCGATTGGGGCACTAGTAAGGCCTACGTCATCGGTCTGGCCTTCGCAGTCGCGGGCTACTCATCTTTTTGGCTCATCGCCTCGATGTGCGCTCTCGTTCTGCTGGTCGGTTTCAACTACATGATTGTCTGCCGCCTCTACCCGGACGGGGGCGGCGTTTACGCGAGCGTACGGCACCGCAGCGAGGTGATTTCAATCGTCGGAGCGTTCTTGCTCATCGCCGATTATTTGGTGACGGCAGCGATCAGTTCTCTTTCGGCATTCGCTTACCTCGGCGTTCCGCATCCGGAAAAATTTGCAGCGGCGGCGATCCTCGCGATCGGCTTGCTCAACCTGCTGGGTCCAAAACACACCGGCGGCCTGGCGTTTTTGGTTTCAGTTCCCACTGCACTCGTGGTGATCACGCTCGGCATATTCAGCCTGCCACATCTCGGCCAGGCGATCGGACATTTGCAGCCACTGCAGGGAGGTTTCTGGCATAACTGGGCGGCGTTCGTCAGTATTGTGCTCGCTCTTTCGGGCGTCGAAGCGATCGCAAACGCAACCGGCGTGATGAAACTGAATCCCGGCACCACCGAAGCGCACCCTTCAGTCACGAAAACCTCTACGCCGGCGCTTTTGATCGTGATGATTGAAGTGTGCGTGTTCACTGCGCTGCTTGGACTCGCGATGCACGCGCTCAGCGGATTGGAAATTGTTAACGGCGACGTTAATGCCCCCGGCGCACAAGGTGTCCGCGATTACATGCTGCGCTACATGGGCCAAATCTTCGTCGGTGCGACGTTGGGTCCGGGAGTCGGGCATGTTTTCGCGATAGCGGTTAGCATTGTATTCGGGTTGCTGCTCTTTTCGGCGGTTAACACTTCGATCGTCGCGCTAATCAGCGTACAATTTCTACTCGCGCGAGATCGTGAGATTCCAAAGGTATTTCAACGGCTCAACCGATGGGGCGTTCCTACCCTCGCCATGGTTCTCGCCACAGGGGTGCCAATGGCGCTGGTGATTCTAGTCAAAGACATCTCTGGTCTCGCTGAACTTTATGCTGTCGGTGTAGTTGGTGCGATTGCGACAAACCTCGGCGCCACCGCCACCGATCGGACTCGCCCGATAAAGCCGTGGGAACGCGGGTTGATGTTTTTCACGTTCCTGGTGATGGCCGGTATCGAAATCACACTGCTCGTGGACAAACCTTACGCGCGGGTCTTTGTAATTACCGTTCTGCTCGTGGGGTTGATTTTGCGCGGTCTCGTACACGAGCGGCGGATGAAAAAGGAAACGCCGCCGGGCTTGGGCGGTGTTCCGGAACGGCTGGTCGCCAACGTTTCCCAGCCAAAACCTGAAACGTTCGCTCCTCCAGGCGGTGAATCGATTCTCTGCGCCGTCCGTAGCGCCGGCCGGACACTCGATTTTTCTTTGCGCGAAGCTCGAAAAACAGATGCCCGGCTTTATCTGCTGTTCGTTCGCGAACAACGGTTCATGACTGAACAGGACGTCAGGCGCAAATGGCAGGAAGATCCCGAAGCGAGTGCGATTTTCGCAGAAGCGAAACAAAAGGCCGGCGATCATCAACCACTCTTCGCGTACGCGGTCAGCCCTTCCGCTGCGGATACGATCGTCGATGTTGCGGCAACGCTCGGTGCATCGCGAGTCATTCTGGGCGCGCCGCAGCGCAGCGCGTTAATCAATCTGCTTCGCGGAAATGTCATCCGCGAAGTTTCCAACTCACTGCCCGATGATATCGACCTGCTGGTCTATGCGTAGCATGCCGCGCACTTCGATCTGGATGGGGCGAACCGATGCGCAATTGGACTCGCGGATGCGAATTTGCGTGCTGGTCCGGCTCGCTTGACTCGAATTCGAGTTAACCAGATGTTTCGGGCAGTTCTTTGTTTCGCTTAATGGCCCGGTGAGTGGCCGGTCCAACGGGGGAACCAAATTTTGCGCGGAGAAGACTGCGCAAATCGGGGCGAACGATGCGCGGCATCGGGAGCATTTAATGGCTCCAGCCCGACAGCTAACCTCGTCAGCATCATTAAAGGCAAAGGAAGTCGTCAAAGCGGCTCCTGGCAAAGTAAAGCGCCCTCGTCGCGCGAGTAGTGCTTCGATCCAGTCAGACGAATTGATCCCAACTAACGTTAAGCGACCGCGCAATGTAGATTGGAAGCGCGCGGCCGCGATTTTGTACGGCGATTGGGGAACCAGCAAAGCCTATGTGATTGGCCTGGCATTCGCCGTTGCGGGCTATTCTTCTTTCTGGCTGATCGCGCCGATGTGCATACTGACCGCTCTCGTTGGCCTGAATTACATCGTAATCTGCCGTCTTTATCCAGATGGCGGAGGCGTCTACGCCAGCGTACGACACCGGAGCGAAGTTATCTCAATTGTAGGGGCTTTTTTGCTTATCGCTGACTATTTGGTGACAGCCGCAATTAGCGCTTTGTCGGCGTTCGCGTATCTCGGCGTGCCACATCCTGAAAAGTTCGCTGCAGCCGCGATTTTAATTATCGGCCTTTTGAATTTGTTCGGTCCGCGCCATACGGGTGGTCTTGCCTTTCTGATTTCAGTGCCAACGGTTTTAGTAGTAATCGCACTCGGCGCACTGAGTATTCCGCATCTCGCGAACGCGTGGCACAACTTGCAGCCCCTGCATGGATCACCGTCGAAAAACTGGGCCGGTTTTGTTGGGATCGTGCTGGCACTCTCCGGCGTTGAGGCAATTGCCAACGCAACAGGCGTGATGAAACTCAATCCTGGCAGCACCGAAGCGAATCCTCGAGTCACGAAAACATCTACGCCCGCGATTTTAATCGTATTGATCGAAGTATGCGTATTTACCGCGCTGCTTGGCCTTGCCATGCTTGCGCTATCCGGCCTAACAAACGTCAACGGCGATGTTAACGCACCAGGAGCCGAGGGCGTACGCGATTACATGCTGCGGTATATGGGACAAGTGTTCGTTGGGGGCGCGCTCGGTCACGCATTCGGGTTTGTTATCAGTGTTGTGTTCGGCCTGTTGCTCTTTTCCGCCGTAAACACCGCGATTGTGGATCTCATCACGATCCAGTTCCTGATGTCGCGCGACCGGGAAATCCCGCAAATATTTCAGCGACTCAATCGCTGGGGAGTTCCTGCCTTTGGCATGGGGTTAGCCACGATTGTACCAATGTTGCTGGTGCTGTGCGTCAAGGACATGGCCGGATTGGCTGACCTCTATGCGGTCGGCGTGGTCGGCGCGATCGCAACCAACCTCGGCGCGACCGCGACCGACCGAAAGCTAGCGATCAAAATGTGGGAGCGCGCACTAATGTTCACCACGTTCCTCGTAATGATTGGGATCGAGATGTCGCTGCTGATTGATAAACCGAACGCACGCTATTTCGCGGTCACCATCCTGGCAGTTGGTTTGATTCTGCGTGGTTTGGTCCTCGAGCGACGAATGAAAAGAGAGACCGCGGGAACACTCGAGGCCGGTCATACGCCGCTTCTCCTCAGGCAGCCGAAAGCCGAGCCACTGCTTTCTTCCGATGGCGAAGCTGTTCTCTGCGCAATTCGAAGTGCCGGACGCACTCTGGATTTTGCGCTGCACGAAGCGGCAAAGATGGGTTCAAGGCTTTATCTGCTGTTCGTGCGCGAACAACCGTTCATGACTGAAGAGGATGTCGGACGCAAATGGCAGGACGATCGGGAAGCGAGCGCCATCTTCGCTGAAGCCAAACGCAAAGCGGCGAACATCACGCCATTATTCTGTTATGCTGTAAGCCCATCGGCTGCCGAAACGATTGTAGACGTTGCAGCAACGCTCGGCGCATCGCGGGTAATTCTCGGAGCGCCGCAACGCAGCGCATTGATAGCCCTGCTTCGCGGTGATGTTATTCGCGAGGTTTCGGACTCGCTGCCGGAAGATATTGGTCTGCTTGTCTATGCCTAAGATGCGCGAGGACCTCGATCTCTGCAGTTTGAGGAAACATATCGAGCGGTGTGATTGAATGGATGGCAAATCTGTTCTGCAACTCTTTCAGATCACGCGCAAGAGTCGGCGGATTGCAGGAGACGTAGATCAATGTTTCCGGGGCGAGATTGGTTATCGCGTTGCGGATTCCTTCAGTGAGTCCTGTGGCCGGCGGATCGACGATGATCGTCACGGAGCGACGGCTTCCCAGCCGTCGTGTTTCTACTTCGGCGCCTAACAAGTCATCGCTCCTTGTCAGTTCGCTTTCCACGTCTCCAGCGATGTACGTCTCTTTTTGAGTCGCATTTTCTTTCGCAGCGGCGATAGCGTACCGGTCCCAATCAATCCCAATCACGCGCTCGAATTTGTCGAGCAACGCTTTCGCGAAAAATCCCGCGCCGCAGTAGCAGTCGATTAACAATTGCTGGTTCGGTGCGACGAGATCGGCAACCAAGTCCCGCAGTGTTTGTGCAACCTCATCGTTCACCTGCGAGAACACGCGCAGCCCGGAAGCAGGCCGTAGTGTGTAATGTCCGTTTTGCAGATGCTTTTGTCCGCGCAACTTCGCGAGCGCTCGATTCACTTCATCCAGGGAGATCGGACACCGCTCGACATCAATCAATTGATGGGAATCGCGCCTGAAAAAACCAACCACCCCACCCTCGGCATGCACTGTGATGCGATTGCGATACTCGTACTGCTTGGGCGACGGAATAATTGGACGCATGGGAACGTCGTTCATTTTGCCGATCCGCTGGAGCGCCCCACTTACCTGCCGCTGCTTAATGGCGAGTTGATGTTCGTAAGCGATGTGCTGATAAGCGCAGCCGCCGCATCGGCCGAAATACGGGCATTCCGGAGTGACACGATCCGCGGAACTCTGTTTGAGTTCGACCAGTTCTGCCTCGGCGAACTGTTTCTTTTCCCGCACGATTTCAGCGGAAACGACTTCCCCGTCGATGACGTAAGGGACGAAAACAGCTTTACCCTGTTCTCGGGCAACGCCTTTTCCGCCGAAAGCAACGTCCTCAATTTTCAAGTCAACAAGCCGCATCTTCTTACGACCCTGCTTCAGCTGAGTGTCTTAGCCAAGCCTGCGGTGTAACTGCTTTAGGGGTTTCTACGATCAGAAAAGCGCTGGAGCGTTGCTTTACAGGCTGCGCTTTGACCACCGCGAAGGCGCGGTGTTAATGAAACGCGCCGACAAAGATGGCCGGCCACAGGTGATACCCAACACCGAGTATGGCTGCCAGCGCCATTCCCGCGCAGGGCCACACACCGGCGATGCGCTCGCATGCAACCAAGCGACCCTCGGCGAAGTCGACGTTAATTGAAATCCTGGTGCGTGTCGCGCACGTACGGGTATTTGGATTCGTTGCCAACTTCGGGCGGGAACTCTGCGTACCCGCCATGGATGTAAGGAATATTGGAGGGCAGTAATGGCTGATAGCTGTTGTGCCAAATTGGAAATGGAAAAGTCAGGATCTCAACCAGACCGGCGCCATGACGGGCCGCAGAGCGTGCCACTCCCTTTAAAACGCCATACCCGGCGCCTGCGGAATTCCCCTCCGTTTGATTGATTTGGTTGACCGTCACAAAGAACTCAGTCGGCGCCCAAACAAGGTTTGAGATACCGCGACCGAGCTTCCGTGTTGGACCGTAATCGTTCCCGGGAGGATCCTGGATATCCGCAAACGCTCCGATGGCAAGGCTCACAACCACAGCGAACGCAAGAATTGTTTTCATAGGGGCTGCCTACCAGTTAAGGGATTCCGAATAGCAAAGGCAATACTTTATTTTGGGTGTTGGCGCGCGGCGCTGTTCCTCGTTTTCAACATCGAAAGCCATATCGTGATGCCCAAAGTAAGAACGATGATTGCCAGCGAGATTACCCGCGGAAACGGCAGAAATTCTGCCGTAATCATTTTGAGGCCCACGAATCCGAGCACCAATGCCAACCCGGTTCTCAGATAAATGAAACGGTTCATCAGACCTGCCAGCAGGAAGTAAAGCGACCGCAACCCGAGGATGGCGCAGATGTTCGACGTATAAACAATGAACGGATCCTGCGTAATGGCGAAGATTGCCGGGATCGAATCCACTGCGAACGCAAGGTCGGTGATCTCAATCACTATCATGGTCAAAGCCAGCGGCGTTAACATCCAGCGCCCATCAACGCGAACTCTGAAATCCTGGTTATGAAATTCGCGAGTAATCGGAAGAATCCGGCGAAAGAATTTCATCATTCGTGTCTCTGTGAAGTCATGTCCTTGATGTTTCGCGAACAGCATGCGCACTGCGGTGATGAGCAGGAAAAGACCGAAGATGTACAGAACGAAATGAAACCGGCGCACCAGCGCGATGCCGAAAAGGATCATGGTGCCGCGCATGATCAAAGCGCCAATGATGCCCCACACCAGTACGCGATGTTGCGCGCGAGGCGGCACCCGAAAATGGGTGAAGATGAGCACGAACACAAAAATGTTGTCCATGCTGAGGGAGTACTCGATCAGATAGCCGGTGAGAAAATCGAGCCCGTGGTGTGGCCCTTTAACACGCCAAACGACGGCGTTAAAGGCCAGCGAGACAACAACCCACACAAGACTGCGCCGCGCCGCTGCGCCCATGCTCAATTCGCGATCGCGAAGATGAAAAGTGAAAAGATCGACGCCGATGGCGACGAACACGCCAACGTGGAACGCGATCCAGAACCAGATGCTCGTCGTCACGCGGGCCAGACTTTCATGCGCAGAGGTGTGCGACAATCGCAAATTGCGCGACGCGCGGATGGGACCTATACGTCACAGGGACATATTTGTCCTCACAAATGGATGCTGAATTAGAAAAACTGGTCGAAGCAGGCAAGCTCACTACAAAATCCGCAGGCCAACTGTATAAATTAAAACCGGGTACATATTGCCTGCACAAGAGTTGGGGTTTCGGTCGCGTCCGCGAATGGAACCTGTTGCTAAATCAAATCGTCATCGATTTTGCAACCAAGAAGTTTCATCCGATGCAGGCGCAATACGCGGCAGAGAATCTGACGCCGCTGCCACCCGAACATTTTTTGGTCCGAAAAGTAACGGACGTGGAATCGGTCAAAACCCTGGCCAGGGAGAATCCGGTCGCGCTGGTTCAGAACATCTTGGAAAGCCTGGATGGCAAAGCCAGTGCGCAACAGATCGGAGAATGGCTCGTTGGCGATATCTTCACCGAAGCGGAGTGGAAACGCTGGTGGGAATCGACCAGGAAAGCTCTTAAAACGAGCGGACGGTTTTCGATCCCCTCAAAAAAGACCGAGCCCATAGAAATCCGCGGCGAAGGGGTGTCGCATGCGGATGAACTGCTCGCGGCGTTTAACAAGGCCAGGCAGCCGAAGCAGCAAATCGCGGCAGTGGAACAGATCATCAAATCGCATGACCAATTCAAGGAACCGGAGAAACAACTTCAACCAGTTGTGGTGGCGATCGAAAACGCCGCGGCGCGAAACCAAAAGTTGCATCCTGAGCTGGCATTCGAACTCATCATTGCGCGGGATGATTTGCTCGCGCTTGTGCCATCGCTGCACGTCACGCACATCGGTCTGACTCTTTCGAAATTGATTGTGGAAGATGAAAAGCGTTTGACGTTGATCCTTCCAAATCTGCCAGCGGCAAAAGAGAAACGCGTTTTGCAGGCTTTGCCAGAGGCCCTGGGAGAAGGATGGACAGAGCGCGCCTTGCGTCTCATGGAGGCGAGCCACGGGCGAATGGTGGCACAAATCCCGCGCATCTTAACCGAAGGCGGGCGACATGGCGAGCTTCGGGCGATGCTGGAGCGGAGCATTCGCGAACATTCAGCCACGAGCGAGATGCTTATTTGGTTGTGCGGGGAGAAAAAGACCTGGAGCGATCTGATTACGCCGGATTTGCTTTGGGCGATTCTCGCTGCGCTCGAGCGCGAACAGCATAATTCTTCCGGTCGTGCCAGCAAATTGCAGAAGGCGTTGGTCGATGACCGGGAATTGCTTGGAGAGATCTTCAAGAAAGTCGATGTCGGCCTGGCACGCGATGCGATGCGGCGTCTTCAGCTGACACCTTTGTTCGATGAACTGACAAAACGATCCCTCCTGGCGCGGATGGTCAAAGTTCATCCGGAATTGGAAAACATGATCGCCGGCGCAGAACCGCAGGAAAAAACTGCGCCTCTCATTGTGTCGTGGAGCAGTTTGGAAAAACGCAGAGCGGAGTACGAAGAGATCGTAAAGGTAAAAATTCCCGAGAACACCAAGGAGATAGCGATTGCCCGGTCCTACGGCGATCTGAGCGAGAATTTCGAATTCAAAGCAGCGAAGCAAATGCAAAGCGTTTTGATGCGACGCAAAGCCGAGCTCGAGGTGATGCTGCACGACGCGAGAGGCACGTCATTTGAAAATCCGGATACGTCGCGTGTTTCGATTGGCACGATCGTGAAGTTGCGCAATCTGGAAACAAATAACGAAGAGACTTATACCATCCTCGGCGCCTGGGACGGCGATCCCGATCGGCACATCATCTCGTACCAAACGGCCATCGGCCAGGCGTTGCTGGGTCATGAAGCCGGCGAAACGGTTTCGCTAAACACGGAGCACGACACCGCTCAGCTCACGATCATTTCAATCGCGCCCGCGCCGGCAGACCAAACCATGCCGGCAGCTACGCCTGCCACCGAATCCGCGGTCGAAGCGGCGATAGCCAAATAGTTTAACATCTGGGTGCGCAGACCGCCAGCCTGCAGCGTTCGGCAGTTTGCCGAACGCAATCACTCCGCAAAAAGCGAGTGCCCGTCTAAATTGCAACATCCTCACAGCGACCGACGACTTTTCTGAGCTGGATCAATGGATTCATGGTTCTTTCTTCCTCTTCCACGCTCCGTTAGGATTTTGCCCGCAGGCCCCGGAAGAGGCGAAGAACCTGGGCGGGGCATAAGTCCTCCGCCTGATTCAGATCCATTAGTTAGGAATCTGGCAAAAATCCCGCGGAACTGTCGAGATGAAAACTGTAGCCACGCGGCCGCGCGCCGTGTGGCCTAAATGAGGAGTTCGTACGAAAGGATGCTCAAGCAATAAATTGCCGCTGTCTCTACGCGAAGAATAATCGGACCAAGTGTGATTGGCTGACAATTATTACGACGTGCCAGCGCAAGTTCGGCAGGTGTAAAATCACCTTCAGGTCCAACGAGCATCAAAACGCTTCGAGGACGATCACCGTGTTCGCTCGAATAGGTTTGCAGAATTGTCTTTAGCTGCCGCGCATCAGACTGGAGCGATCCAATCAAACGGAGATCAAATGACTGGTCTAACGAAGAAAAGATTTCGGGTAATTTCTTCGGCCTTTGCACATACGGCAACCAATTCTGGCCGCACTGCTTGGCTGCCTCGATCGCGATCTGCTGCCATTTCCCCTGCTTTTGCGCCGCAGTTTCAGCATCGAGTTGCACAACTGTTCGATCGGAAACGATGGGCGCAATCTCGGCTGCACCGATCTCGACTGCCTTCTGCACAATGAGATCCATGTTTTTGCCTTTCGGGATCGCCTGTCCCAAAACAATTCTGCAACGCAGCGGAGCCGTTTCCGTTTCGTGCAATTTTCGCAACTGGACTGCATCATCGCCAACGTTTGCAATTTCCGCAGTGAGTTCGCGGCCTTTTCCGTTAAAGAGGACAAGCTTGTCTCCGGTTTGCATGCGCAAAACATTCGCCGCGTGATGAGCCTCGGAGCCGCGCAAAACCGGCGCACGCGGATCCCAATTCTCCGGCGAGATGTAGAAGCGGTGCATGAAGATCTATGGAACCAGAACTGTCATTCTGAGCGAAGCGAAGAATCTCTGATAAATTCAGTAAGGCTCAGCCGAGAAACACCAGATGTTACTGATACGCAGCTGCGATCTGCGAATTTAACGGGACAACACGCTGGAGCGCATCGCTAATCGGCAGTTCTACACCGCGCCGTTTCAAAGCAGCGATGAGCGACTCGGTTGGGATATTCCCGACGAGTTTATCCTGCGCAAATGGACATCCACCCAGGCCTCCGATGGCCGAATCAAAACGGCGGCACCCCGCGTCGTACGCGGCGAGAATTTTCGATTCAGCTTCAGCCGGCGCGCTATGGAGATGCGCGCCGATGCCGCAACCGGGGTACTCACCCGTCACTGACTCAAACACGCTCCGAATCAAATCAGGACCCGCCATGCCGACAGTGTCAGCAAGCGAAACGGATTCTATACCAAAGCCAACAATAGTGCTCAGCGCCTGTCCAAGCTTCGCCTGATCCCACGCATCGCCGTATGGGTTCCCAAACGCCATGGAAATGTAAACGACAGTTCCAAGTCTCGCATCGTCTGCTTTTCTCTTAATCGATTCCAAAACTTCGTAGCATTCGTGAAGTGTCTGATTTTGGTTTTTGCGAAGAAAAGTTTCAGACACCGAGCAGGGAAAACCGAGAGTCGAAACTGCACGTGTCGCGATCGCGCGCTCGGCCCCTTTCTCATTCACCACGATGCCGATGATCTCGACGTCGTTAGGCAGTTCCACCTGTTCCAGCACTTTTTCGCTGTCGGCCATTTGCGGAACAGCCTTGGGAGAAACAAAACTGACCGCGTCGATGTGTTTGAAGCCGGCATCAATCAAGGCGCCCAGGTATCGGCTTTTCACCTCGGTCGGAATCTGCCGGCTGAGGCCCTGCCACGCATCGCGCGGACATTCAATCACTGAGACGGGGTTGCAGATCACGGCATTGCAGAGTTACTGAAAGAACTCCTTCGCGCGGTCGAAGAAACTTTTGCGCATTGGAGTGTTCTCCTCTCCGCAAAGCTCCGCGAACTCCTCGAGCTTGCGGCGTTGCTCTGAATTCAGACGCGTTGGCACTTCTACGATCAGGCGCGCGAACAGATCGCCGTGGCTGCGGCCGTTTACATTTGTTATCCCCTTGCCACGAAGCTTGAACATTTGTCCGCTTTGCGTGCCTGCGGGAACTTTAACGTGCGCTTTGCCTTCAAGCGTTGGCACGTCGACCTCGCCACCCAGGGCCGCAACGGAAAACGAGATTGGCACATCGCAATACAAATCGTCCGCTTCACGATGAAAAATTTTATGCTCCTTGATGTGGACCACCACATAAAGGTCGCCTGCTGCGCCGCCGCCCATTCCAGCCTCCCCGTTTCCGGGCGAACGCAATCGAGTCCCTCCCCGGATTCCCGCAGGAATCTTCAGCTTGATTCGGCTTGGCTTTTCAATGCGTCCTTCGCCGCGGCATTTCTGACATGGATTTTCGATAATCTCACCGGCGCCGTGGCAGCGCGGACATGTTTGCGAAACATGAAAGAAACCGCGTGAGCTAATCACCTGTCCGCGTCCATTGCACGTCGGACAAGTTGTTTTATGCGAGCCTGGTTCGGCACCGCTGCCGTGGCATTTGTCACACGTATCGAGCTTTTCAATTTCAATCGTCTTTTCTGCGCCGAAAGCCGCCTCTTCCAGCTTGATCTCCATGTCGTACCGCAGATCCGATCCACGGCGCCGATCGTCCGGGCGGGCTCCAGCCCCGCCGCCGAAGAACGTTTCGAAAATTCCGCCGCCGATTCCTCCTCCGCCGAAAACTTCGCGGAAGATGTCGAACGGATCATGAAACCCACCACCGAAACCGCCGCCACCCTGTGCGAACGCGGCGTGACCGAACCGATCGTACGCCGCGCGTTTGTCTGGATCCATCAGAACGTCGTACGCTTCGCCTAGCTCTTTAAATTTTTCCTCAGCGTGCGGATCGTCCGGGTTTTTATCGGGATGAAACTTTACGGCGAGCTTGCGGTAGGCACGCTTGATTTCCTCCCCGGCGGCATTTCGTTCGACGCCGAGCACTTCATAGTAATCGCGTTTCTCAGTAGCCATTTTCGGGAGTTGTCATGGTGAGCGAAGCGAAGCGGAGTAAAAGAATTCCGTTGCCCACTCGCACGATAATGTCACGGGATTGCTCGACCTCGCTCGGAATGACACATGCCTACGATCTTGGCGGGCCACTGGAAACAACGACGCGCGCGGGTCGCAACAGACGATCCTTGAACCGGTAACCTCGCCGGTTCTGGCGAATGACTATTTCTTCCGGGGCATCGCTCGGCTCATGGGCAATCGCTTCGTGCAGATTCGGATCAAACTTCTGGCCTTCGGCTTCGATAGGTTGCAGGCCGTTTTCCTCAAGCAGGTCATTCAGCTGTTTTTGAACCAGAACCATTCCGGAATAGATCGGAGATTGTTCGGCCTCGCTTTTCGCAGCTGCCAATCCAAGCTCAAAGTTATCGAGAATTGAGACCAACCGCTCGAGTAACGCGCTGTTGGCGTATTTCACCGCATCCTCTTTCTCGCGGACGGCGCGTTTCTTATAGTTCTCGAAATCAGCCTGGCTGCGTAGGGCGAGGTCGCGAAACCGGTCGAGATCGGCTTGCAAACCAGCCAGTGCATCTTCGGGATCGCCACCGGTTTCGGTCGACGCGGACTGCTGCTTCGCCTGCGTTGATGAATTCACTTGGTCGCGCTCATGGGATGGCATCTTTTTCATGTCTTGCGAATAGCTATTAAGGTCATGTCATCGTTTTGCGGCACCGAACCGGTGAAATCTCGCACGTCCTCGATGATTCTCTTTACAATCGCTTGCGCGCCATCGTTCGCGCTGGCGCGAACCGACTCCATCATACGATCAACGCCAAACTCGTCTCCCTCGGTGTTCAGCGTCTCGGTCAGGCCGTCGGTGTAAAGAACGAGGCAATCGTTGCGCTCCAGAGGTACCGCGAAATCGACAGTAAGCCTATCAAACACACTTCCACTGTCAATTCCAACGACCATTCCCGGCGACTTCACCGGTGTTACACTTTGGGACTGCCGCTGGTACCACAACGGCGCGTCGTGTCCAGCCCGCGCCAGGATAATCCCATCATTCTGATGATTCAGAATCAGGTAGGCCATACTGATAAACATGTCTTCTTTGATGTCGGGATAAAGCTGCCGGTTGACTTTTCGCAACACATCCGCCGGAGATGGATTCCGCGCAGCCTCTGCGCGCAATACGCTGCGGCAAATCGCCATGATGAGTGATGCGGGGACGCCTTTGCCGGAAACATCTGCGATTGCCACGCCAAGTCGCTCGTCATCGACGTGGATGTAATCAAAATAATCGCCGCTTACCTGGCGAGCTGGCACATTAATCCCGCTGATTTGGAATCCATTGATAGCCGGTGCTTCAGATGGCAGCAGGATGCGTTGAATGTCTCGCGCGATTTCGAGATCGTGATCCAGCCGTTTCTTTTCGTTCGCCATCGAATAGATAATCGCGTTGTAAAGCGCAAAGGCAGATTGCTCGGCGATGGATTTGAAGACGACAAAATCAGCCTGCGAAAACGGCACACCTTTGGGACCGTTGGCCAACGCCAACACACCGAGATCCTGGTCGCCATATTGAAGCGCTGTTGCCATGATCGACACGCTGCCAAACGCGCTTCCACGCAACTTCGCCAGCTCCGGTGCCTCCGAGAATTCGTTGAGACAAATAGCCTGGCCGGTGTGCCAGACGTGGCCGATCAGTCCCTCGTCAGGACCAACCGAATGCAGTCGCAGAAAACTTTCCAGCGCAAGAGGATTGGCAGCGGCTTGTTGCAAAATGTGTTGCGGAACATCTACCAGCGGCGGACAACCTTTGGAAATAAATGCGGGCGTGAGCTTGCCACCTGTTCTATCTGTGACGTAAAGCGCGCCGCCGTGCGCATCGAGAATTCGCACAGCCCCCTCCACTACAAGGCGATGCAGTTCGTGAGGTCGAATGGTCCCGCGGAACGCCTCGCCCAGTCCATGCAGGAAATCGAACACCAGCGTTTCCTCGACCTGGATCTCTTCATGCGAGCGCTCGAGTTTCCGGATTCGCCGGCTCTGGGCGTAAGCAGTGATACCCCAGCCAGCCAGAGACGCGACAAGCAGTCCTAGGAGAAGAGTCGGCCACATTGTCCGAGGCCAGCTTACTTCGAAGACGTCTCGTGATGAAGGTCTTGTCTCAGGAAATCGAGAACGTCCTTAAAACGGAAAATGTTTTCGGGCGCCGCCTCACAAAGCGCCTCATGTGCCTGGAGCATCGTTTCCGTCTGCTCCCTCTTACGAGAATCCAACGTCTGGCTTTTCGAAGCCTGTTCAAGCGCTTCACATTCGGGTGCACTGGTGCCATCGCTGTGGATGTCGAAAATCTGGTCCAATCCGAGCCCGGAAAGAAGTTGCAGACTGCGATTGCCGCAATGAACAATGTGAAGGTGTCCGCGCCCGAGTTCCTTCAGTCGCAACGCCACGCTAGCCATCGTTCCCATGAATGTGGAGTCCATCATCGCGCAATCGGCCAAATCCACCACAAATTCACGATATCCGCGGTGTAACATTTCGCGCGAGAACTCCTTGAGGTTGCCGCTATTGAGGAAACTGCCTTTTCCCTCCACTTTCACCCATACGGTCGGCCCTTTTACCCCAACTTGAATTGACGAGTCCACAGTTACTCTTTGGAACGATACCAGCCCGAAACCCATGCTGTCAAACCTCCCCGCGCATGGGTAAATTGCTCATCAACTGATTCGGAATGCACTGCTTAATGAGCCGGATCCCTTTGAAGATGCGAGGAACCGGCTTGAGAACATTGGCGCGAGGCTCTGGCGCCGTCTACTCCCACAGAAACGAGCGGTTTTCCGCGACGATCCGGCCGTTCGCGATAAGCAGGCATCGCCAGGCAATCACTCTGCCATCATCGAAATAATCGTCACCGATTACCTTGAACTCAGTCTTGTGAGTGCCACGCACGTTTCTATATGTGATCTCCTGTGCCTGGGTGTGTTCGTGCAACTTCTCCTGCCGGTATTCCAAGCGCACGGTGACATCTGCGGGGCGCTTGCTTCTCCAGAAGAAATCGAAGTAATTGCCGAACCGCTGCCGCATATCGAGTCCGGTCACCGCACCGTACAGACGGTATTGCCTCTCAAAAACGATCGGGGCGTCCTGAATCGTGGCGGTTTTTTGGTTGGGTTGATTGCCCTTGCCTCCAACCTTGTTGGACGAATCGTGCGCCCGCTCACTCGGCTTTGGCCCTTTCTCACTCATGAAGAAGAGCTTGGTCTTCCGGAACTCGAAGTTTGGATCCAATGCCACTGGCAGCGGCGTGACTTTCTCGATGACTTTGGGTTCCTCGCGTACGCCCCTTGCGCAAACGGACACAGCCGTGAAAGCCAGAATTCCAACTGCGGCGGCAAATCTCATTTCCGTAATAAAGCGGCCCCTTGAAGCAGGTGTCAACGAGCAACCATGGTGCTCACCGGCGCATCCTATGGAACTCACACAAATTGAGAAGTAATTTTCCGGGTGATCGAGGTTCGATATCAGCGCGGGGTTTACCTGCCGGAACAAGATTTATGGCTGGACCCATGGGATGCAAAATCTTTCGCGTTCGTGTCTCACGCGCACAGTGACCACATCGCGCCGCACCGGGAGGTGATCGTTTCAGAGCGGACAGCACGGCTGATGCGCGCCCGTCTGCCGGGCTCACGGATCGAACATTGTTTGCGATTCGGAGAAAGACGATCCGTTCGCCGCGTCGATATGATGTTGATACCAGCGGGGCATATTTTCGGCTCGGCTCAATGCCTGGTCTTCGCTGATGAGGAGACGCTGCTCTACAGTGGAGATTTCAAATTGCGTAACGGCGGGTCCGCCGAACCGGCGGAGTGGCGTCATGCTGATACACTCGTCATGGAAACGACATTCGGTACGCCGCGCTATCGCTTTCCTCCAACGAAAGAAGTCATCGATCAGATGGTCGCTTTCTGCAGCGAAACCATCCACGCAGGAGAGGTGCCGGTGCTGCTGGGGTACTCGTTAGGCAAAGCGCAGGAAATCCTCTGCGCGCTGGAAGGCGCGGGTGTGACGCCCATGCTCCATGGCGCGGTTTATCAAATGACGCGGATCTACGAACAACTCGGGCAATCATTCTGCAAATACGTCCGATACAATCGAAACGATGTAGCAGGTAAAGTGTTGATCTGTCCGCCGAGCGCGAACCGCTCGCCGATGCTGGAAAACATCCCGCGAAAACGTGTGGCACTGATTAGTGGATGGGCCGTCGATCCCCAGGCCGTGTATCGCCACCAGGTCGATCGGGCATTTCCGCTGTCGGATCATGCGGACTACGACGATTTGCTTCGGTACGTCGAATTGGTGCAACCGCGCCGTGTGTTGACGCTGCACGGCTTTGCCGCAGCTTTTGCCTCGGATCTTCGCGCCCGCGGCTTGGAAGCATGGGCCCTGACCGAAGAAAATCAGATGGAACTGCACTTCGGAGGCCAAGAGATCGCGCCCCGATCGTCACCTGAAACATCCGGCACCGGCCAACGTTCCAATTCGACGCCACGATCTGAGTTTCTCGATTTCGCAAATGTCGGAGAAACCATCGGTGCGACGACGGCTAAGCTGGAAAAGATACGGTTGCTATCCGATTACCTGCGCGACCTAACAAGTGAACAGCTTCCGTTTGCGACTACGTACTTCACCGGAAGGGCATTTGCCCAAACCGATCCGCGGGTATTGCAGGTCGGGTGGGCGGTAATCTTTCGCGCGTTGCAAGACGCGACAAACATCAGCGAGCCTGAGTTTCATCGAATCGCCAGCAAACATGGAGATGCCGGGAAGACTGCGTTTGAAGTTCTCGATGAGCGAACGACGCCGCAGCCATTCAGTATTGGCGAGTCGGCCGGGTTATTCGAAAGCCTTCATCTTGCACGCGGACCGATCGCCAAGGCAAAGCTGCTGCGCGAACGATTTTCAAAACTATCTGCGCGCGAAGGCGAGTACGTGGTCAAGATTTTAACAGGCGACCTGCGCATCGGTCTGCGCGAAGGCCTGGTTGAAGAAGCGATCGCCAGGGCATTCGATGCTTCGCTCGAAGAAGTGAAGCAAGCCAACATGTTGTTAGGCGACATTGGCCGGACCGCGCTGCTGGCATCACGGAAAGAACTGCACGGTGCCGAACTATCGGTACTTCGCCCTATCAAGTGTATGCTTGCCACCCCTGAACCGACCGCTGAGGCGGTGTGGGAACGCTTTACTGTAGCCGCGGGCGTTGACGCCGGCCAACCGGGATCACCAGTCCCGGCTACGGTATACGTCGAAGACAAATTCGACGGCATTCGTGCGCAGCTTCACCGTAGCAGCGATAGGGTCGAGATTTTCTCGCGCGATCTCAGGCGAATCACCGGGCAATTTCCGGAGCTTGTTGAGCAAGCCAGGACGTTTGACCAGGAGCTGATCGCCGATGGCGAGATCATCGCTTTTGACGAAGGGCGGCGGCTGACCTTTTTCGATCTGCAAAAGCGGCTCGGACGCAAGGAGGGCACTCCTGACCTGTTTACAGGTGCCGCAGCAGACGTGCCCGTCGCCTTTGTAATCTTCGATCTTCTCTGGATAGACGGACGGTCGCTGTTGAAAACTCCACTCCGCGAACGGCGGGAACAACTCGGCAAACTCATATTACCGCCGCAATTTCAAAGGGCGAATGTCACGCCGGCGCATTCTGCGAAAGAGATTGAACAAATTTTTCAGGATGCACGCCGGCGGTTGAACGAAGGTCTCATGATCAAAGACGCCGAAAGTTTTTATCTGCCGGGCGCTCGCGGGATGTTCTGGTTCAAATTGAAACGCGAACTGGCGACCCTGGATGTGGTGGTTGTTGCGGCGGAGCTTGGCCACGGGAAACGCAACGATGTGTTAAGTGATTACACCTTCGCCGTGCGCGACGAAACGACTGGCGAACTGTTGCCAATCGGTAAAGCCTATAGCGGGCTGACTGACGTCGAAATTGCGGAGTTAACGGAGCACTTCAAACAGAACACCATCGCCGATCTTGGCCGGTACCGCAGAGTGAAGCCTGATGTGGTACTGGAGGTCGCTTTCAATTCAATCCAGCCCAGCGCTCGTCACGCCAGTGGACTTGCTCTGCGGTTTCCGAGAATAAAGGCGATTCGACGCGACAAAGATGTCGATTCCATCGACACGCTTCAGTTCGCGCGCGAGCTTGCGATGCAGTCGGCGAATCAGAGCACCGAATAACCCCTCAAAATTACTCAGGGGTAGGCGACGGAATCGGTGAAGCAGCTTCCTGCGTAGAAGGAGCGGTTGCCTGAGTTGGTCGCGACACCCGAACTCTCCTTCTTTGCACCTCTTCGATCTTGCGCTGTCTTTCGATGAGGCGCTCCTGCAGTCGTTGTTCTCGTTCGGCTCTTCCCTGCGAAGGATCTGCAACGAGACCTTGCATCTCGGGCGGAACAGTCTGACGTGGCTGGGCGGGAGAGGGAACTGGGGCTATTCGGGGCACCGAAGGAACTCTCGTTTTTGCGATTACTTGTTCTCGTTGTTCCAGGGCCTTCTCCTTGTCGTCTAATGCCTTCTCCCGCGCATCCAACTCCGTTTTCCGTTTAGTGAGTTCTTGCTCAGCGGTCGAATCTTGTTTTTGGCACGAGCAAACCAGCGCTAACGGGACGAGCAACGACAGAGCAAATGTTTTTTTCATATTACGGATGAGTTGGACCTTTTTGCAGTGCACGAACAAATCGGAGAGGTTTTCGAAGTCAAACGAAAGTTAACGCTGTCGTGGTGTCGGCGAGATCGTCGACCGAATTGTCACTGCTTCGACACTTTCACGCCTGGAACGCTGGACGTTGGCAAAAACTGCCAGGATCGCGAGGCAAATCACGATTGCCGCCATTAACAGAATTGCGGTCTTTGAAGCTCCGGGCGCTGGAGATCCCCCGGTCGTCCTATCCTGCGAATCCATTACCCAGTATTCAAGTGAACATCACAATCGCAAATGCGCCGGTAACTACTCACTCCAGGCGCAGCGCAGCGATCGCTTTCATGACGCGATCGCTCAGCGCGGCATACAGATTCTTCCCTGGCGGCTCGAGATCGGCTGCACTGAAAACGATCGGTTCACCAATTACAATGGTAACGGGCACAAGCCGAAGACCGCCTCCTTCGCGCGGTAGCGCGTCGCGAGCGCCAAAGATCCGCATCGGCACGACGGGCGCCAGCGTCTTGGCGATGACCAAACCCAGGCCCGGCTCCGCCGGTTGAAGATTGCCGTCCAGCGTGCGGGAGCCTTCGGGGAAAACCAGCACGCCGTTGCCCGCTTGCAGCAAGCGGATCAAGGCTTTGATGGCGCTGCGATCAACCCCTTCCTGGTTCACCGGAATTACGTTCACCTTTGGCAGAACCCACCCCAGCAGCGGAACATCCAGAAGTGTTCGGCGGGCCAGGAAATAAATCGGTCTATCGCACGTGATCCCGGCCAGTGGCGGGTCAAGATAGCTTTGGTGATTCATAGCCAGGATCACCGGCCCGCTTTGAATCATCCGCTCCCGATGAATAACGCGAAACCGGAATAACAATCGGCCCGCCAGCCGGCTTAAATGATAACCAAGCCAATAATACAAATTCATTCGCCGAGGGCGCGATTTGTGATCCGAACATCGCTAATCGGCAAACCTAACTGCTCAAGCCGCGTCATTATCTCCGTCACCACCTGTTGGACCGTGACATGTGAGGTGTCGATCAGGTGCGCATCCTTTGCTTTCACAAGTGGTGAGACGGCCCGGGAGACATCATCGCGATCGCGAATGGTGATCTCATCGCGCTCTCCCTGGGCGGCGCGACGTTGCAGACGCACCTCGGGCGAAGCATCGATATAGAATTTGTACGGCGTATCGGGAAAAACGACTGATCCGATGTCCCGGCCTTCGATTACAACGTCACGTCCTTCGGCGCAGTCATGAAGTCGCCGCGAAACGATTTCGCGAACTCGCGGTAATTTGCTCACGCGAGAAACGCTTTCGTTCACGCGGTCATCGCGCAAATGCCCGGCGGGATCGATGTCATTAACAACGATGCGGGCTTCATCGTCTCGAACATCGCACGTAAGTGCCGCCGAATTCAGCGCCTCGTTGATGCGTTCGCTCTGGTCCGGCAGAATTTTATTTTGGAGGAGATGCCAGGTGATCGCTCGATAAATCGCACCCGAGTTGACGTAGATAAAGCCGAGCTGCCGCGCGAGCTGGCGCGCAACGCTGCTTTTTCCCGAGGCAGCAGGACCATCGATAGCGATCACAAGGTGGTGCGAAGCATAGGATCCCATGTTTTGTTCGCGCCTAACGAAACTAACTAGCTCTCCTGTGCAGGCACAGGAGCAAGCGAACCGATCACCGGCGTGCTGACCTGCATCCGCTTCGGATTGGTAAATTCTTCAAGAACTGATTCGAATCCCGGGTACGATTCACGAACGCATTCGGCATCCTGAATAATAGTCTCACCTTCAGCGAACAAGCCGGCGATCGCAAAGGCCATGGCGATCCGGTGATCGCCGAAGCTCGGCAGCCGTGCTCCATGTAATGGAGCCGGCCCGTAGATTTCAAGCCCGTCGCTGAGCTCGGCCACCTGCGCGCCCATGGTGCGCAGATTGTGTGCAATCGCCGCGATCCGATCGGTTTCCTTCACCCGCAACTCCTCGGCGTTGCGGATGGTTGTTTTGCCGGTCGCCAAAACGCCTGCGATGGAAAGAATGGGCAATTCATCAATCAGCTGTGGCACTTCTCTACCCTGAATGACCGTGGCTTTTAGCGGCACCCCGGTGACTTCTACTACTCCGCGCGGTTCAAGATGCTCGACCTCTTCAACCGCTTCGCGAACGTGCGCACCCATGCGGAGGAGCACGCCCAACATGGCGGTTCGCGTATCATTTAATCCGACGTTGCGGATCAGGAGATGCCCGCGCTGCTGCGCCGCGGCAGCAACCAACCAAAATGCTGCCGACGAGATGTCGCCGGGAATATCGAAATCTCGAGATTCGGGAACCTGATCGCCGAAAACACTAACACTTCCGTCATCTTCTCTTGTGGTGCGGACGAGGAAATAATTAAGCATCTTCTCCATGTGATTTCGCGTCGGGACTGGTTCTTCAATTGTGGTCTTACCTTTTGCGAAGAGACCGGCCAGGAGCAGCGCGGCTTTGACTTGTGCGCTTGCGAGCGAGGGGCGGTATTGGATTCCACGTAACGAACCTCCATGAATGCGCAAGGGAGGCGTTCCGTCGGGGCCTTCAGCGACAACGCTGGCGCCCATCTCGCAAAGCGGCGCGATCACCCGCTCCATCGGGCGTTTGGATAAGCCAGGATCTCCCACCAGCCGGCTCTCGAATTTCTGTCCGGCGAGCAGGCCTGCCAGGAGCCTCATAGTCGTCCCCGAATTGCCGCAATTAATTTCCTGAGTTGGTGCGGTGAGGACGCGTTTTTTTCCGTGGATGACCAAGGTGCTCGGCTCCGGTTGTTCGATCTTGATCCCCAGCGCACGCATCGCGTTGACGGTGTGCATGCAATCGTCGCTGGGTAAAAACCCGCGCACCGTGCAGACTCCATTGGAGAGAGAGGCTATGATCACTGCGCGATGCGAAATGCTCTTGTCGCCCGGAACCGTGATTTCGAGATCGATTCGACCCGATCGCTTTACGCGCAATTCCATAAAATGAAGCTAAGCTTGCTGATGTTCATGTCCGCATGTTTGCAGGGAAAGGCTGTGCTGGGTTAATGGGTATTCACCATCCCGCATCAGCGGAACTCCGGGCCACGCTTTACGGCACCAGAAAAATCTTGTCGGTATAAGGATCCTTCACTTCGGTCCCGGGAGGGAATCCTTCCACATCGATATATTTACCGGGCGAATACGGACTCTCCACCAAGTGGGGTTTCCCCGGAACAGGGATCCCGTACGGATAATCTCCCTTTGCCACCTTTGTCGAGGGCGCAGGCGTGGGCGGAGGCGAAGATGCGACCACCGGTGGTGGCGGTGTTGGCTGGACAGGTCCATTAGGGTTAAACGGTTGCTGCTGCGGCGGGTATTCTTGCGGCTGTGTGGCGGGATAAGCTGAGGCCCGATGTTGCTGCGTAATCGGTGGTGGTGGCGGCTCCTCGGCACATGAGGCCAAAAAGAAAACCGCAAGAAGAGCAAGCGGGAGTGAAAACTTCATAATGAAAATTTTCGTTATCGTATCCGGAGTCCGACTCGTTGCCAACGATTAAATCACGCTTTGTTCAACCTGTGGGATTTATTGAAAAGAACACCACAAATACGATACGCCAGCAGCCGTGATCCGAATCCGAAATAGGAATGCAAGACAATTCACATGCAGAGATCTTAGTCGTTGATGACGATGCAATGAGTCGCAGGGTGTTGGGGCAACTGCTCAGCTCAACTGGCTATAATTGCCGGGTGTGCAAAGACGGCGTCGAAGCGCTGGAGAGCATTCACGATAAACCGCCTTCGGTTTTGCTGCTGGACTTCGACATGCCGGGACTCAATGGCGCCGAAGTGCTACGGCGCCTTCGTTCCGATGAGGACCCGGCCATCGCCCAGATTCCCGCGATCATGCTGACTGCTCATGGCAGCGAACAGAGCGAAGTCTCGTGTCTGCAGGCCGGCGCGGACGATTTTGTGACAAAACCGGTGAATTCCTCGGTGTTGCGCGCGCGAATTGAAACACAGATTCGGCTCCGCTCAATGCGGCGACAACTCGAACGGCAGAACGATGAGCTTGAAAAATGGCGCCACGATCTGGAACGCGACCTGGCAGCGGCCCGCTTAACGCAGCAATCGTTGATACCACAGAAATCGTTGCTGCTTCCCGGTTGGCAACTTGCTACCTATTACCGCCCGGTCATCCAGGTAGGCGGCGATATCTACGGCTGGCTTCGAATGCGGGACGGCCGAATCCTGTTTTGGATTGCCGATGGCACAGGACATGGCGCGGCTGCGGCTTTGCTCACCACACTGGCAAAACTTCTTTTCCACTACGGCAGCCTGGATCACGATTCGCCGGCCAGCTTGATGGAAGGCGTGGACAACGACTTTCGCAGCATCTTTGGCGCGCGCTCATTCATGACCGCAATGTGTGTTGCCCTTGACCCGGCAACGGGACAAGCGCAAGTCGTGGGCGCAGGTCATCCACCGCTGTTGGTTGTTCGTCATGATGGTACAACAAAATCCGTTCCGTCGGTGGCGCCTCCACTTGGGTTGTTAAAACGCACCGCATTCAACGAGACCCTTATCGATCTTGAACCCGGCGACGCCTTTCTTCTCTACACTGATGGCTTATTCCGATGGAAGAACGATGAGGGCCATCAGGTAACTCCCAGGCAACTTGAAAAGGTGCTGGATCATTCCGCTCCGAGTGCGGAGGCTTTGCTCAAACCGATTGTAGCGCATATCGCTCCTGCTAATTCTGCTACAGCTGCTCCCGACGACGTGGCGGCAATCGCGGTGCGTCGGGAAGACCCCCGATAAAAAATTTTATTTAGCTCGAAAATTAGTCTTGCTCTCCCGCAGGCGAAACGTTAGTCAGCGTCCATGCCGAAAACCAAAAAAACTTCCAAGCGCAAACCGAATCCCGCCTTCATGAAGCCGGTCCAGCCGGACGATAAGCTTTCTGCCATCGTCGGTTCGCAGCCGCTCTCGCGGCCGGAGCTTACAAAAAAGCTTTGGGCATACATCAAGAAGCGTGGTCTGCAGGACAAGAAGAAAAGGATCATGATCAACGCCGACGACCAGCTCAGGCCGGTGTTCAATGGCAAGAGTCAGGTGAGCATGTTCGAGATGACCAAACTCGTCTCGAAGCATCTGAAATAGATCAAGATTTCCTCCGATAGCCCGACGTTGCCGCGTCGGGCTATTGCAGACTTGCAGAAAAATAACAGCACTACCGGGTCCCGAATGCTTTCGGGGCTCTTGCGTCGGGCTGCAACTGCATCGAAGATGGTCGAGTGAAAGTCCCTCGTTTATTTTTCCTCGCAGCCGCTATCTCGCTTGGTCTCGCTGCGTTCGCCCGAGCCGAATCCGCCTGGTTGCATGACTACACCAAAGCCCAGGAAGAGGCCAAAGCGAACCACAAACTTATGCTCCTCAATTTCACGGGATCTGACTGGTGTGGGTGGTGCATCAAATTCGACAAGGACGTCCTGTCGCAGGCGAAATTCAAAGATTTCGCGCACGACAATCTCGTTCTGGTGGAACTCGATTTTCCCCGCAGAAAGGCCCTTCCGACCGAAGAGCAGAAGCAAAACAGACAACTGGCCCAGCAATACGAGGTTTTGGGATTTCCCACCATTGTGGTCCTGAACAGCAACGGCCAAAAAATCTGGCAGTTTGACGGTTATTTCCCCGGCGGCCCGGAAGCCTTCATCGAGCAGTTGCAAAAATTGCCGAAGGGCTAACCGATCCTGTCGAACCCATCCGGGCTCGATTTCGCGTTACGCAAATTCGCGCCGTTGCAAGTATCAGGCGGATTCTTTCGGCGGTTTCTTCGCAGCCGCTCTTGTATCGCTCGACGATGGAGTTTTTGCTGACTCCGCTTTCGATGATTTGTCGCCGCCTTCGGAAGTTTTCGGAGCAGATTCCTTTTTTGCAGCTGCTTTGTATGATTCGCTGCGATAATCGGTGCTGTAGAACCCCGAGCCCTTGAAAATCAAACCCGCCCCGGTGCCGAGTAAACGTTTCACCTTTCCGTGTCCCCATTTTGGCAAACGACAAAGCTCCTTCGGACATTCGCGATATGGTTCATCGCGCATCGACTGGAATGCTTCGAAGGTTTGCCCGCACTTCTGACACGAATATTCGTAGGTTGGCATGAGCGATCTGGCTGGACTTCAGGCTTTCGGAACGATGCCGCGAAGTCTGCATCAAACAAATTAACAATTCAACCAAGGCGTGCCCCCGATTGAGCGAAACCGAGCGAAACAAACGCTTGTGAGGTCCAGCGACATGGCCGTCGGATAGAACAGGACAACCAGGGAGGATAAAGGTATGGCCTCGCAAAAGATACTGACGAAACATCCACTTGGTAAAACCGGCAGGAATATCGACAGAGAAAAATACGACACGCTCAAGAACGCGATCTTATCAGCCCTGCGAGAAAGTGACCTCACGCACACCCAATTGTTCAGCCGCCTTAATAAGAACTTAAAACGCAAATTCTCAGGAAATATCAGTTGGTACGGCGAAACTGTTAAGCTTGATTTGGAAGCCAGAAAAATAATCGAAAGAACTGCTTCAAAGCCTCAGACCTATCGGATCAAATCCAAATAATTCCCAATGACAACGACTCAGCAGACCCATTACGGCGTTACCGAAATTGCGGAGCTATTTCCGCCTCTCATGGAAATCAAAGACCAATCGCTCCGCGAAAAAGTCGCGGCCGTTTGGAACGAGGCGATCACCACTGGTTGCGGCGGGAAAGGCTGGACTTTCGACCAGCTCCGCGCAGTGAAGTTTACCCTGCTGGCTGGCGATATCGATATGACGTTTGTCGAGCATCTCAATTCGTGTGCGTGGCAATGCATAGCTATCGCCGACGTTTTGGAAAAATCCTTCCGCTGCGGCATTCCGGTCCAGCGCGACTATCTCATTGCCGGTTCGCTCCTCGCCGACGTGGGCAAACCGCTTGAATACGACAAAGATGGTTCCGGCAAAGTGATCCAAGGGAAATTCGGACAGCAGGTGCGACATCCATTCAGCGGCGTTGCGCTCGCCTACAAGCACGGCCTTCCCGGCGAAGTGCTGCACATCATAGCCACACATAGCCATGAGGGAGACAAGGTCGAGCGGTCCATCGAATCGATCATATTTCATCATGCCGATTTTGTGGATTTCGATATCGCGAAATTCCTCGGAAAGCGCGCCAGCACAAAGTGAGTCGTTCGACTCGAGATTTTTACCCGCGAAACACACGAATTGACGCGAATTTTCCGCTTCATTAATTACTACTGTCATGTTGAGCGACGCGCTGCGACGAAATGCGAAGCATGAGGCCAGGCTTTTAAACATCTCTGGCCCGATTCATTGTGAAAAACCAACTTTAGAGCCTGCTCGGAGATGGAACTGGCCTCGCCCGCGAAAGCGTTTCGGGACTGGATTGCAGCTTCGTTTTGCTCAGAATGACATTCGCGAGACGCTTAAAGTCTTGTTTTCGCGTCATCCGCGTGATTCGCGGGTGACTCCAACTTCCATATGGGATTAACTCTGGTTGAAAAAATTGCGACTCGTCATTCGGACGGTCTTGCCCCGGGAACACAGGTGCGCAGCGGCGATTTCGTTTCCATTCGGCCGCGTCATGTCATGACACATGACAACACCGGCGCAGTAATTCCGAAATTCAAACAAATCGGCGCAACATCCATCGCGGACCCCGCACAGCCGGTCTTCGCTATCGATCACGACATCCAAAACGTCACGCCTAAAAATCTGGAGAAGTACGCTAACATCGAAGCGTTCGCGCGTAAGCACGGCATTGATTTTTACCCGGCTGGCACCGGCATTTCGCATCAGGTGATGGTGGAGCAGGGCTATGTCGTTCCCGGCGCCCTGGTGGTAGCTAGCGATTCGCACTCGAATTTATACGGCGCCGCGGCGGCGCTAGGCACACCCGTCGTGCGGACCGACGCCGCGAGCATCTGGGCAACCGGAGTGACTTGGTGGCAGGTTCCCAAAATCGCCAAGGTAGTGCTCAAAGGAACTCTTTCGCCAGGCGTCGTTGGCAAGGATGTCATCATCGCTTTGTGCGGACTGTTTAACAAAGATGAGGTCCTCAATCACGCCGTTGAATTTTTGGGCGACGGCGTGGCGAATCTTCCAATGTCTGCGCGGATGACCATCGCCAATATGACCACCGAATGGGGCGCGCTCGCGGGCGTGTTTCCGTTCGATGAAGTGACCGTGAACTACTTGCGCTCGCGCGTTCCTGAATTCACGAATCCGAAACGCCCGGGAACGCGGGGACCGAAAAGTCGCGCGGGATATACGGACGGCGATATCGACGCCTGGTGGAAGAACCGCAGCGAGATCAGCGCCGACGCCGACGCTGAGTACGCCATCGAACTGGAGCTCGATCTGGCGACCGTGGTTCCGCATGTGTCCGGTCCTAACGAAGTTAAGACCATGGTGTCATTGCCGGAAATGGAACGAAAGCATGTGACCATTCAGAAGGCATATTTGTTGTCATGCGTGAACGCGCGTTTCGAGGATTTGCATGACGCTGCCGAAGTCGTGCGCACCAAGGGGGGACACGTTGCCGATGGCGTCGAATTTTACCTGGCGCCCGCAAGCGCCGAAGTCCAAGCGCGGTCCGAGTCCACTGGTGATTGGCAAACTCTAATAGGCGCCGGCGCCATTCCGCTGCCGCCCGGGTGCGGTGCTTGCATCGGCCTGGGTCGCGGTCTCGTGCAAAAAGGCGAGATCGCGATCAGCGCCACCAATCGTAATTTCAAAGGCCGCATGGGTGATCGCGATGCGTACGTCTATTTGGGTTCTCCCGCTGTCGTCGCCGCGAGCGCGCTGGCCGGATTTATTTGTGCGCCCAAACATTTCACGGAACGCGCCGCTGGCACAGCTGTTCGACGTGCCGAAAAGAAGTCAAAACCGCCGGGTTCGGTTGAGATCATGACCGGTTTTCCGCCAAGCGTGCGTGGTCGCGTGCTCTTCATCGATAAAGACAACTTGAACACGGACGGCATTTACGGCAGCAAACACACTTACCGCGATGACATGACACCAGAGGAGATGGCTGCAGTAACATTTGAAAATTACGATCCCAACTTCAACAGGCTCTATCAAAAAGGCGACGTCGTGGTGGGCGGACTCAATTTTGGAAGCGGTTCCAGCCGCGAGCAGGCAGCGACCGCGCTGAAGTTCAAAGGGATCCCGTGCGTCATCGCCGGAAGCTTTTCAGAAACCTACAAGCGTAACGCATTCAACAACGGCTTCGTTGTTTTTGAATGTCCAGAATTGGTCACGCACTTGCGCGATACGTTGAATGATCGTGCGCCAACAATGGTTGGCCCAGAAATCACAATCGACTACGCCAAGTCAACCCTCACCGTGGACGGAAAATCATTCCCCTTCCCGCCGCTCAGTCCCGCCGCGCAAGAGTTGATCGTCGCCGGTGGTGCCGAAAAGCTGGTGGCGTCGCGGTTGCGCGCAAAGGCGTAAATGTAGCGACAGCGCTCTGTCGCCGTGCTACGCCGCGCCTCGACCCGTAAGGCAGCCGGAGGCGAGGCCGGGCTTTCAAAGCGAGGCGGCTACAATCCGCCGCGCCTCGACCCGTAACGCAGCCGGAGGCGAGGCCGGGCTTTCAAAGCGAGGCGCCTACAATGTGCCGCGGCTCGACAGAGCAAGGCGCCTACAATGGCGGCAAACGCAATTTTCGTTCGTTTTCCCCGAGCTCCTGGTTCCCTGATTTAAAATCGCTCTTCGAAGTCTGACCTCGGCTGTGAATCGAGTTCCTTTACCTTGCCGAGGTTACACGACCCGCTACAGTCCCCCCTTATGGCTAAATACAGAATCGCGTGGATGCCTGGTGATGGAGTCGGGCACGATGTCATGGAGGCTGCGCGCCTCGTTTTAGACCGGCTGAAACTCGATGCCGAATATGTGCCCTGCGAGATTGGTTGGGAATTTTGGTGCAAAGAAGGCAACGCGCTTCCCGATCGAACGGTCAAAGCATTAGAGGGAACTACTTGCGGTCTATTCGGCGCAATCACCAGCAAACCGCAATCCGACGCAAAGGAGGAATTGGCACCAGAGCTGAAAGGGAAAGGGCTGGTGTATTTTTCGCCGATCGTCGGGCTGCGTCAGCTGTTCCATCTCCACACGAACATGCGCCCGTGTAAAAGTTATCCCGGCAATCCCCTCAATTTCCGCGGCAACAAGGTCACGAATCCGAGCGGCGAAGATGTGCCGATTGATCAAGTCGTGTTTCGAGAAAACACCGAGGGCATGTACGGCGGCGTGGAATTTTTCCCGTTACCGGAACCGGTTTACACCGCGTTGTGCGCGAACCCGAAAATGAAAAAGTGGAAGGATAAGGCGGGATTGGAAAACATCGCGCTCTCCACTCGCATTATGAGCGTGCAAGGGTGCACCAACATTTGCAAAGAGGCCTTCGAGCACGCCAAAAAAACCGGCCGCAAGCGAGTCACGCTGATCGAAAAACCGAATGTACTGCGCGAGACCGGCGGCTTAATGATGCGTTGCTTCAAGGATGTCGCCAAAAATTATCCGGATATACGTGCCGACGACGCAAACATCGACGCGATCTGCATGTGGATGTTTAAGAATCCTCAGGATTATTCGGTGCTCGTGGCTGAGAACATGTTCGGCGATATCGTGAGTGATCTCTGCGCCGGCCTGGTCGGCGGTCTCGGTTTCGCTCCGAGCGCAAACCTCGGTGACGATTACGCCGTGTTTGAGCCGACACACGGCTCAGCACCGAAGTACGCCGGCCAATACAAGGTGAATCCCATCGCGATGCTCTTAACGTCAAAGCTAATGCTTGATTGGTTGAAGGAAGACGACATGGCCGCGCGTTTGGAAAACGCTGTTGCGCGCGTCATCAAGGAAGGCAAAGTCCGCACCTATGACATGGGTGGGAACGCCTCTACGCTTGACATGGCCAAAGCCGTTGCTGACTACGCTGGGTAGCGCAGGCGTCCTGGCGTATTGGGTTCGGCGCATCGCCGAAACGACATCTCCTACACTCGATTTGTAACCTGTCTCAGAAGGGACTCAGCCCTCGTTGAAAGGGCAAACAATTCGAAACGACCTTCTTACTCGTCACAAGTCGCTTGGTCACTACTTGCCAACAATCACCGTTCTGACGTGATCGATGGAATGCTGAAGTGCGTCTAATGCCGCATTAATTTGACCAGCATCAAGATCGACCACGCGCAATGTCTCTGCCGGAAATTGAAGTTTTCCGCTGCGCACGAATTCGATGAGCGCTGGAATTTCAGTGGCGAGGTGATCGGAGACGCCGATGATTTCCGCTTCTTTGTTGATGACCTCAGTGTACGGATGAATAGCCATTGATTCGGCGGTTAACCCGACAAGAGCGGCGCGTCCGAGAGGTGTCAGACAGAGTACGGCCTGACGCATTGTTTTTGCGGAGCCGATTAATTCGAGCGCGACATCGACTCCTTTTCCGCCGGTCGCTTCTTTGATTTGCTGGACAGGATCTCCGGATTTGGCGTCGATCGGCACAGCGCCCATCCTCGCGGCAGACGCCAGCTTCGCAGGATTGATCTCAACCACGTAAACATCTCTGCAATTGAAAGCGCGGGCCAATTGCAATGCTGAAAATCCCAGTCCGCCGAAGCCAAAAATCGCAACCGACTCGTTAGGTTGGAATCGCGATTTTTTCAACGCGTGAAGCGCAGTTGCAGACGAACACATCATGATTGCGCCGACTTCGAACGAAATCTCGTCTGGGAGCGGAAAGGCGTTCGCGCTGGGAACTTTGATGAATTCGGCGTAACCACCGTCGCGGTGTTTGCCAATCATCTGTCCGCTGCGACAGAACTGTTCCAGGCCGCGCATACAAAACTCGCAGCTACCGCAGTGGACCAAATAATGCACGCAAACGCGGTCTCCCACTGAGAGATGCGTCACATTGCTGCCGACGTCCTCCAAGCGACCCGCGACTTCGTGTCCAAGAGTCAGCGGTAAACGATCAATCTTGGAAATGCCGGCACGATAATGCTCATCGGAGTGACAGATCCCGGCCGCCGCCACACGGATTAGAACGTCGCGCGAACCAATCTCCGGAATTGCAATTTCCGATTGCTCGAGCGGTCTTCCGATCTGCGCAAGCCGCACCGCTTTCATTAGAGCTCATTATCGTGCGAGTTATTCCGCTGCCCAATTTATCGAGCTCACGAAATCGGTCGCTCAACGAACGAGCGCGTCCAGCTCTGCCTGATCGAGTCCGGCTCCCGAGTAATGCTTTCGGGTTAGTTCGAGAAGGGTGAACCCATCCTCATACGCCGCGAAGCTGCCGTTAGCCGGCTTGTCTAAATAGATCAGACCACCGTGGACTACGAAGAATGTGATCATCGGCTCCGGTGAATCTTCGGTGATTACCAGCGTGTGCGCTTCGCCTGCGGGTTCGTAAATGTACGTTCCAGGTTTCGCAATCCAATCATGCTCCAGGTATCGCCAGTGACCACGCATCGTGTAACCATGGACGCCGCCAATGTGGTAATGAGTTCCCACCATTGAGCCGGGCAGTCCTTTCAGGACGACGCTGAATCCTCCCGACGTGACATTGAAGTAGCACGGCTGAAACCAGACACCGTCTGCATAAGGAACCCAGAGACGCTCATCATCGAGATTAGTGTTGGTGATGAAATGTCCGCGGTTTCTTTGATTTGGCTTCAGGCCATCAGTGAAACTGTTGAAAGCAGTGATCGGCATATGTCTCCTTTTCGTGAGTGAACTATCGAGCCCGCAATCGAACTCGCCGTCAAGCGCTTTTCCAAAGGGGTCGATTACGCAAGGAGCGAGCCTTTTGAAAGCGTGCTGCTACTCCACAGTGACAACTACTTTTCCCCGAGCATGACCTTGTTCGAGATACCGGATCGCATCCGGAAGATCACTCAATTTGTAAGTGCGATCGATAACCGGCGTAACCTTTCCGGATTGCATCAACTCTCCGAGAAATGAGAGGTCATCGTGATTTAACTGGGCAAACATCATCCCAAATTTTTGACTGACGAATGGGGAAATGAGCATCGCCTTGATGGGACGGGCCATGGGACCAATCAAGCGCCCGTCGTTTGGTCCTCCACCACCGATCATGACACATTCGCCTTTCGGTTCGAGAGCGCGCCTGAACTGCGACAGCGGTTGAGTTCCCACGTTGTCGAGGATCAGGTCATAACGCTGCCCGGTCTTTGAAAAATCTTCTTTCGTGTAATCGATGACGTGGTCAGCGCCGATAGATCGGACCAGATCGAGATTGCGCGTGCTGCAAACACCGGTCACATCCGCACCGTAAGATTTCGCAAGCTGCACCGCAAAGGTGCCCACGCCGCCGGATGCGCCATTTATCAAAACCTTTTGTCCGGGTTGCACGTGTCCCTTGTCTCGAAGCGCCTGCAACGCTGTGATCGCTGCGATAGGAACGGACGCTGCTTGTTCGAACGTGATGTTAGCCGGCTTCAACGCTACCGCTCGAGATTCCCGAACACATACATACTGAGCGAAAGCCCCGGCTCGACCGCCGAACACTTCGTCACCCGGCTTGTATTGAGTGACGTTTTTGCCGACTGCTTCCACCATGCCGGCAAAATCTACGCCAAGTTGGGTTTCTTTTGGTTTGCGCGCTCCGAATCCAAACAGAAACCGGCCGATATACGGTGTGCCTTCGATAAAATGCCAGTCGAGCGGATTCACCGAAACTGCGCGAACTCTCACCAGGAGTTGATCGTTTGCAGGCGTTGGTTTTTCGATGTCCTGAAATTTCAGATTAGACAGACCGTAATCGCAGTAAACAATGGCTTTCATCGGATTGGCTGGTGTTAAAGCGTAGCGCGCGCAGTCGTTACTCGATGTCCAGTAAGTCACAAAACTCCACAGGACCAGCAGCAAAACAACCGCAAGCAGGCTCCATTTAACGAAGCGCTTCCACAGCTTACGAGGACGCCTCGGCCTGGGTTTGCCCTCAATACTTGTCACTTCATTCCTTTTTCGTGTTAGTTGCATCGGATTCAGTACTGCTGGTTGTTTTTTGTCCTGAGAGAAGTCCCAGTTGTTGCATCAATGAAAGTTGATCGAAAGCGGACCACTCCTCTTTTATTTTACCATTCACGATGCGCCAGATCGTTATTCCAGATTGCTCCGCCTTCTTTCCAGTGGCGGGCAAGCCGTTACCTGCGCCGGTATTGGTGCCGCGCGCAATCCAATAAATCGTCACCATATCGCCTTCAGCGATTAGTTTTTCCGGTACGATTGCGAGATCTGGAAACGCCTCATGCCAGCCTCTCAAGGCCGCCTGATCTTCGTTAAAACCGATATCTCGATGGATGCCATGATTGACGAAATCTTTGGCGTAAAGTTGTTCAGCGAGTTCAAACTTTCCTTTGCTGAGAAGCTCCTCGAACGCGCGCTTTGCGAGTGCCTTGTTTTGTTCCTGCAGGGACGAAGCACAAGCGATGCCTGCAAGTAGCAATGACCAGTTGATAACGATTGTAACTATCTTCATAAGAATATTGGCAATGTGTGATGAGGAAGGTTGGTAACAAGGTTAGGCGTTGTTGGTGTTCTCACCGGCTGTAGTCCCTTAAACAAAAGCCACACGCTGACTGCGAGTTCAAAGACGGCCATCGGTGTATCGAAGATGTAGTCGTTGACGATTTTGTTGAAGTTCGGAAAGACCAGGAAGACGAAGGCGCAGATAACGCACCACGCAGATGCAATGATACCGAAAACGGCAAGCGGTTTGGGGATGTAGCCAGATCGCAACCATAGCCAGGCACAAACAGTGGCGGCCAACCCGAAAAATGGCAGGCCGACATAGTAATCGTCGAAATTCGCCGCGATCTGCAACCTGGCCAAAGCTTGGACGTGGTCTGGTTGGAATACTTGAAGGTAAGGCGCGGTTCCCAGCAGCCTTAGTGCGCCAAGTAGATTCAGTGTCGCCAGCAGCCATAGTACCGCGAATACCAGACGAAACAGTGCTGCGACCAAGGCCAGGAGTCGATCTACTGGTTTAAGAATCATATAAAGCGCCGCGAGCAGAACAACGACATTTGCGCCGTACAGCAGAAAGCAAATGAGCGCCAGTCGCGCCTGCCTTTGGTGTGCGATAATATTTCGGGCCGTTTCTGCTGCATCGCGCGGAACGATAAGAGGGCCAAGCAATGCGTAATTCCCAAACACCACAATGATTACTGCGAGGAGACCTGTGACTCCCGCGATTCTCGCAGCTCTGCGTTGCGAATCGTCGATCATGTTCAAGCTTTCTTCATTTCCACTGCGCCGAGCTCGAGCCGTGGCAGCCTTGCACCTTTGATTAGCAGCCATAACATGATGGCCAGTTCTCCAAAAAGTACCGGTTGGAGTACCTTAAAAGCGGTGTTGTAGTTACTGGGGAAGAATAAAGCGATCACGCTCAGAACCACATAGCCGAAACAATTTATCATCAACCACACACCAATGACTCGCGGCAAAAATCCGGAGCGAAAGACTAACAACCCAAACGGAAAGAGCCATACCCCCCAGAAGATCTCGTCGATAAAGATGCCCTGAGAATGCAGTCGAACGAACAGCATGCCCAAAGCGTTAAGCTGGGCGGTGTTGAACACGCTGAGAAATTGGCCGCCGTGAAACAGAATAAGCGCAGCGATGTTATTGAGCGTGTTGAGAAAACCAACGGCGGCCGAGACCAGAACAAAGCCAACCATTAACAACGCCCAGTTTCGATTTACGTTGCTGAATAAGCGATACAGCGCGACTGCCAGGCAAATGAAAAGGACTTGGCCGACAAGGTCGGTAAAAATCGCAACACGGAAGAGCGTCTCATGAGCAAGAACGTTGGCGGCGGTCGCTGTCGCATCGCCGCGTACGATGAGTTTGCCCGGAACATAAATTAAACTGAATGGCCCGGTAAATACCATGGATGCGTACACCGCGCCCGCCAAACGTGCTGCTTTGTCCGTGGGATGCATAAGGCTTCGCTCGTTAGGTCAATGGGCAGGCATGCATTTGCAGGGCAGGCGCTTCGCCTGCCATTTGTGCATTGGCAAGCAATGCCCTTGCGCAGCAATCGGGTCGTGCTCGGCGAAAATTGGATGCGTACATATGTGCGATTAAAGCGGCCCGCGATAACGGCG
>JAICUQ010000008.1 GCA_025935755.1 Chthoniobacterales bacterium | reverse complement strand
GTCATGATCAGTCACACCGGCTTTGAAATAACCGCAAGCCATCGTGACCTCGTAGAGGTCGGTCGTTAGGGCGGAGAAATTTTGCGCCGGCGACTGCATCGACCAAACGAATGTAGGCAAGCTATGCGAGTTCGCGAGTCTCCGGTCAGCGCGCGCTTCCAGCGTGTAGTTGCCGACAGCCGTGCCGGCAACATCTTCGCACCTAATCGCAAAGCACAGCATTTTCTCCTCTGCTCTGGGCAAGCTGCCGAGAGCTGCAGGCTGGCAGCTTGCGCTCCCCAGAGGCGACCGTTGCAATATCGCGGCGCGTTTTCTAAATGAATGGCAGCGAAGGCGTCGAATTTAAACAGCCTCTGGAGGTTCGTGAATTTCCGGGCAGCGCACGCTTGTAGCGTACTGGTTTTGGCATTCTGCCGAAACGAACTTTTGTTTTTCTCTCGCCAGTCATTCGAGCAAGCGCTCAGGGAAAGTTCACGAAAGCCTGGAGGCTTTCGCCAGCACGCTGGAAGCGTGCGCTCCCGGGACAACCGTAGCGGCTTTGCATAACGTTTCCCAGATAAGGCGCAATGAAGCGAAAGTCGAAGCAGCCCGAGCGCAGTTTCCCGTTTTTGCGAGTGAACGAGCGCGAAGAAAAGCCACGCAAACGCGGCCTAACGGAAATCCGCGGTCCGTATTACTCAGTCGTCGGTCGTCGTTACCTCGAAGATTTGTTCGAACTCATGGGGGATTACGTCGACTCGCTGAAGTTCGCTGGAGGCTCTTTCTCGCTGATGCCGGAAAACGCGGTCCGCAATCTCATTGAGGTCTGTCATCAGCACAACGTGCTCGTATCCACGGGCGGATTTCTCGAGCACGTGCTTACTGAAGGTGGCGACGCCGTAAAGCAGTACGTTGCTGAATGTAAAAGGCTCGGATTCGATACCATCGAGATCTCGGCGGGATTCATCTCCATCTCGACGGATGATTGGCTGCGCCTGATCGAATTGGTCCGCAAATCCGGATTGAAAGCGAAGCCGGAAGTTGGAATTCAATTTGGCGCCGGCGGCGCAACAGCTGCTGCGGAGTTGCAAGCAGAAGGCACACGCGATCCGGACTGGGCGATTGCGCAGGCAAAGCGATTTTTGGAAGCCGGAGCGGACATTATCATGGTCGAGAGTGAAGGCATCACTGAGAACGTTGATCCCTGGCGCACGGATGTTCCCGCAAAATTCATCAACGCGATCGGCATGGAAAAGCTCATGTTTGAAGCGGCCGATCCCGATGTATTCGCGTGGTACATCAAAAATTATGGCGCAGAGGTGAATCTGTTCATCGATCACAGCCAGATCGTGCAACTGGAGTGTTTGCGCGCGGGGATCTGGGGTACCAAGAGTTTATGGGGCAGGGTGATGACCTACAAGGAATGACGAATGGCCAATAGTTGTAGCGCGTTTCTGTCAAACGCCATGGCGTCCGACACAGACGCCCTACAGTTCATTCGGATTTCGTGATTCCTTCGTCATTACACATTCGTCATTTGTCACTCCCGAGTGAGATAAAGCGTAAACCAATCGCTTGCGAGCTTGGCCACCTTTTCCAATGCTCCAGGTTCTTCGAACAAGTGTGTCGCGCCTGGGACGATCTCCAGCTTCACTTCACAATGCATTTGATGGCGCGCCATTTCGTTTAGCTCGATCACCACGTGATCATTACCGCCCACGATGAGCAAAGTCGGCGATTGAACCTTCGATAAGAAATCGCCAGCGAGATCGGGACGTCCGCCACGCGAAACGACTGCACCGATTAGTTGTGAGAGTTCTGCTGCTGCGACCAGCGCCGCAGCGCCACCTGTGCTCGAGCCAAAATATCCAAGACGCAGATTGCGCGTTTGCTCTTGTTGCGCAGCCCACTTCGTAGCGTATTTCAAACGCTCGGCTAGCAAACTGATATTGAATCGGTGTTCACGAGTATGGAGGTCAATCGCTTCCTCTTCAGGCGTTAGCAGGTCAAACAGCAACGTTGCGAGACCGGCCTGATTCAGTGTGCGGGCAACAAACTGATTGCGTGGACTGTGCCTGCTGCTCCCGCTGCCGTGTGCAAACAGCACAAGCGCGACTGCCCTTTCTGGTATCGTTAGATTACCCGGTACCACTGCACGCCCGGTATGAACCCGTACTTCAGTCACCATCGGATTCCGCTTTCTGTCCTGTTGAGCCGAGCGAAACATCTCCCCCTTCTGTTGCTGACCAAACGTGCCGGAAAGACAGCATGAGCTTCTTCGCTCCGCTTAGAATGACAGCGCTCGCTATTGTTGTTCTTGTTCATCTCCAACAGCCGCATCGTTTGCAGCCTGGGTCAGTAGTTCGCGAACGTCGTCGTCGCTGGTCTGTGAAAAATCTTCGTAATACTGACCGACGGCTTGAAAGAATGGAGGCGTGCTCAGGCAGACTGTTTCATCTGCTTCTTTGGCAATTTCCTCGCAAGTATCTGGTGGCCCGACCGGCACAGCCACGACGATTTTGGCGGCGCCGCGTTGTCGCAATGCCTTTACCGCTGCGCGCATGGTTGCGCCAGTAGCCAATCCGTCGTCAACCAAGATCACAATCTTGTCGCGCAGCTCCGGCGCAGGGCGTCCTTCGCGATAAATATGTTCGCGCCTTTGAAGTTCGTCTGTTTCCCTGGCGGTGACCGCTTCGATCGCAGCCGTCGCGTACGGTATCGCGCGAACAACATCTTCGTTCAAGACGCGCACTCCGCCCGAGGCGATCGCGCCGGCAGCCAATTCTTCAAAACCCGGAACACCAAGTTTACGAACGATGAAGACATCAAGCGGAGCGCCCAGACGCTTCGCTACTTCATATGCAACGGGAACACCTCCGCGCGGCAGACCCAGCACAATCACGTCATCCAGCCCCGCGTACTTTTCGAGCTTGTCTGCGAGTTGCCGTCCCGCGTCGGCCCGGTTTGAAAATGCGCGCTCCATGCCGCTAAACATGCTGATCAAACCAACAAACGACCTTGGAAAAAAACGACTGCATGTCATCCGGCGGGGTTAATTTTCCTGCTCGTATTGACACCGTCTCGACAGGTTGCTCACTCATACGAATGATCCTTTCCATGTTATGACCTCTGCCGAAACCAGAGATCTCTTTCTCTTAAGTTTCGCGGCCCGAGTTGGGTATGAGCGTGTTCAACTGCCCTTGCTCGCAGCTGAAGGCGATCAATGCAATAACAAACAGGTTTGCAGCGACTCTGTCGCAGCCTGGTTGTAAAACTCCAGCCAACCTCAGTTTTGGCCTGCAGGATTTCGATTCGGCCAGGGCGGGGGCGATGGGATATCAAACCGTTGTGTTTTCAACGCGTCCTGCATTTCCTGTATGGCGCGATCCAGCTGTTGATCTTCGCCCTTAAATTCTTTGCCCGGATCGTTATCAACAACGATGTCCGGATCCACTCCGTGTCCTTCCACGATCCATTGTTTGCCGTCTTTCGAATAAAGCGCGAACTCAGGTTTGAAGAATTGCCCGCCGTCGACGAGCGGCAGCGATTCGCGAATGCCAGTGACACCGCCCCAACTGCGTTTGCCGATAAGCTTGCCTAGTCCAAGCGCTTTAAAACGGTAAGGAAAAATGTCGCCATCGGAGGCGGAAAATTCATTTACCAGCGTCACCATCGGACCAGTGAACGTTTGTGTCGGGTCGGTTTGTGGCATGCTGTTCCGCGCAATGCCAATCATCACCAGGGCGCGCCGCAACCGTTCGATCACAAGCGGCGATACAAAGCCGCCGCCGTTACCGCGAACATCCACGATGAGTGCGTGTTTCCGGATTTGCGGAAAGTAAAGCTTCGTGAACTCGTTCAGGCCGGGCTGCCCCATGTCGGGGATGTGCAGGTACCCAACTTCGCCGCCTGTTTTCTTCGTCACGTAATCAATGTTCTTTTGCACCCAATCGATGTAATAAAGTGGAGTCTCGTCGTCAGTGGGAACAACCGTGACATCACGCGCGCCGGCATCGGTCGGTTTCGAGTTCACGCGCAGAATCACTTGTTTGCCAGCGGTGCCGATCAGCGCATCATAAATGTTCGGCAAACTGGAGACTGGCGTGTTATTCACGGCCAGGATGTAATCGCCGGGTTTCACATTCACCCCGATATCGGTAAGGGGTGAGCGTGTTTTCTTGTCCCAGTTTTCGCCGGGTAAAATGCGGTCGATCCTATATGCGCGTGTGGATGGGTCGCGCGAAAGTTCCGCGCCCAGCAAACCCAACTTGATACGGGGAGTATCAGGGCGTTCGCCTCCGCCGACATAAGCATGGCCGATATTCAATTCCCCGATGAGTTCCCCTAACAAGTAGGTGAGATCGTTGCGATGATTCACGTACGGCAACAGCGCCGCGTACTTGTCGCGCATAGCCTTCCAATCGATGCCGTTCATCGTCGGCGAAAAGAAGAAGTCGCGCATTTGACGCCAGCACTCGAAGTAGATCTGGCGCCACTCCGCACGGCGATCCAGTTGCATGTCGAGTCCCTGGAGCTTGTGCTCGTGATCCTTGGTTTCGATCTTGTCCTTCGGGATGTCGATGATGGCGTAGTCCTTCTTGATTTTTACCAACATCTTTTTCCCATCAAACGTGATCTGGTAATTGTTGACGTCGCCGAGCACGGTCTCCTTGCGATCGTCGAGATTGTAAGCGCACAGATGCGATTTCCTGTCTCTGTCCGGAAAGCCCTCTTCATCGTCTTCGCCCACCTCGTCGCCGGCCGTGCGGCGCAGGTAAAAAATGCGACCGTCATCCAGCATCCGGATGTTGCGGTAGTTTCCCGGTGTGATTTCCAGGCCAGCGATCCGGTTTTGGATTCCGTCGGTATCCACTTTGACGACGACGGGTTTTTTGACTTTTTCCTCCGGCTTTTTCTCGCCCGGGCTTGCTTCCGGTTTCTTCTCTTCAGCTTGCTTTGCCTTTTCTTTTTCTCGCTTTTCCGCGGCTTTGCCTACTTCATCGCTCTTTGGCGCGAGTGGGTTGGCGGTTTCTTTTGCCAGCGTAACGAGGTAAACGCGCTGCATGTCGCGATACACGTTCGAGAATTCCTGATCGCCAAAAGTTGGTTTGAAATCGCGGGCGGAAGCGAGCAGCAGATATTTTCCGTCATCGCTAAATACCGGTTCGCCAGAGCCGTACCAGCTATCGGTCACAGCAGTCCGCTGTTTGTTCGCCACTGAGTATACATAGACGCGCGGCATGTCGTTTTCTTCGGGGCGCGCCCACGTGATCCACTGGCTATCGGGCGACCAGTTGTAACCCTGGATCTCGCCAAATTTGTCCTGGTCGACCTGAGTGACCGCCTTGGAGGCAACATCGACAAATCGCAAGCGCTGCAGGCGATCGCTCCATAAGAGTTTCTTGCTATCGGGCGACCATTTCGGCGCGTAATAATAGGTATCGCCGCCGTTGGTGATCTGTTGTGGCTCGCCTTTTCCATCCTGCGACCGCACATAAAGTTCGTTCTCGCCGGTTGCGTCGGAGTTGTATGCAATCCATTTCCCGTCCGGCGACCAAATCGCATCGCGTTCGTGTGCGCCTGATGTTTTGCTCAGATTGCGAGGTGTTCCATTCTTCGCGGGCACCGAAAAAAGATCGCCGCGTGCAACGATAATCGTACGCTCGCCGTCGGGGGCGAGGTTTACAGATTCAACATGTTTAGCCGCGTCGACCAGGCCACCGCGGCCGCTGTCGAAGTCTTCTTTGATATCGATGGGCACCGGCGTCGCCTGGCCGGTAGCGAGATCATAGCGCCAGATATGACCGGCCTGCTCGAACACGATCGATTGTTTGCCGATCGACGGAAATTTGATGTCGAAATCCGTGAAGTGAGTCAGCTGCCTGGTCTCCCTGGTTGCAAGATCGACAACGAACAGATTCATCCGGTTGTCGCGATCGGAGATGAAATAAACCTTGTTGTCCGGTCCCCACATTGGGAAGACGTCCTGCGCCGGATTGTTCGTTAGGTTTTCCGTTACGCCGGTTTTGAAATCGTAAAGCCAAATGTCATCCGCCATGCCGCCGCGATAATGTTTCCAGGTGCGGAACTCCCGGAAGATGCGGTTGAACGCCATTTTGGAATCGTCGGGCGAAAACGAAACGAACCCGCCGCGTGGCACCGGCAATTGCTGCGGCAATTCTGCGTCGAGGGATACGGCGAAGAGCGAGCCGACGAAATCATCAAACGATCTCATGCGCGAGCGGAAAACAATCAACGGCTTGGTGTTTTCCCACGCCATCACGATGTTGTTAGGCCCCATGCGATCAGAAACGTCGTCGCGGCCCAGTGTCGCCGAAGTGGTCAGACGTTTCGGGATTCCGCCTTCGGCTGGCATCACGTAAACTTCTCTGTTCCCGTCGTATTCAGAACTGAAGGCAATTTGAGCGCCATCCGGCGAAAACCGTGAAAACGAGGTATAACCGGGACCACTGGTCAGGCGACGCGCGGTGCCGCCGTCTTTGCCGACTGTGTACAACTGGCCGGCATAACAGAACACGATGTCGCGATCATTCGTGGTCGGAAATCGCAGCAGCCGTGTCGTGTTCGGCAGAGTTTGCGCCGAAGCAGTCGTTAGCCAACAGATGACAATCGTGATCGAAAGAGACAAGAAACGACAAATCGTATTCATAGAACAAAAACAACGGAGTGAGCAAATTGGCGTCGAACCCATCGGATGCAACAGCGATTTGCTTTGAGATAAGATGCTTCGAACGCAGTGATCGGATTCAAAATGGTTGCAACGTAAAGACGTTGCCGGGTGCAATTTTTGTCTAAGCGTGGCGTAAGATCGTGCACCGCCAAGCCTGGCGGAGTAGACTCGGCGTTTATTCATGGGGTGGCTCACCGATCCGAATGCATGGATTGGGCTGTTAACATTAACAGTTCTCGAACTGGTCCTCGGCATCGACAACATCGTGTTCATCTCGATCCTGTCGGGGAAACTTCCTGCGGATCAGCAAAAGAAAGCCCGCACGATTGGGCTCAGTCTGGCCATGCTCATGCGGATTTTGCTGCTGCTTTCAATAACCTGGATCACGCGACTTACCCGCCCGCTCTTCGCCGTTGGGCCGTTTGACGTCACCGGACGCGCCATAATTCTGATTGGCGGTGGGTTGTTTCTTCTGGTGAAAAGTACGCACGAAATTCACGACCACATGGAAGGAACGGATGCGCATCGAAACGTGCGCGCCGTGGCGTCTTTCTTCGCTGTGCTGGTGCAAATCATTCTTCTCGACATCGTGTTTTCGCTTGATTCCGTGATCACTGCTGTCGGGATGGTCGACCAAGTGGCGATCATGGTCATTGCTGTGATCCTGGCGGTGCTCGTGATGATGATCTTCGCCGGGCCGGTAAGCCGGTTTGTCGAGCGTCATCCAACGATCAAAATGCTCGCACTCAGTTTTCTTCTTCTCATCGGCGTGAACCTCATCGCCGAAGGTCTCGGCTTTCACATTCCCAGAGGCTACACCTATTTCGCGATGGCATTTTCGCTGTTTGTCGAAATGCTCAATCTAAAGATCCGGGCGCGAAAGCCGGTGCCGCGCGTGTCACCAAGCCGGCGATTACAGAAGGCGATCCGTCGCGTAAAAGCGCCACACTGAATCCACAAACTGCACGCCAAAACCTGGTTCGATGTAATCAGCGTGCCGGGTTGATCGACTGTATCCGGAACTTTAAGGCGCCCAGTCGACACGGTGCTCTTCCAGATACGCGTCCACCGCGCTGCCTATGGTGGGGTAAAAGTGTGCCGCACCAAATCGATCGAATAACCCAAACCGTTTCAGCTTGTCCTTGACCGGATCCTTCATTTCGGCGAAGCGCAACTCGATCCCGGAGTTGGTTAAGGCGCGCTCGAGATCGGCGAGCATGTCGGCCGAAGTGACATCGATGCTAGTGACTGGTTCCGCGGTGACAATGATGCGCCGCACCGGGGTGGGCGATTCGTTAATTGCATCGAGGATTCGCTGATGAAAAAGCTCGGCGTTAGCGAAGAAGAGCGGGGCGTCCCAACGAAATAACACCAGGCCCGGAATCCGACGCGCAGCAGGATAGCGCTTGATATCGTGGTAACCGCGAACACCGTCAGCCCGGCCGAGTACTGCGAAATGCGGGCGCCAGCCGTCCCACAGGAACTCGATCACGGCAATGGCTATGGCGATCCCGATGCCGGGAATCACGCCGAACACAGCAACGCCTGCGAAACAGACAATCGACAACCAGAATTCCCACTGTTGAATGCGAAAGATCCGGCGCAGGTCCCTGACCTCGAACAAACCGATGGCCGCGGCGATAACAACTGCCGCCAGAGCGCTGTCTGGCAGATTCTTCAGCAGGTTCGGTGCGAACATCAGGAGCAGTGCAACCACAACGGCGCCCACCACTCCGGTCAACTGTGTCTTCGACCCGGCGGCTTCGGCGATCGGCGTGCGAGACGAGCTGCTGCTGATCGGAAACCCCTGGAAAAATCCGGCGGTGAGATTGGCGGCGCCCAGCCCGATCATCTCCTGATTGGGATTCACCGGCGTGCCGATCCTGGCGGCGTAGGTGCGCGACAACACGCTTGTATCTGCGAACGCCACCATCGCGACCGCACAACCACCGATTATGACGTCCTTCAAGTGAGCAAAATGAATGATCGGCAAAGCAAATGTTGGCAATCCTTGCGGTAGTGGACCGAGAACTTTCACGCCAGCGGTAACGTCAAGGCTCATTACGCCAACGACGATCATGGCGGCGACGACGGCGAGCAGGAGCCCCGGGACGCGTCTGTACGGCTTGAGCAAAAGAATCGCGGCGAGTGTGCCGATGCCGACTGCGAACGACGTCCAGTTTACCTTTCCGCCGGAAACGCCTTCGGTGATGCGTGCCAGATCTCGCAACGGGCCGGCCTCGTCAATCGAGAACCCAAAGAGCTTTGGTACCTGACTGATGAGCACCGTCAGCGCAATACCATTCATGTAGCCGTACCGGATGGGTTTCGACAGAAGCTCTGTGACGAATCCAAGGCGCAACACGCCGATCAGCACGCATACCAGACCTGAGATCACTGCCATCATGCTCGCGAGCGCTACCGCACGCATGCCGTCACCTCCGGAGAGAGGCAGCACGACGGCGAGAATCACCGGGGCCAGCGACGAATCTGGTCCCACCACCAGGATACGGCTGGGGCCAAACAGCGCGTACGCGAGCAAAGGGACAATCGTCGCATACAGTCCGTAAATTCCCGGAACACCTGAAGCGAGCGCGTAAGCAATGCCGACTGGCACGAGCATCGTAGCCAACACCACACCCGCCATCACATCGCGCGGAAACCAAGCTGCTCGGTAATCGCTTACGATCCGAAGTCCCGGCAACCAATGCGTCCAGTGTCTCATGGCAAATGGAGCTTCTCCGCCATCATTCGAAATGTTGTCGTGTTGTCTTCCAATGTTTTAGCGAGCAATCACTCCTGACTCACTAGAAAAGGGCGGAAAGGACGAGATTGCCTTCAGCTCGGCAAATGCCTGAGAAATTGAGACAGTTGTTTCCGTTTCGATAACCACAGAATCACCGCACACGCTATGCAAGTAGGAACCGTTTTTACTTGCCTATCTTCGATACGTCTGTGCAGGATACCGGGGCCACGTCTCATTGCGAACCGTTAGTTACTCCCAGCTTCGATGTTAAGAGAATTGGCAAAACAGTAACCCAGGATAAGGAGTAGGATGATGAACCGAACCAAAGCAGCGGCACAAATCAGTTTTTCACTGGCAGTGATATTTGCCCTGGTGTTGTCGGTGGAAGCTGGACGAAGCGTCAGACAACTCACCGCGGCAGAACAGAACAAGTCACTCCCGCATACGATCCAAATTGTGGATCAACAGGGACGTCCCGCGACAAGCGGTGTCCCGTCAGGAGATGGGCAAATAGTGGACGTATCCGTCGGGAACGGTGGGTTTGTGTTCACCCCGGATACGGTCAACATCAAGGTAGGTGACACGGTGCGGTGGACCTGGGCTAGTGGGGGACACAGCGTGACCAGCGGCGATTCTTGCATCGTCGACGAGGAGTTCTGTTCGCCTAACGACACGAACTGCGATCAGGGAGTGCTGTCCAACGGCGGCACGGTGTACGAACACACCTTTAATCAGGCCGGCAGCTACAGTTACTTTTGCTTTGTACATTGCGGCTTTGGCATGACTGGCGAGGTCAATGTTACCGCCGGCTCAGACATCCTTCTTTACGGCTCAACTGGTGGCGACCACGTCGACGGTGGCGGGCGACTCTGGTTAATTGATGTCACAACCCAGAGCGCAAATCTCATCGGGGACACTGGGTTCGATCGGCTAGGCGCCATCGCTTTCGATAGCAGCGGTACTCTTTACGGAGTCTCTGGAGCGAGCGACAACCAGGGCACGTTAATGACAATTGATCCTACAAACGGGGCACCGGCTGTAATCGGATTACTCTCCGATCCGTTCGCCGCTGTAGACGGCCTGCGGTTCAATTCGAAGGGCGTCCTGTACGGAGCTTCGTTTAATAACAACGTGGGTGTCGGTCAACTTCTGACCATCGATCCTTCGGACGCAACGGTTCTCAGTTCGCTAACACTGGTCGGTTCCGGGAATGGATTTTGTGCCGGAATCGCTTTCGCTTTCAACGACGACCTGTATGCATCGCGCGGGAATGCTTCAGGACGCACGGAAGATCTTGATCTGATTGACCAGGTCACGGGTGTGCTGACACCCATTGGAGCGATCGAGGCAATAATTTCCGACATCGTGTTCGCGGCAGATGGTACTCTTTACGGCAGTTCTCCAACAGGGGAACTCTATACGATAGATCCAGTCACCGGTGCGAAGGTGCTGTTGTTCAACACGGGGATCGCGCGATTGTCGGGCCTGGCTGCACCGCCGATACCCTCCAGCCCCACGCCTACAGCGACGCCAACAGCAACGGCGACACAAACGCCAACAGCAACAGCAACAGCTACACCAACAGCAAGTGCAACAGCCACAGCAACAGCCACAACCACAGCGACAGCCACGGCAACACTGACACCCACAGCAACTCCCACGTCGACGCCTACCGGCACGCCCGGGCGGGCAACTCCAACGCCAAGGCCGCGTCCAACACCGAATCCACGTCCCTGACATAGTGGTCAGGCTTCACCGGGGTTAGTTCCAAGGTGTTTTAGACCGCAATGATAAGGTTGGAACTGAGGGTCAGACCGGACATCCGCGTCGAATAGCTGAGAAACTAAGGGCCCGGCTTCTTTACTTGTGATCGCGCGAGTGAATAGTTCCCACTTATCTACGTCACTCAGGTTCAAGGGAAGTGAAAACGGTCTGGCGCAGCTTTGCTTATCTCAAATGCTATCCGATGCTCGCGATCGCGACGCTGACTTGCGCGATCATGGGCACACTCATGATGGTGGTTCCGCCCGCGGCGACGAAATGTATCCTCAATGACGTCATAGAGGGTCGCCGACCCGAACGTTTGCTTCCGCTGCTTGCCGTCGTGGCGTGCGCGATGCTGGTTCAACGAGGGTTGGATTATCTGCGCCTCTTGCTTAACAACACGTTGGAACAAAAAGTCATCTTTGATCTGCGGCGCGATCTGTATTCGCACATTCAGACGCTGCCCCTTCGCTGGTTTGATAATCGCCCGACCGGCGATCTAATGACGCGGATTTTGGAGGACGTGAGCTCGGTCGAGCGCGTCCTCATCGACGGCATCGAGAAAGGCACGGTCGCGATATTGCAGATCCTGGTCGTGGTAGTGGGAATGTTTTACCTGAGCACAAAACTGGCGTTGGTCGCGCTCGCGCCGGTGCCATTTCTGGCTGCAGGCGCGCTCTGGTACACGCTTACAGCGCACCGGCGCTATCGGTTGCACCGCCACGCTGCTTCAGCCATGAATTCGCTGCTCCACGACAATCTCTCCGGCATTCGCCAGATCAAGAGTTTTGCGCGCGAACCCGAGGAAGACCGTCGCTTCAACAGAGAAAGTAACGAATTGCGGCGCGCTACCTTTGTTGTTACGCGCGTGTGGGCGCTTTACCATTCCTCGATGTATTTGTTTGGATCGCTCGGAGTGCTGCTGGTGGTTGCGGTAGGCGCGCGCGATATCTTATCGGGCGCTTCACAGTTGGGGGATTTTGGCGCCTTTCTGGTCCTTGCGAGTTTTCTCTACGAACCAGTGGGGAAACTGCATGAACTCAATCAATTGGTGCAGGCAGGGCGGGCTGCCGCCGAACGCGTCTTCGAAATTCTCGATTCAGAAGGCGAACCGAAAGGTGGAGAAACGATCGCCGACAGCGTGCGCGGCGAGATTGAGTTCAGGGATGTCTGTTTCAGCTATTCGGGCGAGTTGCCGACACTGAGCGACATATCATTTCGCGTGTGTCCGGGTGAAACCGTCGCGCTTGTCGGCACCACCGGCTCGGGGAAATCGACGGTGATTAATCTACTGACGCGCTTTTACGAGTTTGATAGCGGCGAGATTTTGGTCGACGGAACTCCGATTCGTGATTTCAACATCAGAGCGTTACGGCAACAGATCGGAATGGTGACGCAGGAATGCTTCCTGTTTAACGGAACGATCCGCGAGAACCTGCAAATTGGTAAGCCTGATGCGACCGATGAACAACTGTTGGAAGCAGCGTCGGTGGCAAATGCGCGGCCGTTCATCGACCGCTTGCCACATGGATTGAGCAGCGTTGTGGGCGAGCGCGGGGTAAATCTGAGTGTAGGCGAAAGGCAGCGGCTTTCGATTGCGCGCGCTCTCCTGAAGGATCCGCCAATTCTGATTTTGGATGAAGCGACCGCGAGCGTGGACACGACGACGGAGCGACTCATCCAGGAAGCGCTGGAGACTCTGGTGTTCGACCGCACGTCCATCGTAATCGCGCACCGGCTGTCTACAGTCATGCACGCAGACCAGATTCTTGTCCTTGATCACGGCCGCATCATTGAGCGGGGAACTCATGAACAACTTCTTGCGCTTGGTGGGAAATACGCGCGGTTGTACGAACAAAGTTTGCTCGAGACGCCGGGCGGCGACCCACCGACAAAGCGCGCTCGCCTGCCTCAAGGCGCCGCGTTCCTCGCGGAGGCTGCACTGAAGATCGCGAATGCGTCGAAATCCATCTGGGGGCGGGCAAAGCGACGGTCTCTGGCGGTGCGCCGCAGAGGGTAAAGAATTCCTGTTGCTGCTTGGAAGGGAATGCAACCGTTATCGTCCCTGGCCTAACGAAGGAAACCTTCAGATACGATGGCGGAAGGGGTGGGATTCGAACCCACGGTGGGTTGCCCCACGCTCGATTTCGAGTCGAGTGCCTTAAACCGGACTCAGCCACCCTTCCCTGGGGACAGACAAAAACGCCGAACTGCGAAAGGATTCACGAGCAGGCAGTCGAACGTCCAACATCCAACTTCGAATGCAACTTTCTTCGGCATTGGGCGTTCAGCATTGGACATTGAGCGTTTGTGTTGCCGAGGCGCTCCGGCTTGTCCCCTGGCAGACAGGATTCTGCGCCGCCGGAAGCAAAAAATGTAACAATTTTAGGCTTGCCATGTGTGGCAAGTTTACTGCATCTTGTATGTCCACACGGACAGCCACGCTATTACTTGTTGTTGACGGCTATTCACAGGTTCTTGGCGCCGCTGTTCACCAGTATTCCCAGCTTATTCGAAACCTCAACCCTCCCATATCGCCATGATCCAACTCAAACCCGGAATTCCGCCCGCTTCGCTAAATAAACCGGCACACTCCGCTGCACGCCGTAAAAGCAGAGCCGAGAAGAAAAAAAGCGGCGGCCTTCGTTTTAAGCGGGTCTTCAGCGATGCGGGCATCGCGCCCTTCGATCAGATCGAATGGGAACGCCGCACCGCGGAAATAACCGACGATAGCGGCAAGGTCATCTTCAAACAGGAAGACATTGAGGTCCCGAAAACTTGGAGTGCGCTCGCCACGAAAATCGCCGTATCGAAATACTTCTATGGCGACATCGCGAACGGCACTGATCCTTACAAAGGCGGAAGAGAAACTTCGGTCCGGCAGTTAATCCATCGTGTTACGCGCACGATCACGGACTGTGGAATTGCCGATAATTACTTCGCCGACGCAGAAGCGGCCGAAGTTTTTTATGACGAGTTGACGTGGCTTTGCTTGAACCAGCACGCCGCGTTCAATTCGCCGGTTTGGTTCAACGTTGGCTTGTATCATCAATACGGAGTCGGCAAAGGCGCGGGTGCCGGAAATTATTTTTACAATCGTGAAACCGGCCAGGCAGAACGCGCAGCTTCGCAGTATGAATACCCGCAGGGCAGCGCCTGTTTCATCCAGAGCGTGGGCGACACGATGGAAGACATCATGCGCCTGGCGACGAGCGAAGCGATGCTGTTCAAGTACGGCAGCGGCACCGGCACCGATCTTTCGACACTCCGGTCGACACGGGAAAAATTGAGCGGCGGCGGCAAGCCAAGCGGGCCGCTCTCGTTTTTAAAAGTTTACGACCAGATTGCGAACGTGGTGAAGAGCGGCGGAAAAACGCGGCGCGCCGCCAAGATGAATACACTGAAGGATTGGCATCCGGACATCGAAGAATTCATCGATGCCAAACAGAAGGAAGAAAAAAAGGCGTGGGCGCTGATTGAACAGGGTTACGACGGCAGTTACAACGGCGACGCCTATGGATCGGTGATGTATCAGAATGAAAACGTCAGTGTCCGGGTAAGCGACGAATTCATGGACGCAGCGCTGGAGGGCCACGAATGGTGGACCCGTCGCGTGATAGACGGGAAACCATGCGAGAAAAAGGATGCGCGCGGACTACTGCGGAAAATCGCCGAGGGCACATGGATTTGCGGTGATCCGGGCATGCAATTCGATAGCACGATTCACAAGTGGCACACCTGCAAGGGAACCGACCGGCAAAACTCTACTAATCCCTGCAGCGAGTACCTGTTCCTGGACAATACCGCCTGCAACCTCGCCTCCTTGAATTTGATGAAGTTCAAGACCGCTGATGGTGATTTTGATGTTGAGCGATTCAAAGCTGCCGTGCGGATTTTCATCACCGCGCAGGAAATCATCGTCGATAACGCGAGCTATCCGATCAGGGAAATCGCGGAGAACTCGCACATCTTCCGAACACTTGGACTTGGTTATGCAAATCTCGGTTCGCTGATCATGAGCTACGGCTATGGTTACGATAGCGTTGAAGGCCGGGCGCTCTGCGGTGCGATCACGGCGATCATGACGGGTGAAGCCTACGCACAAAGCGCCCGAATGGCGCGAGGGATGGGACCGTTCCCCGGTTATCGCGATTCACGCGCCAGCGGTGTCGCGAAGCCGGTCGCAAAGGACAACGTCGGCCCAATGTTGGAAGTCATCGAGTTGCATCGCTGCGCCGTGCATCAGATCCCCGATGCGAAGGAGTTCGCGCATTTGAAAGAGGAGGCTGCAAGCACCTGGGACAGCGCCGCAGAACTTGGGAAACGTTACGGTTATCGCAACGCGCAGGTAACTGTGCTCGCGCCCACTGGCACAATCAGTTTCCTGATGGATTGCGACACCACCGGGATCGAACCGGACATTGCGCTCGTAAAATACAAGCTTCTCGCCGGGGGCGGCATGCTCAAGATCGTCAACCAAACTATCAAGCCGGCCCTTGAAAAACTCGGCTACGGTTCCGATGAAATTGAGCGCATCGTCGCGCACATAGACAAGTTCGACACGATCGAAGATGTGAAAGATACCGCGACCGTCCCGCTAACGAATGGACCGGAGGGCGCAACAGAGACGGTTACACTGCATCGCAGCGGACTGAAACCGGAACATTTGCCGATCTTCGATTGCGCGTTTAAGCCGTTCAAAGGCGAGCGTTCGCTGCATTACCTTGCCCACTTGAAAATGATGGCGGCTGCGCAGCCATTCCTTAGCGGCGCAATTTCCAAGACCGTCAATCTGCCGGAATCAGCCAGCGTCGAGGACATCATGAACACGTATATCGAGGGTTGGCGGCTCGGTCTGAAATCGGTGGCAATTTATCGCGAAGGTTCGAAGCGTTCTGCGCCGCTGAACACGCGCAAGACTAAAGACATGGGCAGTGTAGCTGCTGCCGCTGAAAGTGGCGAAACGACTGGCGTTGAAGGCCGCATTTTGGAACTCGAACAGGAACTGGCGACGCTGCGCAGCCAGCTCGATCAACCTGTCCGCCACCGCATGCCGGACACGCGGATATCGTTAACGCACAAGTTCGAGATCGCCGGACACGAAGGCTACATCACCGTCGGCTTGTACGAGGATGGCCAGCCGGGCGAACTCTTCATCACCATGTCCAAGGAGGGCAGCACAATCGGCGGTTTGATGGACACCGTCGGCACGCTCACCTCGATTGCACTGCAGTACGGCGTTCCACTCGAGAGCCTGGTGAAAAAATTCGCCTATCAGCGATTCGAACCGAGCGGGTTCACAAAAAATCCGGATATTCGTCATGCGACGAGCATCACCGATTACGTGTTCCGCTGGCTCGCTTGCCAGTTCATCAAAGGCTATAAGGAAGCGACGGCACCGAATCGTGCGCAACCCGATCTACCGCTGAAAGAGATTCCGGACATCGAGAAGAAATCACTCAATCGGCCTGTAACGGATCTCGCACGCACAGGCGACAAGGAAATCATCGATGTGATCACTGGCCATCCGTCCAAAGGTGGAAACGGTGGTGGCGGAAACGGCAACGGGAATGGGAATGGCAATTCATCAGACCGGGTCAGCGTGGCGCTTGGCAGCATCTTCATGGGCATCACCTGTTCCGTCTGCGGCAGCGACAAAGTCATTCGCGCCGGCGCGTGCGGTGTTTGCACGGAATGCGGGACCAGCCAGGGTTGTAGCTAAGAACGAAGCTCAGGTAACTTGTCGCAGCATCGGTTTTCCGCAGTTCCAATAGTCGGAACTCCGAGGTGCAGATGTGCCTGATTGGACATGCGAGCACGCATGGCTAGAATTCGTCGCCGCCTTTTCATCTGAATGAACACACTCGACGAGCAACGACAGAAAGAGATTCAGCAGGCTGAAGAATTGCTCTTCACAGGACCCCAGGCGCTGGGTTTTGCCAAAGGGCTTTTCCAGGGACATTTCGTGTCCGATTGGGTGATGCCGTATCCGCGTGTTGCGGAAACGGAGCGGCCCCAGCTGGAGCAAACGCTCACTGAGCTTCGCAAATTTCTGAGTGAACATCTCGATGCCGCGGAGATCGACCGGCAGGCGGACATTCCTCGGAGCGTGATCGACGGGCTGGGCCGGATCGGCGTGCTCGGAATGACTGCGCCGAAGGAGTATGGCGGACATGGGTTCTCGCAGATGGCCAACTGCAAGGTGCTGGAGGAAATCGGGCGCCGTTGCGCGTCGACATCGGTTTTTGTTAACGCGCACCATTCCATTGGGATCCGGGCGTTGCTGTTGTTTGGCACGCACGAACAGAAACAGAAGTGGCTTCCAAAATTGGTAACTGGGGAACAGCTCGGCGCCTTTGCCCTCACCGAGAAAGAAGCGGGTTCGGATGCGGCAAACGTACAAATGCAAGCGCGTCTTAGCGAGGACGGTTCGCATTTTATTTTGAACGGTGAAAAACGGTACATCACCAACGCTGCGATTGCGCAAGAACTTACGGTGATGGCGCGCACGCCGGTTCCCGGCTCGGATAGAACCGCTGTCACGGCGTTTTTGGTGACGCCGGACATGCCCGGATTCGAAATGCTCGAAGCGCGCATGCCGAAAACCGGCATTAAAGGCACAGCTACCGGGCGGTTTGCGTTACGCGACGTCAAGGTGCCAAAAGAAAATGTTCTCGGTCCGATTGGCAAAGGCCTGAAGGTCGCTTTGACCGTGCTGGATTTTGGGCGGACCACTTTCGGCGCGTGTTGCACAGGCGCAGCTAAAACCTGTTTGGAACTGGCCGTCGCGCACGCGAACACTCGGCGACAATTCAACAAGGCGCTGGGCGAATTCGAGCTGGTAAAAAAGAAAATCGCCCGGATCGCAGCTGACGCTTACGCCATGGAAGCCATGACCACTGTCACGGCTTCGTTCATCGACCGCGGCCTTGAGGATTACATGCTTGAAACCGCGATGTTAAAAGTGTTCACGACCGAACGGCTCTGGGAATGCATCAACGACGTGTTTCAAATTTACGGTGGATCGGCATACTTCACCGACCTCCCACTGGAGCGAATGTTGCGCGATGCGCGGATCAACCAAATCGGCGAGGGCGCAAATGAAGTGCTGACTTCGTTCATCGCGCTGGTCGGCATGCGCGGGCCGGGCATGGAATTCAAAGAGATCTACGACACCATGATGAAGCCGTCGCGTGATGGAATGAGCAAAGCATGGGCAGCCGGGATGAGCCGCCTCAGTGCAACCATTCGTGTGCCTGAGGTCCCAGTGCAAAGCGAACAGCTGCGCGGCCATGCACGGCAGCTCGGCCGCTTAATCCGTCATTTTAATTTTTCGGTTAACCGCGCGTTGATCACTTATCGTGAACCGATTCTGGATATGCAGCTTGTCCAGGAACGAATTGCCAACGCGGCCATGGATCTGTTTGCCTCGACATGTGTGCTGAGCCGTATCGACGGCGAGATTCAGTTGGCAGGCCGAAATGGCAGTACCGCATTGCCCGATCAGTCGGCAGCGGAGTTGTTTTTGCGGCAATCGTTCCGTCGAATTCGTGGTTTCCTGGCGGCACTGACGGATAATGATGACAAAGCCGTGATCGCGGCCGCAAAATCCTGCCTAACGAGCGGAAGCGCCAGGCGAGCTTGAACATTTTCGCGCAGTTCGTTTCGGTTTCGCGGTGAATCAGCGTCAATCGGCTGCTTGCAGGGAAAAATAAAATCTCCCGTTCGTGCTACCGTGCTGGCCAGCACGCAATCACCCACGAGCATCGCCGGGCTTGGCTATTATCTGCCCGGACGACGACCGTATATATCCATCTGGGTAGCAGTGGTCGGAATTGCAGAGAGACGATCGCATCGCTGCGGAATGCGCGAGCCGCCCGACACCACATAACAAACTTTCTTTGTAGTGGTGACAGGCTGTGGCTGCGAAGGCAGCGCTACCACGTTCTTACCCGGATCAGCGAATGCCGAGAAACAGAACGCGCAGGCGAGAATCCCGATTGCAAATCGGACCGACCAGCCGCACCCGCGACTCAGTCTGGTTTTTCCCATGGCCAGACTTTGAACCGACGGCGAACTTAAGCAAGCTCATTCGCAAGCCCACTTCCTGTTTTTGGGACAGCCCACTTTTACCACCGCGAGGAGAATGTTTCAGTCGGTCCACAGAAAATGTTCAAGGCGAATGTTGTTCAGACGCGCTTTTGCTTCTTCGGTGCGACTGCCTCCTGCTGCAACCAGCTTGTCATAAATCGAGACAGCAGATTCCCATTTGGAATCTTCCTCCAACAATCGCGCTGCATTGAATCCGGCCTTGTAATACCAGAACAACTCCCGGCGCTCACCGGGTCGCGCCTCATCCTCGAGGATCTTATAAAAGGTCGCCAGCGCCCCGGCTCGATCGCCTTTTTTCTCGAGGCATAATCCCTTTTTAAACAGCGCCTGGTTGCGCCAATGGATCGACGCATCCTTATCGGCGGCGAGTTGGTCGTAGGCTTCAATCGCACGTTGATAACTGCTGGGGTCCGTTGCGCCGGCCTCGAAGAAAATGTCGCCTTTGCCACAAAGCGCCTCACGCTTTTCCGATACAGCGGCGTCACTCTTCAACACCTCATCATACAACGCGAGAGCGTCTTTAGGTTTTCCCAGTTTGCGCTCGATCACCGCCTGTTCGTTACGCGCGGGCCATCGCATTGCGCCGTTCTTCTGCACGACCTGATCGAATAAGACGAGCGCACGATCCAGCGTATGCTCGCTCATGCTCGACATGGCGGATTCGGCCGCGAAAAAGAGAGCTTTTTCCGCGACCGGATCATTGGGATTCTGTTGCGCGATTGTTTCAAATTGTGTCTGGGCATTGGCGAAATCCTGGCTGCGGAAATAAAGCTCCGCCAATTTCATTCGAACTTCGCGAGCAAATTGGGACTGACTGTGCTGCTCGAGAAATCGTTTTGCGAGCTCGATTACTTTCGACTCGTTTCCGCCGGCTGCTTCTTCCACCCAGATACGGAGATAATCGGCGCGTTCGGCAGCAGCGGCAGTTGGTCGCGAGCCGGCTGCATGATCCAGATCTTTCCGCGCTTCATCGAGGCGCGGCGGTGAGGAATGAAACGCCAACTCGGCCAGGCCAACCCAGGCTTCCGATACTCGTCTGTTTGCCGGAAAATCGTGAATGAAGCGCTGTAACGATCCCGCGGCTTTTTTGTCGCCTTTGGCAGCCTGCATTAAGCCTTCCTCTAACCGTAGATCCGCACGCGATTGTTCGTCGCCTCCCTGTTTTTCCAGTTGGTCGTAATCGGCAATGAAGCGCGCGTGATTACCTACCTGTAACCAGCCACTGGATGCATTGAAGAGAGCGGCCCTCGCCGAACGCGAATCGCGCTGCGCGATTTGTTCAAACGCAGCTGTTGCGGAATCGAAACGCCTCGCCAGGTACTCCGCCTGCGCGGATAAGAAATCGATCTGCGTCAATAAGGCTGGCTCGGGCCGCAGCATGCGCGCATCGTCCAGGATCGCTATCGCTTCATCAAAGCGACCATCATCGATTTCAAATTTGGCGAACTCGAATAGAGCAGGCGCGATGGCTGGCGATTTGATCTCGGTGCTACGCAGATCTTCAAACAGTTGGCGTGCCCGTTCTCTGCGTCCCGCTCGAATCTCCAGTCGCGCCAGATACCAACGCGCAAATGTTCGCCGGGGCTGTTCTGGCCTGCGCACCCATTTCTCCAGTTCATTGCGGGATGGTTTGTGTTCGTCGCGGTAGAGCTCATCGAGCTTTGCGAATATCAGCGGCAGATCGGGGTCGGCGTAGTTACGATCGATGAAACGCTCGAGTACGTCGTCTCCGGTTTCAGGCGTCTTCAGTTGTAAATGCGCTTCGGCGATGCCGAAGAGCGCTGCAAGGAGAACTGGATGAGGCGTCCCCTCTGGCCTTTTCAGAATCGCGTCAAACATCCCGATCGCTCGTTCAGGCCGATGCGAAATCAGTTCAAGCCGGCCACGCAACACACGGCGTTCGCGCCGTTCTGCAACGGAGAGTGGTTGCAACTGCTCCAATAGACGGCGTGCCTCGCCAGCGTTGTTCAAATCAATGTGCAGTTCAGCTGCCCGCAATTGCGCTCGGGTGCCCCATTCCTTGTCGTGCGCGAGCAGAATGAATTTTTGCAAAGCTTCCGGGCGTTTTCCCAATGCGCGCAAACCATCGCCCGCTCCGAAAACAGCGGCTTTTTGAAAGGGGGAAGTCTCGCTGCTTAATGCTTCGTAAAGTGGCAGCGCATCGCTCCACCGACCCAAACTGGCGAGGGCTTGGGCGCGCCAGAATTTCGCCCATGGCAAGTCGCGTAACCGCGCATCACTCAAAAGAACCAAGGTGGCCTCTGGCTGTTTTGCGGCGACCTGCGCCTCCGCAAGTTTTTCGGCGACTGCACGCCATTCTGTTTCTGGCAGATTTTTGTTTAACAACGACTGCAACCGAACGACAGCCACCTCCGGCACTCCTTCTGAAACCGGTGTGCTGGCTTCAGCCACATCCGCGGAGATGCCCGCGTGAGCGACCGGGCTAACAACCGCCGTCAGACATATCAATGCCAGGCGTCCAATCGATTTCATTTGTTTTCCAAAATTGCCCGCAGGTATTGCCCAGTATGGCTGCCCGGAATGTTGGCCATTTTTTCAGGTGAACCCGATCCGACCACTTTTCCGCCCTGATCACCGCCTTCAGGACCCAAATCGATGATCCAATCGGCGCACTTGATCATCTCGAGATTGTGTTCAATCACGACGATGGTGTTGCCCGCATTACGGAGTTTCATCAACACCTCCAGCAATTTTTCGATGTCTGCGAAATGCAATCCGGTCGTTGGTTCATCGAGGATGTAAACAGTGCGGCCGGTCGCCTTTTTGGCAAGCTCAGTAGCCAGTTTCACGCGCTGCGCCTCCCCGCCGGAAAGCGTCGTTCCGGCCTGGCCCAGTCGTAAGTAGCCCAATCCAACGTCGAGCATTGAATTAAGCTTTTCTGCGATGGTCGGCACATTGCGAAAAAAGCGCGCACCTTCGTCCACGGTCAGGTCGAGTACATCGGCAATGTTCTTGCCTTTGTAAGTGATCTCGAGCGTCTCGCGATTGTAGCGTTGGCCCCGGCAAACTTCGCACTCGACGTAAACGTCGGGGAGAAAGTGCATTTCGATTTTGATCAATCCTCCGCCTTCGCAATTTTCGCAACGCCCGCCCTTAACGTTGAAACTGAATCGACCCGCATCGTAACCGCGAACGCGCGCAGCGGGGAGTTGCGCAAACAGTTCGCGTATAGGGGTGAACGCGCCGGTGTATGTGACTGGATTCGACCGCGGCGTCCGCCCGATGGGGCTTTGGTCGATGACTACCACTTTATCGATTTGTTCCAGTCCGTGAATTGCCTTGTGAGCGCCTGGTCTGTCCTTTGAATTATAGAAATGCCGGAAAAGCGCGCGGCGCAAAATGTCGTCCACCAGGGTCGATTTGCCGCTGCCGGAAACACCAGTTACACACGTTAGGCAACCGAGAGGAAATGAGACATCAATATTTTTCAGATTGTTTTCACTCGCGCCTATGACAGTAAGCCAGGCCTCCGGCCGCGGCTGAGTCCGTTGTTTTGGAACTGCGATGTGAACTCGGCCGGAAAGATAATCGCCAGTCAAAGAATTTTTCGCACGTTCAATGTCATTCAGACTTCCCTGGGCGACGATCTCGCCGCCGCGCGGCCCTGCGCCGGGACCAAGATCAAGAATGTGGTCGGCGGCTCGAATTGTTTCTTCATCATGCTCGACCACAATGACCGAATTGCCGAGATCGCGCAGTCTTCGCAGGGTTCCCAGTAATCGCGAGTTGTCGCGTTGATGCAGACCGATGCTCGGTTCGTCGAGAATGTACAGGACACCAGCCAGCCCCGAGCCGATCTGTGTCGCGAGTCGTATCCGCTGTGCTTCGCCGCCGGAAAGCGTCCCGCTCTCGCGATTCAATGTGAGATATCCAAGTCCGACTTCGGCGAGAAATTGCAGGCGCGATTGAATCTCGCGGACGACTTCTGTTACGATGGTCTGCTGCTGCTCGGTGAGCGCGAGACCGCCAATGAATTGCAGCGCGTCTTCTACGGTTTGCTGGCTGAATTGATCAATGTTCAGTTCGTGATCCTCCGTGCCCGATGTAACGTCACTGACCGCCGGTCCAGCCTTGATCGTCACGGCGAGAATTTCCGGTTTGAGTCTTGCGCCATCGCAGATGTTGCATGTCTCGCGCGCCATGAATACTCGAATCCGATTCCGTGTGAACTCGCTCTCGGTCTGTTCGTACAAGCGCTGCATTTGTGGCACGAGGCCTTCGAATGGTTTGGTGACTTTCTTTTCGCCGCCTGGTCGCGATTTATCGGAGTTGCCGCCAAAATCTATTTCAATCGGATCGCCATTTGTGCCGAAGTAAACCGCGGTTTTGAATGAGTCAGGCAATTCACTGAAGGGCACGTTTTCATTCACTCGGAAGTGTTTGACCAGCGCATCCTGCAGATGCCGATAGTAGGCTCGCATCCGTTTTGTGCCGCGACGCCAGGGTGTGATCGCTCCTTCGGCCAGCGTTTTGGTTTGGTCGGAGATCATCAGCTCCGGATCAACCACCAATTGCGTCCCGAGACCGTGGCAAGCCGGGCAAGCGCCGAGATGGCTGTTAAAAGAGAAATGTCTCGGCGTCAGCTCACCCAGGTTGAACCCGGTTTCGGCGTTGCCGTAATCGGTCGAGTAGCGGCATTCTTCCCACTCGCCTGCTGGAGTAATAGGGTATTGGAGTATTGGAGCATTGGCTTTCTCATTAGTCGATTTCTCCATGACTCCATCACCAGCTTGCTGCCGCAAAACAACGACGCGGTTGCTGCCCCATTTGAGAGCCGTTTCGATTGAGTCTGTCAGTCGCACCCGAATTCCATCACGAACGATCAGCCGATCGACTACCGCTTCAATCGTATGCCGTTCGCCTTTCTTCAAACGGATCGGCTCAGTGCGATCCAATTCAATCATCTCGCCGTCGATGCGCGCGCGAACGAATCCTTCGCGCTTGAGCTTTTCGAGGACATCCCGGAACTCACCGGCCTGATTCTCAATCAACGGCGCGAGTACAACGATCTTACTTCCCGGTTCGTACGCTAAAACCCGATCCACGATCTGCTGAGGAGTTTGGCGGGTAAGTGGGCGTCCGGTAACAGGATCGTGGGGTTGACCGACTGCGGAATAAAGGACCCGCAAATAATCGTAGATTTCCGTGGTCGTTGCGATCGTTGATCGCGGGTTGGCTCCGGCGCTGCGTTGTTCGATAGCGATTGCAGGCGACAAGCCTTCGATGAAATCGACGTCCGGCTTTTCCATTTTGTCGAGGAACTGCCGCGCATACGCGGAGAGGCTTTCGACATAACGACGTTGCCCTTCCGCATAGAGCGTGTCGAAAGCGAGCGAGGATTTCCCCGAGCCGCTTAAACCGGTGATGACCACCAGCTTCTCCCTTGGAATCTCGACGTGGAGATTCTTGAGATTGTGCTGGCGAGCACCGCTGATTTTGATTGTCTGCGCAGGCATTCTGGCGAGATATGTCGAACCTGTTAGTTAAGCACAAATGACCCTTTTCTCCAGCTGCATCGCATTGGTTTTCAACAGCTGACAGTCACACACAGTGGCTCCAGTCTGGTGCAACTCACCAGTGGCAACCTTGGTAGTCCTTGTGGCTGTTTGCTTAGCGGATCACCGTCGTTTTGAATTCAGTAAGCGAGATGACGTAGTCGGCCTTTCCGAGCTGCTCTGGCGCAATCTCACTTACCTTATCGATCCAGATCTCAAGGGAATGATCGTTCCAAATCAATGAAGCGATGAAAAGCGGTTGCCATTTGTTTTGAAACAGTTGTGGATCCGGTTTGAGGAGCACCGTGCTGTGCGGTGCCGGCTTCACATTCAGTGAATCGAATGCGCTTATGACGTGACTTACCTTCTGACCGACAGAGAGCAAATTCGCCGCAGTCCCAAGTCGCTGATTTTGCCAATGAGTGAAGATTGCCAGTGACAATGCCAACACAGACACAAGACCCACTCTGATTGCCCGGTTAGGTGACTTTCGATCCAGTACTAGCGCAATCAAATCACATGCAGCTTTTGCACAGATCATTGCCCAGCCGAAAAGCAGGATATAAAGACATCCGCCGCCACGAATCGGAATAAGAAAGGCGATCGGGAGAGGAACTATCACTACCCAGAAGGCCATGAGCTGAAGCATGCGATCCCGGCTCCAAAATGCGTAAATGAAGACAGCTGCCCACAGGAGTAACAGGGCTGTTGGAGAAACTTTTTCGGGAGCATAGAATAATTCCCCAACAAACCTTGCGTTGGATGTCAGGAAATTATTCCAGGAATAGCTGGGCCGATAAGCATCAAATCGTATGACCGAGCCAGTGCCATAGATTTTGTTGTAGACATAAATTGCGGTCATACCGGCTGCAATCAAAGAAGGCCCTGCGCAGCGCCAGCTCCACGAGAGGAATGACTTCCAGTTTGCCCGGGGAAGTGACTTAAGAAGCTCGTAGATCAAGACCATTGCCGGAAGCGTAACCGCCATTTCTTTGCTGTTGAGGGCGCAAACATACAGCGCCAGGAATAACACAAGCTGCAAGGGACGAAGAGTGGCCGTCTTCTCACGGATATGGATGTAGTAGGTCAAGGCAGCGAAATAGAACAGGCCGCATAACACATCGTAAATAAACGCACCAACGAATATGAGATTGGCTACGTATGGGTGGTAACACAAAGCAAGGACCGTCAGGAAAGCGATGGCACGCGAAGAGGCGAGAAGCTGGGCGAGGTAGTACGCGATCGGGATTGAAGCAGCGACGAGGCAGATTTGAACGACGCGGTACGGAAGAGGGTTCAACCCGAAAAAATGATATAACGGGAGATAGTAAAGCACGCCTCCCGGGCGGTAATATGGTGTCCAAAACTTTACGAACCCCAGAATGGATTTAAACGCTCCGAGATACCAATACGTCCAGATGTTCATCATCTCGTCCTCACGGAATCCTCCGTGTCGCGCCGGAAGAGCGAAATGCAGGAAATAAGCAATCAGAAGCAGGAGACAAATCGCATCGAGTCTGATGGAGCGATCCGCTCGGAGAGTGGTACGCGTTGCCGTGCCCAATTGTTTGGTGATGACAACTAACGCGAGCGCGAGCAATTCATCATATTGCGTTAGTCGATGTATTCCCTTACGAAAAGATCCATGATCTGTTGTACTGCAGCGCCTGTGACATGCCTTAGATCGGTCTCCCACGTCGCTTCACGGTTGGAGTTTTGGACGATTTCATAACTTGGAAAGTAATCGACATTTTGATGCGCGGCAGCCCACTCCTGGGCGACTGCCCGTAACAGGGCTTTGGCCCAGCTATTGGCTACAACAATGTCCATGGTCGAAAAGGTGTTCATCAAAGGAACCGGAGAAACAGTAACGATGATGTGCACGTCGGGATGCCCAAATGTTGAGAGCAACGCGTGAATCTCTTCGAGATTAGCCCAGTTTGAAGCGAAGCTACTTAGCTGAAACTGATAACGATCAGGCTGAGTTTTAAACAGAGACGGGATGGGTGTGCAGTTTACGAAAACATCTGCCGTCACGTCACGCCATACCTCTGCAAGCCCGAGTGTAACAATGACTGCGCGGCAGGTTTTGATACGCTTCGTAACCGTTTGCGTTAGAGCCCGCCGCTGAAGGGTTTCTTCCAAATCGACAAAGCTCAACGTCGGATTTGTGTGTGGGTCGTACCACTTTGTCTTTGTGAGTGGAACAATCGAGTCGCGCGGGAATTCCGCCTCTGGGTCAAGCGCCCATCGCAATTCGTTTAGCATCGAGTACGTGTTGTACTTATTAGTGAAGCCGAGCCCTGATGTCCGCCGTTTTGCTGGTTGAAATCTGGCGAATTCCGGCGCAGCGCTCTCGACCACCACATTCTGCCCTGCGAGTGCGTTCTCGATGCCTCGCGCGAAACAGGAGCCGATGGCGTAGAATTTATCCTCCCGCCGAAGCTTGAACTTTGGGACAAGCTGAGGAATGAACCAGGGCTGACGCAGCCGTTGAAAGGCAAATTTGCCATCCGGATCATCGGGATCAGCGTGCTCCTGGTACCAAGTCGCAGCTGCGTTCTGGCGGTAACTGTTAATGGCCGCGCTGGCAGTTGCCACGGCGAGCGCCTGTGCTGATAAGCCATTTCGATCGGGAATAGAGACCGGCGCTTCATCAATAGCTGGTTCGGAAACCACGTGATTCGTTACATGCATAGCGCTGAGGCAGGATCTCGCCTTTGCTTGCGAGCTAAGCACAGCACGCCTTTTCCTCCACTGAAAATTCGAATTGTTGAGGCGATATCGACTTTATCGCCCATTGGCGAAATCCACACCACGGTCGGGCAGAAGCCATCTATTCTTGCGCAAGCAGATAAATTGCGGCCAGGGTGAGCAGAAAGTAAGGAACAAGCACTGCCGCGCCGGGGTACTCCTTCGCGATCCGCTGCCCGAAAAACAATGCGGTGATTGCTGCCGCAGATAGAATGGCCCCGTAGAACGCGATCGTCGGATCTTTGAAAAGAATTACCAGTACGCAGCCGATCGCGCTTAGCGCGCCAGCGCCGAGCTCCAGAATCGTGAGACAGATCAGCAGAAAAGGAACCGTTCCAGCAAGAGGACTCTTCGCGAAATGTCCTTTTAGCCATTCAAAATTTCCGCGGCGATCGATGATTTTATCGATGCCCGATTGCAGAAAGAGAATCGCCAGAAAAGCGGAAACAAAGATCTGCATCACATAAGTTGCTTCGACTAGATGCAAGATTGCGGTCATCAGCGCAGCATAGACGAAACGGAGCCGATTTGTCGATGCCCTGATGTTCCCGTAAAAAAAAGGGACGCGGTAACCCGCGTCCCTTTATGGAACTACTTAACTGTTAGTATCGTTACGGAACGGTTTGGCCGTAATACGACAGATGGAGGTCGTTTGCGCCATCACCATCAAGATTGACCCAGCCCTGCACGGTCGTACCCTGCGGTGCACTTACGGTAACCGTCAATGTGGTCGAGCCATTCGCCGGCACTGTTATGCTGGCTGGGACCGTAATTGCGGGATCACCTGAGCTTAGGGTGCCGCCGTTGTAGATCGCAGGCACGCTTCCACCGAATGTGTCCGGCGTAAACTTTGTCGTTGAGACGCTGAACGTCTGCTCCGTGCCGGTCGGATTGTAGACCGTGATATCGACCGAACTGGGACGACCAACCGTTACGCGGCCGAAGCTCGCTGAAGCGGGATCCATCCACGTTGTTGCATCGGCAGCCACGGAGAGGTTCTCACGCCCTGCGCCTTGCGCGATGGGACCGACGTCATGCAATCCAGTGGCGGCGTCTTTGACCACCAAATCAGCGCGGTTCACGAGCGCTGATTTAATTCGCGCAGGCAACCAGTCGTTATGCAATTGCAAAAGGACGGCAGCCGAGCCTGCAATGTGCGGTGTCGACATCGAGGTACCGCTCAGGAACGCCCACGGTGCTTCGCCGCAATCGACAGCATCAGTTTCCACGCATGAGCTGAGGACGTTAACACCCACTGAAGTCAGGTCGGGTTTGGCGGCAAAGTCTACTCGTGTCGGGCCCTGGCTGCTGAAGCCGGCGAGAATGTCTCTGTTATTTTCGGTGATGAATTCCTGGAAAGTTGCGACCGCTGAAGCAGTCGTTGCACCTGATGCGCGCAGATCCGCGCCCTCGTTTTTTCCGATCATCACCGCAGGCAGATCGTCATCAAACCCTGCCGTCCTGGCCATCGCAGTGGGATCTCCAGCGACGTTGTTGATGATGACAACGGCAATGGCACCCGCGGCTTTCGCGTTGGCCACTTTCTGGCTGAAAGTGCACGTCCCGCGATTGATGAGCGCGAGTTTACCCGAAGCTCCCGGGTCGACGCTGGCGCAACCGTCCGACTGTGTGTCGAATAGATCGAACGATGCGGTTGGCAGCGGATCGAAGTCACCAACTGCCGCACCAATCGTGGTACCACCCCCCGCGGGATATGTGAAAGGCTGGCCGACGAAATGTTGGTTTGTGCTCGCGCCGACGGTGATAACTTTGCGTGCACGACCCGGCGACTCGAGAGTTCCCTGCCCGGGGCCGCTGTTGCCGGCGGCAACAGCTACGACGACGCCGCCTTCCACTGCGTTATCGAGTCCGTGGGCAAGCAGGTCATTGTTGCCATGGTAACTGCCGCCTAACGAGAGATTGAGAACGTCCATGCCGTCCTCGATCGCGGCGTCAACTGCGTTGAGAATGTCCTCGCTGCGTGCGCCATGTTTGCTCTCGTTAACCTGGTCGGGGAAAACGTTGTAGTTCCCTAGCCACGCGCCCGGTGCTATCCCGGACATGTCGTTGATGTTGACTCCGTTGACCACGGCCGTTTTGCCAGTCACGCCCGCGGCGATTCCCGCTGTGTGAGTCCCGTGTCCCTCGACAGCATGTGCGTCGGCGCCCTGATTCTTGGCCTTGTTGTAGAACACTTTGGCGACAATGACTTTTGGTGTCACGTACTTGCAATCCTGGTCCGCGTGGTGCGAATTGCTATCTTCGGCGTCGCACTTGGGGAAGCCCGGCGGATAGCTGAAACCTGTCGGGTCGAAGAACGGATGTGTCTCTTCGATGCCTGAATCGATGTCTCCAATCTTAATACCTGCTCCGGCAGTGGACCTCCCGCCTGCGGCGTTCCAAGCGCCCATCGCGTTAATGATTTTGTAGCTCTGGCTGAGATTGGGGTAATACAGCGTGTTGTACTCTGCGCTCTGCACCATCGGCGCGGCTGCGATTGTCGCGAGCGAGGTCCCATTGAGTTGGACCGCCACCGCGTTGAGCGAAACATCGTACTCGCTCGTAATTCTTGCTCTAGGCGCATTGGCGTGAAGCCACTGTCTGAATTGGTTTCGTTGCGCGTTCAACTGAGCACGATAGGATCTCACCGCATTGCTTTTGAAATCGATTTTTCTGCCATGTGCTGGCTTCGTATTGCGACTGGTACTTATTGGATCGCCTCGGAGTTGGACGATGGCACTCGACCTATCGACGTCGGGACCGCGGTTGCGGCCGTTACCATTTTCATTTGACGAGCCCCCTCGGCCGGCAAATGCGATGACGCTCAACCCAATTGCTGAGAATATGAGCAGTGTTGCGAGTATTTTTTTCATAGATGTATGTTTTTAGGAAGTTTGCGACTCTCCTGACGGACTCACCGACTGTCAACCGTATTCTAAGTAAGATATCCTCCTAAGGACTCACACCTGAGAATGTAGCTAACGAATCGTTAGGTGGCGCCGAATTCAGTCGCCTTGAACGACTGCATCGGCGAAAGCGATATTCCCACGTTTAAGATCCAGTTCGATTTCGGCTGGCGTGCCAAAGGCGAGTGCGCGTTCGTCATCAAATTCGCCCTCCCATCGCGCGACCACGACTGTGGCCAGGCAATTGCCGATCAGATTTACACACGTGCGCCCCATATCCATCAGTTCGTCGACACCAAAGATGACCGCGACGCCGATCGGTCCGAGGCCGGCGGGCAAAAAGCTATTTACCGTCGCGAGCAAGATGACAAGTGATGCGCGCGGAACTGCAGCCACGCCCTTCGATGTGATCATTAGTGTCAGCACCATCAGGATCTGGCGGTCCAAGCCCAAATGTTGACCGGTGGTGGCCTCAGCTGCCTGCGCGACAAACACCGACGCCAACGCCAGATAAAGTGTCGAACCATCGAGATTGAATGAATAGCCGGTTGGCATCACGAAACCGACGATGTGACGCGGCACGCCCAAGCGTTCCATCGATTCCATCGCTTTAGGCAGCGCTGACTCGCTGCTCGTGGTCGCAAACGCCAGCGCGGCGGGCTCGCGCACTGCGCGCACGAATTTTCGCAATGGCACGCGCGCGATCAGGATCACCACTCCGAAAACCACAACCACGAAAATGATCAGGGCCAGATAGAGCGACAGGACAAGTTTGCCAAGGTTCATCAGTACCCCAAGACCTTGCGTGCCGATGGTGTGAGCCATCGCTGCGCCCACTCCAATCGGCGCAAACATCATCACGTAGTTCGTGAATTTGAACATGACCTGCGAAAGACTCTCCATGGCGCGAACGATGGGCTGGCCTTTGCTACCCACCGCGGAAACCGCAAGCGCGAAGAGCACGCTGAACGCGACGATTTGCAAAACGTCGCCACGAACCATCGCTTCAATGACGCTCGACGGAAATGCGTGAACGATAGTTTCGACGAAAGAGTGCGGATGAGTCTGCTCGATGGATTGGATCGCCGACGTGTTCGTCGCCTCGAGTTTCACTCCGACGCCAGGCTTGGTGAGATTCACAACGGCCAGGCCGATGAATAACGCGGCCGTAGTGACGATCTCGAAATAGATCAACGCCTTGAATCCCATGCGCCCGACTTTTCGGAGCGCACCCGCGCCGGCGATTCCCACGACGATCGTTGAGAACACTAAAGGCGCGATGATCGACTTGATGAGGTTAATGAAGATGTCGCGCAAAAAGTACACTGCGTTGCCCCAATCGGGACGGAGCCATCCAATCACACCGCCGACCACCAGCCCGATCATGATCTGCATTGTCAAAGACGGGCGATACCACGGCCTACGCTTAAATGGAGCAGGGCTCGCAGTCATCGCAGTTGTGTTACCACAAAGCGGAAATCCGAAAAAGGCTGCCTTTTGCGGGAGCGGGCGCTTCCAGCGTGCTCGCACGCAAGATGCGTGCGCCCCCGGCACTCTAATCAATCAAACGTCGATTGATCTCACCGTAGGCGTCGATTCTGCGATCGCGCAAAAATGGCCAATGCGTCCGGTGTTCGTTGACGCGGGCCCAATCAATCTCTGCCGCTACAATCTCTTCCCTGTCGACGGAGCCTTTCGCGATGATCTCGCCGTCGGGTCCGCACACAAAACTTTGCCCCCAAAATTCTATGCCATCTCCGCCGGCAGGCGCTTCGTGACCGACGCGGTTTGCCACCGCCACATAGCAGCCGTTGGCGATGGCGTGACCACGCTGAATCGTTTCCCACGCGGAATGTTGTGCTTTGCCAAACTCCTTTTTCTCGCTCGGATGCCAGCCAATTGCCGTCGGATAAAAAAGAATTTCTGCCCCGCGCAATGCAGTCAGGCGCGCCGCTTCCGGATACCATTGGTCCCAGCAAACGCAGACACCGATCTTGCCGGCCGCGGTGTCCCACGCCTTGAACCCAAGATCGCCGGGCGTGAAATAAAATTTTTCGTGATACAGCGGGTCATCGGGAATATGCATTTTGCGGTATTTGCCGAGCAATTTCCCGTTTGAATCGATGATTGCGGCGGTGTTATGATAAAGCCCGGCGCTACGTTTCTCGAAAAGCGAGGCGATGATTACGGTGCCGGTTTCCCGTGCGACTTCTCCCAGCGCTTCAGTCGATTTTCCCGGCACTTCCTCGGCCAAATCGAAATTTTTGTGATCCTCTGTCTGGCAAAAATATTGCGATCTGAAAAGCTCCGGCAGGCAGACGATCTCTGCGCCTTGTCGCGCCGCATCGCGAACGAATTCGATTGCGCGCGCCAGATTCTTTTCCGGCTCGGCGCCGCAGCGCATCTGAACCAGAGCAATTTCGGTTCGTTCTGAAATCATGGGACAACTTTTATGAACACCGGGCTTTAGCCCGATGAACGTGAATGCGCAAGCGAACTGAGCTGTTTCAACAGCTTCTGTCTAACCGAAAGCGGTTAAAACGGCTTCTCGACGAGCGCGTCGTGAAAGCACCTGGCTAAAGCCAGGTGTTCATGAAACCTATTTCACAGAGTCAGCCGGAACGATCTTGATGCTCTCGATCACCACGCGTTTGCTCGGTTTGCTCGGTTCACCCATGCTGTTCCTGGTTACCGGAATATCACCGATTTTATCCAGCACATCCTGGCCTTTGATCAGTTTGCCGAATGTCGTGTATTGATGATCGAGACGGTGGACCGGTGCGAGGCAAATGAAAAATTGCGAACCTGCCGAGTCGGGATCCGGTCCGCGGGCCATCGAAATCACGCCGCGGTCGTGGCTATGATTGTTGAACTCGGCCTTAACATTATAACCGGGACCCCCTTGTCCGTAGCTATCTTCTTTTGCCGGATCTTTTGAATTCGGATCGCCGCCCTGAATCATGAATCCTTTTACGATCCGATGGAAAGTTGTCCCGTCATAGAAACCCTGGCGTGCCAGTTTCTTGAAGTTGTCGACGGTGTTCCCCGCGGCATCAGTCCAAAACTGAACGACCATGTCGCCCTCGCTCGTTTTGATGACGGCAACTTCGTTGGATGAACTTTTGGGAGTTGTTTCGTCTTTCGTTTCGTCGGCCGCAAGGACCGTCGCGCTGAGCAGGGCAGCAGCAAGGGCGATCGATAATTTCATGCTGACAAGTGGCATCAAAATGACGAATGACAAATGACGAATGCCAAAGGAATGACCGAATGATGAATGCTGAGGGCTGGTGATGGACTGCGATGTATCATCCGAGCTTCGTTATTATTTCGGCATTCCACATTCGGATTTCGCATTCACTTGTGGTATTCCTGCAAGCTCCGCACCTGAACTTTTCGTTTTTGGAGTGAGCGAATTCCATTCGCGCTGGCCAGCGCGGCGCGGACCGTCGTCATAATCGGAATTTTTGCTGCCAGCGCGGCGTTGCGAATAACGACTTCATGTTCTCGCGGAATTTTACCGCTGGGTGTGTTGATGATGAAATCAATGTCACCATTTTTGATCCGGTCGAGCACGTTTGGACGGCCCTCGTGAATCTTGAAAACTTTGGTTACTTTGATTTTCGCGTTGGTCAACGCTTCCGCCGTGCCGCTCGTAGACACGATTTCAAAACCGAGTTCGAGAAATTCGCGTGCAACCGGAATGATCGCTTCCTTGTCGGCGTCTTTTACGCTGACGAAAACTCTTCCGCCCTTCGGCAAAGGAGGCGGCGCAGCCATCTGCGATTTCGCGTAGGCGAGACCCAGATCGACGTCGATCCCCATTACTTCGCCCGTCGATTTCATTTCCGGTCCGAGCGAAATGTCCAAACCTTCATAGCGCAGAAACGGGAACACCGCTTCTTTCACGGAGAAATGTTTCGGCACGATCTCTTTGGTGAATCCGAGTTCGTGCAATGACTTTCCGGTCATGACTTTGGCGGCCAGCTTTGCCAGTGGAATGCCAATCGATTTGCTGACGAAGGGCACGGTACGCGACGCGCGCGGATTCACTTCCAGGACGTAAACTTCGTCTCCTTTGACGGCGAACTGCACGTTCATCAAACCGCGCACATTCAGCTCGCGCGCCATTGCTTTCGTTGCGGATGAAATCTCGTCCAACACTTTTTGGGAGAGAGAGAATGTCGGGACCACGCATGCGCTGTCGCCGCTATGGATGCCCGCTTCCTCGATGTGTTCCATGATCGCGCCGATCACGGTTGTCTCACCGTCGGAAATGCAATCGACATCGACCTCAATGGCTTCTTCGAGAAACCGATCGATCAGGACGGGCCGGTCCGGCGTTATTTCGATCGCGTTGGTCATGTACCGTGTCAGGTCCGTCTCGTTGTAGACGAGTTCCATTGCGCGGCCACCAAGAACGAAGCTTGGCCTAACGAGGACAGGATACCCGATTTTTCGGGCTATCGCCACGGCCTCTTCCGTACTTATGGCCGATCCGTTGGGAGTTTGGCGCAAGCCAAGTTTATCCAGCATTGCCGCGAACAGCTTTCGGTCCTCCGCGGTTTCGATGCTTTCGGTTTGTGTCCCGAGAATCGGGACGCCTGCCGCTTTCAATCCACTGGCGAGATTTAGCGGTGTTTGTCCGCCGAACTGGACAACAACGCCCTCTGGTTGTTCCTGGTCGTAAATATTGAGAACGTCTTCGAGGGTGAGCGGCTCAAAATACAGTTTGTCGCTCGTGTCGTAGTCGGTCGAAACCGTTTCTGGATTCGAGTTTACCATGATCGTCTCGAATCCGAGCTCGCGCAGCGCAAATGCCGCGTGCACGCAGCAGTAATCGAACTCAATGCCCTGGCCGATCCGGTTGGGGCCGCCACCCAGAATCATGATCTTGCGTTTCTCGCTGTCGCGCCGCTCGTTTTCATCGCCGTACGTCGAATAATAATAAGGTGTGTACGCTTCAAACTCTGCCGCGCACGTATCCACGAGGCGATACGTCGGTATGACTCCTTCAGCTTTTCTCTGGGATCGCACCACGCTTTCCGAAGCTTTTCGCGCGACCCCCAGTTGTCGGTCCGAAAAACCGAATTTTTTAGACCTCAAAAAGGTCTTTGTTTTCAAGCATGCGGTTTCAGCAACGACTTCAGCGATGTTTCGCAAAAACCACCGATCGATTTTTGTAAGCTCGTAAACCTCATCGATCGAGGCGCCTTTTTTGAATGCCTGCGCGATGTAAAAGATTCGTTCCGCATTCGGGATTGCCAGCTTTAATCGCAATGTTTCGAGATCGACATGCTTTTCCGCGCCGTCGCCTAACAACCCGAAGCGTTTGATCTCCAGGCTGCGCAGCGCTTTTTGCAATGCTTCCTTGAAGGTGCGTCCGATGGCCATGGCTTCTCCGACGCTCTTCATTCGTGTCGTGAGCGTTGCATCCGCCTGTGGAAACTTTTCGAATGTGAACCGCGGCACTTTGACAACGCAATAATCAATCGTCGGCTCAAAGCAGGCCGGCGTTTCGCGTGTAATATCGTTTTTGATTTCGTCGAGCGTATAGCCCACCGCGAGTTTGGCCGCGATCTTGGCAATCGGGAAACCGGTCGCTTTCGATGCCAGCGCACTGGAACGCGACACGCGCGGATTCATCTCAATCACAACCATTCGGCCGGTGTCAGGATGAACGGCGAACTGAATGTTCGATCCACCGGTCTCGACGCCAATTTCACGAATCACCGCGAAGGCAGCGTCACGCATCATTTGATATTCCTTGTCGGTAAGCGTCTGCACAGGCGCAACCGTGATCGAGTCCCCGGTGTGCACGCCCATGGGATCGAGATTCTCGATCGAACAAACTACCACGCAGTTGTCCATGCGGTCGCGCATCACTTCCATTTCGAACTCTTTCCAGCCGACCAGCGATTCTTCGATCAACACTTCGCGCACCGGCGAAAGATCCAGGCCGCGCGAAGCGATCTCATCGAGTTCTTCCCTGTTGTAAGCGATACCGCCGCCGGCGCCGCCCAAAGTGAATGCCGGACGGATGATCAATGGAAACTTTCCGATCTCCGCCACGATGCGATCGAGATCCGCAACGCAACGTGCTATGCCAGAGCGCGGCACGTCGAGCCCGATACGTAACATCGCTTCCTTGAACAACTGGCGGTCTTCGCCTTTCGCGATCGCCTGCGCGTTTGCACCGATCAATTTCACTCCGTGCCTCACCAGTGCACCGTTGCGATTCAATTCCATTGCGGCATTCAGCGCAGTTTGGCCGCCAAGCGTAGGCAAAATAGCATCCGGTTTCTCGCGCTCCATGATCGCCTCGATCACTTCAGGCGTGATCGGTTCGACATAAGTGCGATCGGCAAACTCCGGGTCGGTCATGATGGTGGCTGGATTGGAATTCACCAGCACGACCTCATAGCCTTCTTCGCGCAGCGCCTTGCACGCCTGCACACCGGAATAGTCAAATTCGCAGCCCTGCCCGATCACGATTGGACCGGAGCCGATGAGGAGAATTTTCCTGAGTTCGTTATTCCGCGGCATCTGCGCCAGCGGGGATGGTAAACGAAATCAGGCGAACGTCACGCGGGAAACGTAACAAACCGATTTTAGCTGCTCCTACGGTGTGCTGAGGCGCTTGGTGACCATGTCGGCGTCTTGATGTCCGTCGGATTTTTCCGGCTGCCAACGCAGCACAGGCATCGTGCCTGTGGAGCAAGCCAGACGCCCTCGCCTGCTTTGAATCGACGGAATTATATCCGCAGGCAAGGTGCCGGCCGGCCCACAGGCAGGATGCCTGTGCTACGCGGCGGCCATGCGTTGGCGGTCCAGATAGACTTTGCAGATACCTTTTATCCGAGTCAGAACGTAATAAACGGTTTGGCTGCGGACTCGCACCAGTTCGGTGCCGACGATTCGTGTTACAAAATCACTCGGCAGATCCAAAATCTCCTGCGGCGTCGAGCCTTCCAGTCCTTTGCAGAGAATCGCAGTCATCGCGCGAGTAAGCGTTTGCACTTCCGGGCCGAGCGTCATGCGAATGTGCGCTTTGCCCGCTTCATCTACATGCAGATAAACGCCCACCGTGTCAGTGCACTCCTCGTCTTTTCGTACATCGACGAGGTCAAAATTCTCACCCTGGCGCGGCTCCTGCCGTTTCACGTTGTCTGCATACGAAACGAGCGTCTCGCGTCGTTCGTCTTCCGGCAGCGTTTCAAACAGATTGATGATCTTGTTCAATTTCGTTGGATACATCTCGTTAGAATCTACGGCCGATCTCGTCTCTGTCATTCCGAGCAAAGTCGCCTGCCACCGTCGTAAGCGTGGCGAAGGCGATAGGAATCGCTTGCTCTCAACAAGATGTTTATGGCTAATTGCGCCATGAAAACTCCGATTAAAGTTGCTGTGACCGGCGCCGCCGGGCACATCGGTTACGCACTTCTCTTTCGCATCGCTTCCGGACAAATGTTCGGGCACGATCAACCGGTCAGCCTGCATCTCATCGAAATCCCTGCTGTGCTCGGCGCATTGGAAGGCGTGGTCATGGAATTGAACGATTGCGCTTTCCCGCTTCTTGAATCGATCACACCAACGGCCGATCTCAATGAAGGCTTTCGCGACGTGAACTGGGCGTTGTTAGTCGGAAGCGTGCCGCGCAAGGCCGGCATGGAACGGAAAGATCTGCTCGGGATTAACGGCAAAATTTTCATCGGACAAGGTCAGGCGATTCAAAAAAATGCGGCAGCCGACGTGCGCGTCCTCGTGGTCGGAAATCCATGCAATACCAATTGCCTGATCGCCATGAACAACGCAAAAGAGATCCCGAGCGACCGCTGGTTCGCCATGACGCGGCTGGATGAAAACCGCGCACGCGCGCAGCTTGCGCAGAAAGCCGGCGTAAGCATTCGCTCGGTTACGAACATGACCATCTGGGGAAATCATTCTTCGACGCAGTACCCGGATTTCTACAACGCCAGAATCGATGGTCGGCCTGCCAACGAAGTGATCGGAGACGAGAAATGGCTGAAGGAGGAGTTTATCGCCACGGTGCAACAGCGTGGCGCTGCGGTCATCAAAGCGCGTGGCCTTTCGTCAGCCGGCTCAGCTGCAAATGCCATCGTGGACACCGTGTACTCTCTTCGTATCGACACCCCGGGCGACGATTGGCACAGCGTGGCAGTTTGTTCCGATGGGAGTTACGACGTCGAGAAAGGATTGATCTCGTCGTTCCCAGTCCGCGTGCGGAGTGGAAAATGGGAAATCGTGCAAGGCGTTCCGCTCAACGATTTCAGCCGCGGGAAAATCGACGCGTCAGTCGCAGAATTAAAGGAAGAGAAATCGCTTGTTAATGAATTGTTGTAGGGCGCTTCTGTGAAACACCAGCGCGTCTGATGCCCTACAATTGGTAGGATATCACGGACTCGGGCGCGGTACTGGAGTAAACGCTGGTGTAGCGCGAGGACTTGGAGGTGCCGCCGGCACCGGTCGTGGGGCCGGCGTGGGGCGGGGATGAGGAGTCGGTGAACAACCCGGAATCCGGGCGCACATAGTGACAGCAACTGTGTCGACCCGCCAGCCTTCGCCGGAGCCACTGTTGTCGCTGGCCATTCGCCATCGGAACCTGCCGCCTGGGGGGAGGAATGGCAGGTGGACTATTGTACAGATAAAACCTCCCGAATTACCGCTCCACGCCTGGCGACCTGCGATGGGACTACCCCGATCGGTACTGATTGTGCGGTTATAACCACCAAAACTGAAGCTGCCGCCAACGGCGAGAATGTCTTGAAAGGTATTTCCACCGTCAAAACTGATCTCCAGTACGCCGCCATCGAACCCAACGTTTGGGTCCACGTCCGACGCTTGGAGATTGAAGTTGTGATCGAAAATCAGTTGTACTCCGGTCCCCGAAACGGAAAAGTGCAGCGAGTCGAGCCGCTTGTCGCTTACGACACCTGGATCGTCAACGAACGCAGCATTGGGCGGCGATTCCGAAGGTGGCACCGGGAGCCCGGAATTAGATGTGACCCAGAGCGGCGGCGATCCCAAGGCGTTGGTTGCCAGCCAATCTGGAGGTAGTATAGGCGGAACCACACCATCAAAATTCTCGGTTAGGCCTACTTTTTGAGAACAGCGACCCGGGCATGGGGTTGGCCTGGGCGTAGCACAGGGGAAAAGGCCATCGACCCAACCCCATGCATCGTCTTCCGATCCATCCTCGGTGGTCGCGTGCGCGGAAACGATGAGCCCCGACGCAACGATGCCGGCTGTTATTAACAAACGTATGCAAAATACGTTCCGCATTCGCCTCAGCATGGACAGGCGCATAACAGTTCAGAGTATAGCGGCACTTTTACCAAGATGCAGAACCGGCTGTCAATTTCGGAGGCAGTGCGACACATCATTCTCGCCGTGCGACGAGAGTGAAAAGCGTGTGTGCTCGTCCGCGGTGATACTGCTCGTGCGTCGTCGGCTTCGAGGTCGCGAAACCCATCACTGCTGAAAACTGTGTGAAGAATTGAGTACTGAAGTGCCACCACGTGTGCCAGATCAAATTCTCCGCAGTCGGAACGAGGCGACAGACTGGCGCGCCTTCTAGGTCGGGATGGAATTTATCGACGATGATAAGCGTCTTTGCTCTTTTCGCGCACTGCTCGACAATCCGCAGCGCGTCGCGGCAGTGGAGCAGCACCGCTCCCATCACGGCGATGTCGAATTGTCCGAGCGTCGCAGGCAAATTGTAAGCGTCGCCATAGTAAACCTTGGCCTTGGATCGGAATGCGGCATGACTGAACCAGTATGAGTTTTTCAACTGTTGCATCACGATTCCACGCGGGCCGAATATCTCTTTTAATCTTGCATCCGGATACGGAACAAAGTCCCAGCCGTGTTCGTCTGTGACTTCGACCGAGCTCACGTCGGCACCGCGCTTTTCCATCTCGAATGTTAAGAAACCGCTGGCGGGACCGATTTCTAAAACGCGTTGACCGGCAAAATCGACATGGCCGAGATATTCATCCACTCGGCCGCGCAGATCCCAATCTCGTCCCTCGATCACTCCGTGGCGCGGGAGTTCCATCGTGTGGTAGAAGTAACAATCGGCGACATCGTCCACCTTGCGTGGCGTCGCAAAGATCTTCTCGTTAGTCACGGCTGATGTTTTTGGCTCAGCGCTCTTTTCAACCCGGTGTTCCAGGTAAGAGGCTGTTTTTTAAACCAGGTGGAATCGAATCCCGGGGCGGCAAAAAGTGCCCATGTCTGGCGCGGATGTTTCCAATCCAAAATTTCGAATCGCAGATTCACGTCCGTGGCTGCTCGTTCGAGTGTAGCCGGCGGGTAATTAACGCAGTCGGGATAGATCCAGCCTGTTTTGGTAGAGTCTTCCTCGCCGACCAAAAACGTGGCAACGAAGGCTCCGTCGTTAGCCAGTGAACGCGAAATCGCAGACAACCACCCCTTGATCAAATCCAGCCCGCAATGACTGAAGATGGATTGGGCTAGCGCGAAATCGAAAGAGAGTCTTATCTGCGCAATCGTATCGGGTGAATCGGAAAAAAAGAATGTCGGACGTTTGATTTGCACCAAAGTTTCGCCCAACTCCCGCCGGATTCCGTCCTCGACCAGCCATTTGTTAGGCTCTACGCCAAAGTATCTGCCTTGGTTCAGGTAAGGAATCAAAAGCCGTCCGATCCGCAGTGAACCGCAACCGAGGTCAAGCAACGAATGATGCTGGCGCAGACCAAGCGTGGTCAGGAGATTGAAAGCCATCGCAGCGATCAAGTCGTAATCCTCCGGTGGTCCGACGTAAGCGCGATACTGCGGGTCGCCCGGTTTAAGGCCAAGGCCAAGGTCTTCCCGATATTTGGAAGCGCGTTCCATTTTTACTCCAACGATCTCAGCGTGACTCGGTCGAAGGTTTTTAGCGAGTCCTGAGGTTTATCGGGAAATCCGAGAACACCCCTGGACCGATCGAATTGATAGATGCGAACCGGCGGCCGTTGACGAAACGGAAATGCACGAAGGTTCTGGCCTTCCAGCGCGTCGGTCGCCCCAGGGACCCGGCAGGCTTTCACCGCCAAGGCATACAAGTCGTCTCTCATCGCCGTGGACGAACCGACGCGGTTCGACAACTCGTTAGGATCGTTCTTTCGATTGAAGAGCTGTTCGCGTCCACCGTTCGCCATAAAAATGTATTTCCATTCCTCAGTCAGGACCATGATTTTGAAATCTTGTGAGCCGGGGACTTCCACCATCCCGACGAGATGCTGACGCGCTGCGAGTTCGCCTCGCAACATCTTCAGAACGTCGATGCCTTCTCGTGCGTGACACTCGCCCGCTGCTCCTGTGGCAATGGCAAAAAGATCTGCCAGGCTGATCAATTGGGTTTGATCGGTTCCCGCGGGCAGCACGCCCGGCCAACTGAGCAGCAAAGGAACACGGCAAGCCGCCTCGAAGAAGTTTTGCTTCTGCCAGCCGTGATGGTCGCCGAGCAGATCGCCATGATCGGCAAAAAAACAAATGAGAACATTTTCAGGGTTTGGTCGCGCTTCGACGGCGTCCAGAATTCGTCCCAGGCAATAGTCCAAATAGGTGACCTCGCCGTAGTAACGGGCCTTAACGATTTTCGCTAATGCCGGGTTGATGGCTTCCGCCCAAATGGCGTGACGCATGAAGGGAATTTCCTCGTCCAGCTCATCTTCTTCGATTTTGCCGAGGACAGGCTCCGGCAATCGATCGGGATTGTACATCCGGTTGAAAGGAATCGGCGGAGCCAGCGGCGGATGCGGCCCAATGAAGGACACAAACCCAAAGAACGGGCGCGAATCATTGGATTTTGCGATTTCCTCGATGGTACGATCAGCCGTCCACCATTCTCCGCCCAGATTGGCTGGAAGCGGGCTGCGCTGTGGCAGGTAAAACATCTCAGAGCGCTCGCCCATTGGCTGCTCGAGGAAATCGAACTCGGGATGCTCCCGCGCCAGCCAGGAACCGTAGTCATCGCCTTCCCGGTTCGGCGGGTGATAAGTTTCTTCGCAGCGCCACAACGTTTCGAAACCAAGATCCTCATTCCACGGATTGGTGTGGAATTTTCCGACTCCAAAAGTCCGGTAGCCGAGGCGCGACATTGTTCGCCCGAGGTAGGGTCCGCAACGTTTTTCCATTTCCACGGCTTGATCAGCCACCGCATTCGCCCTGGCGTTGGTGAAAACGCGCGTCGTGGCCGGCTCGCAGCCGGTACGGATGGTGTAGCGCGCAGCAACGCAAACCGGGCAGGTTGCGTATGCGTTCGAAAAGCTAATTCCCCTTCGCACGAGCCGATCCATGTTTGGCGTATAAATGTGCGAGTTCCCGAGCGCAGCGATCGTGTCGAACCGCTGCTGGTCGGTCATGATAAACAAAATGTCAGGCCGGTCGTGTGGCATCGTCGCAACGTGACTGCGGACGTCTCGATTTGTCGCGGCGCTAGTGTACAGAGCGTCTCGTAAATGTCATTCCGCGCGAAGTCGAGGCTGCAACGCACCCCGAAAGTGTTCGGGGCGAGACCAGGTTTTCAATCCCGTGGCATCACGGTGAGGTAACTTAGCGGGATGTCTGGACTTCGCTCGACATGACGAGCGAAATCGTGTTTACACGTCTACCAACTCGTCACCCGTCAGGCGACGAAACGCCTCGACGTATTTGGCCGAACTTTTTTCAATCACTTCCTTCGGCAAGCGCGGGGCAGGGGGACTCTTGTCCCAATCGAGGGTTTCCAGATAATCCCGCACAAATTGCTTGTCGAAGCTTGGCGGGCTCTGGCCGACGCCATATTCGTCCTTGGGCCAGAAACGCGAAGAATCGGGCGTCAGACATTCGTCAATCAAAAGCAAATCGTCACCGACAGTGCCGAACTCAAATTTCGTGTCTGCCACGATGATCCCGCACTCGTCTGCGTGATCGCGGCCGCGCGAATAAATTTCCAGGCTAAGCGTCTTCACGCGCTCGGCCAAATCGTTGCCCAGGATCTCGGTGCACCGTTTCATGTCGATGTTTTCGTCGTGACCTGTTTCCGCTTTGGTGGCCGGAGTGAAAATTGGCTCGGGTAATTTGGATGCCAGTTTCAGTCCCGCGGGTAATTTGATGCCGCAAACGCTCTGGGATTCCTGGTATTCTTTCCAACCGGAACCGGCCAGATAGCCGCGGACCACGCATTCCACCGGCAAAGGCTGGGTTTTTTTTACGATCATGGAACGTCCCGCCAGCTGTTCCCGGAACGGCTGCAATTCTTTCGGGAACTCGTCGAATTTCGCAGTGACAAAGTGATTTCGGATGTCGTCGAATCGCTTGAACCAATACGCGGAAATCTGATTCAGCACTGCGCCTTTGTAAGGAATCGGATCGGGGAGGATTACGTCGAACGCCGAGATCCGATCGGTGACCACAAAAAGCAGTGTCTCGCCGAGGTCGAATACTTCGCGCACCTTGCCACTGCGCAGTTTTTTGATTCCGGGGAGATCGATTGAGGATTGCGTAGACGGTTGCATGGGGCAAACGCTCAACGCTCAACGCCCAATTTTCAACGCCCAATTCATGATTCTCTTCATTGAGAGTTGGAGGTTGGATGTTGAGCGTTGAACGTTGAATGCCTAATGGTGGTGAAGCTCACGCATTCAGACAATAGGCGGGTGCCTAATGTTATCCGCGCAGTTCGAGGCAACGCTGCATGTCGTAAACTCGATAGCCATTCGACTCGAACGCGGGCTGATCACGAAACTCGGCCGGCCATACGTTTGTATCATCTGGATGCGTCACGTACCAGCGGATTCCGGTGTCGCGGACGGCATCTTGGAGATCGGAATTGGTCGTGGCCTGCTTCAGCCTTTGCAGTTTTCCCAACTGCTCCTGGTAACCAGACTCTCGGAAGACTTTGCTTTGTCTCGTCCACTCATCGACTCTCGCGGCGAACGTCGGTCGGTCGTCTAATCCTCCAAGGATGAGAAGCTTGTCCAGTTGCGAATCTTGGACGACGGCATCGGCAGGAGGCTGGTTTCTAATATAGCGCGCGCAATCGATCAGACCACGATCCACGTGAACATTGGCACGCATATTACCTACGGATCCTTTACCACGCTGTAAGCCGGCGCCATAACACACCGGAACAAGTAATAAAACTATTGCGCTCACGGCAATGCCTCGGTTCCAAAGTTGCGGGCGACGGTTTGAGAGGATTGAAAAGAGGCGCCCTGCGGCGAGCGAGCCCACTAGCCAGTACGCCCATACGAACGGCCGATGTATGAATTCGTGGGCATTATCTGAGGTACCGGTTCCGCCCATTCCAAACGTCATCAACGAGAGAATCGCTATTGCAGCGACTGAAATTCCCTCGGAGGCCTGCCACTCTTTGCGCCACGCGACAAACAGCCAAACAAATGGCGCTATGATCGCGAAGATTCCCAAGGCATTGAGCATGAGTAAACCGAGTGCCTGCGGCAGATGCGTGGGGAACGGATGAGCCTCGTTGAAAGCGGCGTACCAACTCGCAACAGGCGTTCCGTTCGCCAATTTGGCTAACGCGTGCCAATACCAAACACTCCCGGAAAGATCGAATTGGACGTTCGGACCGACATAAAAACGATTGGCCAGCGGGAGCATGGCAACTCCGGCGGCAACGCAGCCGGCAACTATTAGCCATTGCCATTTGTTGCGTGGCGGCCATCCGACGATCGCAAAAGCAACCAGCAAAGGAAAAGCAGCGGCGAAGATCTGAATTTTGAAAAAAACGACAAGAGCTCCCAGCGCAACGCCAGAAGCGATCCACAAACGATGTGCCTCCCGTACTCCTTTGAAAATGAATGCCACGGCTATGCCGGCCACTGCTAAAGCGTACAACCCACCTGGAGCCACGTGCTGCAGCCAGAAATAGCCGTAGGTGGGGTGAGCAATGTTTAACAAGCAGAGATCTGGTATCAGAAAAGTAGCTACCAATGCCGCTAGTCCGGCCGCTTGACTCCAAAACACTCGACCCAGGGCGTAGCTCGCCAATCCGGTGAGAAAGGAACCGAATGGTGCCCAAAAGCCTATGACGGTCTCATAGCCTGGAAGAGATGCCACCTTGGCTAAACATATTGGGATGGAGTAACTCGCGTAGTGATAGAAAACCGCCGGAAATCCTTTCCACTCG
>JAICUQ010000111.1 GCA_025935755.1 Chthoniobacterales bacterium | reverse complement strand
ATGGGTTTACCACCAGAAAGCTCGTGGACCCCATGCTCCATACCAACTAAGGGCGGCAGCGCGGTCCATCGCCACTGCGGTGTAGTAATTCTCGGCGATCTGCTGCTGAATAGCCAACTGCTGATACCGTTGGTATTCCTGCTCCCGACCGACGTAGGCGACACCCGCTTTCTCGTCTTTATAAACATAGAAAACGTGCCCTTTTACAATGGCGCGTTGGACTTGGTAAGGTGGTAGGGCAGCGTACATCTGCTGTTGTCTGGGTGTCTGCGGCGTGCGCACGCGAAATCCAGCTGCACTCAGCAGGGCCGTTGTATTTCCTGATCCCACCCCTGCGCAACCGGCGATTGAAAGCGCCGCCGCCGCTATGGCCAGGATAAGGACGATCTTTAGATGCGATTCCTGTGTTTTCATAAGTCGAATCTCTTGTAAGGGAATTGAGCAGCTCATGTCGAGAACGAAGTGCCGGACAGCAGGAACCAGAGAGAACAGAGATTTGAATTTTTTACTCCCGTGCGGTTCTGCCGTCTGATTCGACCATCTGTTGGCGTCGGGTTAATGGCTTACAAGCGAATCCTTGCCTCCGTTGCCTCGGTTACCCTCTGTTCAACTCTGACTCAACATTCGTTAGTCCTATTTAACTCTGATTCAATGCGTCGCGCACGGCCGCGATGAATTTTTCATCATTGAACGGTTTCATGAAAAACGCGACCGGGCCAATCGCCATGGCCGTGGCGCGCGCGGCCAAATCTTCACGCGCAGTGATGACGATTACTTTTGTGCGCGGTGAGATTGCACAGAGCCGTGCGAGCAATTCCAAACCGGTCACCTGATCCATCCAGATGTCGGTCACGACCACTGGCACATGATTAGCTCCGGCGTGTGCAAGGAAATCCTCTGCTTTATTGAAGGCACGCACTTCGAATCCTTCGGATGCCAGCAGGTACTGCATCGATTTGAGCACCGAGGGATCGTCATCCACGATGCAGACTTCATTGCCTTCCCCGGCGGACGACTCGCTCATGCCGCCGCCCTACTTTTTTGTATTTCTCCACGCGCGGCTGGAAGGCGAACAACCATGCGCGCACCGCGATCAGGGGCGTTCTCGCCGGTGATGGTGCCGCCGTGCGCCTCAATGATGGATCGAACAATTGCAAGACCCATGCCCATTCCTTTTTGTTTCGTGGAAAAGAAATGATCGAAAACTTTGTCGGGACGGTCCGGTGGCAATCCCATGCCGAAATCGCGCACAGTAACTTCGGCGACGTCGCCTTTATCAGAACGAGTGCTGATGATGACCCGCCGTTCCGCCGGCGGAAGTTGTTCCATGGCGTCGAGCGCATTGATGATCAGGTTTAACAGCACTTGTTGGATCTGAACGAGAGTTCCCTGCACTCCGGGCACGCTCGGATCGAGTTCAGTTGTAACGACACTTTCCCGATTCAAAACGTCCGAACTTACGAGCCGCACGGTGTCGGCAATGATCGCATTGAGATTCAACAGCGTGTGCGCACTGGGCTCCTTCCGAACCAGGCTCCGAATGCCTCGCATGACTTCACCGGCCCGCTGGCTATCCGCGACCATGCTATGGAGTAACTCTCGCAAGAGTTCCACATCGATATTTCCACGTTCAAGAAACCGTCGCGCCGCCGAGGCATTATTTGCAATCGCGGTAAGAGGCTGATTGAGCTCGTGCGCAAAGGAGGCAGTCATTTCACCCATCAGAGCTACCCGGTTTCGATGCGCCATTTCCTCGCGTTGAACCTGCACCTGAAGCGCAGCCTGTTTTTGCGCGCTCACATCAACGGTTACCCCGATCGTCTCCAAAAGATTCCCATGTTCATCTCGCAAACAGCGTCCTCGCATGATTACCCAACGGGTCTTGCCGTATGGCAGCAGAAGGCGATGCTCGCTTTCGAATGCTCCATGCAGAGCGCACGAATGATCGTATTCCGCTTTAACAAGGGCGCGTTCGTCGGGGTGCACTCGCGAAAGGAGCAGATCACATGTCAAAGGCAGGTTGGAGTCGAAGCCATAAATTCGGCGTCCTTTATCGCTCATCCAGGCGTCGCCTTCCGGATACAAAACCCAGAAAGCGAGATCAGCCGACTCAGCCGCCACGCTAATACGAGCATCGCGTTCCCGCAGAATCTCCTGCTGGCGCTGACGATCAATCGCGATGCCCGCAATGTGTGTGGCGATTTGTGTGAGCCGCGTTTCTTCAGGCTCCGGGCCACGTGTTTCCTGGCGATACATTGCAAAGGAACCTAACACTTCGCCCTGAGGCGAAAGAATCGGAGTCGACCAGCAGGCGCGTAGTCCGCAAATTTTCGCGAGCTCCCGATAATCAGTCCACAGCGGGTCGGTCATGACATCGACTACAATGACTGGCTGGCGTGTGAACATCGCCGTACCGCAGGAACCATTGCGTGGCCCGATTGGCGCGCCGTCCACTCCTTTCACATAAGCCTCGGGCAAATTCGGCGCCGCGCCGTGACGCACGTGCTTACCATCGCGGTTCAGGAGAAGAATGGAGCAACGCAATCCTTCTGCCTGTTCTTCCATAAGAAGAACAAGGCTCTTGAGCACCTCTGATAACGGAGCGTCAGCAGCGATCATTTCCAACAAACTGCTTTGGCCGGCGCGGAAGAATTCTTCCTCTTTAAGTCGAGTGATGTCGCGGCAAACAACGACGCCGCCTAACAAGTCGCCGTCGGGGCCGCGAAGCGGGCGGCCGGTGATTACCGTCCAAAGACCGTGTGGCGCCTTCTCGTGCCGGACAAACATCTCAACGTTATCCACTTCCTCGCCCCGAATGGAACGGATCATCGGCAACTGGTCGTGCGGAAACGGCGTGACCTTGTCCGGCAGATACAGTCCGTAATGCTGCGACCATTCGGCCGCCGGCATTTCCATTGCTCCTTTTCCGAACATCCGGTCCGCCGCCGGATTGAAGACGAGAAAATTATTATCTTTGCCCGCAACGATGACGGCATCGCCCATGTTCGATAAGATGGAACTCAGGATTTCGTTGGTGCGGGAGAGCTCGGCAGTACGTCGCGCTACCTTCTGTTCCAGCTGGTCCCGGCTTTCTCGCAAGGCCTGCGCCAACTCTCGTTGTTCGGTGATGTCGGTGTTCGTTCCGAACCAGCGCGCAACTTTGCCGTCTGCATCGAAAATCGGAAGCGCCCGCGAAAGAAACCACCTGTATTCACCAGTTTTGCTCCGCAGTGGGAAGGTATCCTCCCATGGCTGGCCGGTTGCAAAGGCGATCTTGATGCGTTCCACCACGCGAGCCAGTTCATCCGGGTGATGGACCTTTCGCCAACCCCATCCCTTCATCTCTTCGAGCGTCGTGCCGGTGTACTCGTACCAGCGATCGTTATACCAAAAAATGTAACCCTCTCTGTCGGCCATCCATGCGAGCTGCGATATCGAGTTTGCCAGAGTGCGAAACTGCCGCTCTCTTGCCGCTGCCTCGGCGTGTGTGGCACGGTGAAGCAAATCGAGTTGACCGGCGACTGAGGCGATCACGTTTAGCAAACGCTCATTTTGTGCGCGCGATTCACGCATAAAAAACTCGAGGACGGCAATGACCTGAGTGCCCGAAAGGATGGGAATTCCGACGCCAGTTCTCAGACTTGCGATCCGGGCGGCCGCCGATCGAGGAAAATTCGGATCGTCAGTAACGTTCTCAAGCCAGGCCGATCGTTTTGATTCCCATACGCGTCCGGGAAGTCCAACGCCGCGTTCAAAATGAGATGCCTCAGAGGCGCTCCGGAACGGTTTCATCTCGCCATCACCGCAGTACCACGCGGAAACTAAATCAAGAGCAGTTCCTTCCCCGTTTGGCACCCACGCGTGTCCCAGTACCCAGCCCGTCTTCTCGCAAATGTCGCGAAGCACAACTTCCAGCGCGGAGGAGAGATCCTGGGCCGTCGTCAACTCGGCGGTAATTGTTTGGAGCAAATTGAGCTGCTCTTCGCTTTCCTGGCGCTTCCGTTCCGCGCCTTCGGGCGCTCCTTTACGATCGCTGCTCATAATCGTGGCCGAATCTTTTTTTGGTTTCCGACGATCGGACCGAACCTTTAAGTAGTTTCTCCAAACGCCTTTAAGCCGGGTATTGGACTTTAGGCTTATTAACTGCAAGTCAAAGCGGATCGAGAATTCGCTGTATCAAACCGACAGTTTTAGGTTGAACAACCATCGGAACCCAGCGAGGAGGTCTCCTGCTGCCGCCCTGGTTCAAGACCCGTCCTAACAGAGATTACTTTGAAACAGCAGAGAAGGACTATTTTGCCGCCGTTTGCGAAGGCGACTTCACACAACGAAAACCGAGATGATTTGTGCCCGTGTTGACTTCGCCTTTGCCGCGGGTGCCTACAATGTAACGCGAGCAATATTGTTCATTGCAAAGAAAAGAGCCGCCGCGATGAACCCGCTTCTTCTCGTTAGGCTCAGCCGGATCAAAGGGTGAGTCCGGGCCTTGCGGGTTGCGCGTCACTCCGCCTTTATCGGCAATCGCCTGGTAGTAATCCGGGCGATACCAATCGCTGCACCACTCCCACACGTTTCCAGCCATGTCGTAAAGTCCATAGCCATTCGGCGGAAATGATTTTACCGGCGCGATGCCGGCGTAACCGTCTTCGCCGGCATCTTTCACCGGGAATGTTCCCTGCCATGTATTAGCCATCCATTTGCCGCCGGGACGGAGATCATCGCCCCACACATATGTCTTTCCCGATAAACCGCCACGCGCGGCAAATTCAAACTCCGCTTCCGTCGGCAAACGTTTACCCGCCCATTTTGCGTAAGCTTCCGCGTCCGGATACGCGATGTGCACCACTGGGTAATTGTCCTTGCCCTTGATGTCGCTTTGGGGACCGAACGGGTGACGCCAATTCGCGCCTTTGACGTAGCTCCACCATTGATAATGATTGTTAAGAGCAACTTCGTGATCCGTCGGGGCAAAGACGACTGCCCCCGCGACGAGATTCTCCTCCGACGCAGTTGGGAATTCTTCTTTTGTCGGTGTGCGTTCGGCAATGGTGACGTAATTCGTCGCGCTTACGAACTTCTCGAACTGCGCATTGGTCACCGGGGTCGCGTCCATCCAAAAGCCATCGACATAAACACGGTGCACCGGCTGTGAGTCATTCGAAGCCATTGGCATGGCATGACTTCCTTCACCGCCCACCGCTGCGCCCATGGAAAATTCGCCGCCGGGGATCCATGCCATTCCCTGGGGTGCTTTCGCAGGCGCCGGCTTTTTATTTGCCACAGTCGGCTGAAACTCTCCTCCGTCGGAAAACAACGAGGGCTTTGGCAACAACAAGATGGCGCAGACAGCAAATGTTCTAAGGTGTATCACGATGATCTACTATCCATTCAGGGCTCTTCGACGCCAGCGAAGTCATGGCCGTTCGGGAGGGTTGGCTTACTGTTCATCTCTTTTACAGAGAAGCTCTCAAAACTTATCTTCATGGCGCGCCTGGATTTACTCACATGGTCTGAGATCGGAGCGGCAAGTTCTGTTCATTTTCCGCCGCTACGGGCGGCTTTTCTAATCCACTGCATCTTGGTTGTGCGCTTATTTGGGAGAGTGGTACCGTTGAAAATAATAAACGATCGTTACATCGACCTGTAAGCGTTTAGAACTACTGCTAACCGCTTTTTGAACACTAGCGCTAAGCACAATCGGAAGATTTGAAAGGCGTTTCGCTATGCCTCCACTGATAGTATGACCCCAGTGATCGCCATTGTTGAAATCCACCAGTGCCCGGTATTTCGCCCCCACGGACCAGTTTTGAGGTAAAATAAAAGTAACCGGCAGCGCCGTCTCGAAGTAACTATGCGGCCGAATGTTATCTTCTTCAGTGATAGAGCGGTTATAGTCGGCACTAACTGACGCGCTGAACCATCTCGTAAAATCATGAGCAACTCCCAACCCCCACTTCAATCGCCAAACATCTTCCGCAAACAGGGGATCTGAAGCGGTGTCCGCGTGCAATTCAATACCGCCAGCAGCCCGCCAGGAATCATTCAACCGAAATGCGGTTCCTACACCAACTTCCACGTCGCCGGCACCTATTACGTCTCCGTGATCTGATCCGGAGCGACTGGTTTGATAGTCGACGGGCAAATTCAAGCGGATCGCCCAGTCTTGACGATCACTCGCTCGCCAGCTCCACAATGCGTTAAGTCCCCAGCTTACCCTTTCAATTCCATCCTTGTATTGATTCCATTCTGAGTCCAACGACAAGTGAGTTCGGACAAGGGTATTGTCGTTTAATTGTTTCAATTCCTCTGCCGCGGTTGGATCAGTCGGAGTTACAGCCATAACAGGACAACTGCATGAGAGTAACAGAATCCAGACGAGCAACCACCGCTGCGCACCGCGTCTATGAATATTGTGAGCGGACACGCGCTATTACTTTGACGAAACGATAGCTACCTCGACCTAGCTGGTCTCGTTCGAAAGGTTGGCCAGCACCTTGAGCATCGGTTCGCTGGGAATTCGCACAACAGACGAAAACGGATGATCGAGGTCCAGAATAATAAAAACGGCGCAGGCCACTGAGAATGCACCGGCGATCAGGGCGAGAATGCTGGTGGCGTTGCCCGGAGACATCAAACTGAAGCCAAAAAAGATCACCACCAGCCACAGGGCGACTGCCATCAGTAACGGCTTCGATACCGAGGAAACGGCCTGCGCTTGAATCAGAACTCGCAGTTCCGCCAACTGAGCCATTATCGATGCTGCCTCTGTCTTGAGACCGCGTTGCGCTTCGTCCTGCGGCGCGAGCCGACTGATCGCGAGGTACACGGCATCGCCCATGTGCTCGTTAGGGTTTAACTGGGATGGCGCCTGCCCGTTTGGCGGCCACGTGCGCCGCACACCTTCCGCAACCGAATCGCGAAGTGCCCGACGCGCTTCTGTCGTTTGTGGTCCATACAGCAAAAGCACGCGATCAAGCAAAGCCACCTTGGCGGCCATTTGCATCACTTCACTTCGTGTAGTGTCGAAAGAAGTCTTCGCTGAGCTAACAAGAAGTCCAAGAAGTATGGCCGTCATCGTAGCAACGAGCCCCAGTGCGAGTTTCACCGCATCTTTGGAATCGCTGGACAGGTGCTCAGCGGGAAGCACTCGGCGCAGACGCGCGCCCAGCAGGGTAATTACGACGAGAACCACGAACAAAACTGCAGCGATACCTGCGATGATTAGTCCAGCATTCCGCGCCATCATTTTACAACGTTAGCTTCTATTTCCCGCCAGATACCGACTCGTCAACCTGGCCGCAAAAATCACTTTTCCTCACGCGTGACATACTCGCCGGGTTTCAGAGTCACAGTGTCTGCGGAGACTCGAACACCTCTGTGAAAGTTTCGGCGGCAATGAAGGCCCGTTCGATAAGGAACAAGACGAGCACAATAGCAAGCGAGGAAAAGGAACATTTCATGGCACTACCGTGCTGTTGAGAAAGGTCCGTAATGCTTCAGGTCGCCCTCGGCTGTCAAACCTTTTGATTTGGATCGTCGGACTTACGCGTCAGGCGGCCGACTCGGAGCGGACCTCTCGATTATTGTCCGGTACTTGGGCAGCAGGCAAATCGGACTCGAGAAAACCGAGGGCGTGGGGCACTTTGATCACGCGCACTCCAGCCTTGCGTTGTTGCTCCACGATTTGATCACGGAACGCCTGCATTCGAGTCCAATGCACCTTTGGGCGGAAATGGTGCTCCGCGTGGTACCCATTGTAGAACCAGGTCCAGTTATAGATCTTCCCATAGGTGCTCACGCCCCAGGCAATCGGCTCGTCTGGATTACCTCCGTAGTGCCGATAATAGCCGTTCAGATAAGAAAGGCAGTGGCCAAAATACCAAAACGGCAGAAGGAAACAGATGTAGTGCCAGTTCAGAATACCGAGGATCACGAAAGTGGTGACAAAACACGCCAGCTCGAATATTCCCCAAAATGCTTCGCGGGGGTTCTTGCGTTTCAATTCTTTGAAAACAGTTTTAGGGTCTTCGCGAAAGAAACTAATAAATGTGTACTTCAACGGATGCTCGGCTTCACCGTCATGCCCGTGTTTGTAGATTGAAATCCAGTCAACGGTATCGCCTTGTTCGTTAGGCCGATCGGCGTTTCCCTTGTGATGCTGCATGTGGATGCACTCGTAGAAGACCTGTCCGAAACCAACGGTTACCGATTCCATGATGCTGAACAACCGATTCAGCAGCGGCGAACGAAAGTAGGGATTGTGAATGAAATTGTGAGAGATGCCGTTGATGTTCCACGAGATACTAACCGAATATATAAAGCCAAGAATCAGCATCACCCAAAGCGGCACGCGCGGGAAAAGGTAAAACATCCCGAAAAAATAAAGGCAGTGCAGAACCGCTGCTGCGACAGGGATAATATCCCAGCGGGTGTGCGCGAACACCCTGGAATTTGTCTTCGGACGCTCGATCGCGACGAAATCGCTGGAAGAAGTTCGCATTGTGTTCAGGGACGCGCCTTGGAATACACAATTTTTACTTAAAAATCCAGTCGGAAATTCTTGTTTCGACTTCAGTGTCCAGCGATCAAATCCCACAAAGGGCGAATCGCACCGCGATGAGAAATTCCTCGTCATCAAATGGCTTGGTGAAAAAAGCTGATGCGCCAGCTTTTAACGAGGTGGACCGAACAAGTGCATCGTCTTTTCCGGTGAACATGATGACGCGGGTAGACGGCGAAAGCTCCCGCACCCGCGATTGGACCTCAAGTCCGTTCATAAGCGGCATCCAAACGTCGATAATTGCAACGGTTGGCCGATGCACTTTTACGTAACTGAGAAACGCCTCTGGATCGCTAAACTGTTCGGGCTGCCAACCTGCCGACATTAGAAGCCGATTCAGGCCTCGCAGAACCGAAGGATCATCGTCCAGGAGACAGATCAGACTGGGGCGCGGAGCATCCAAAACAAGTGAATACTACGCCTGCGTTAAATTCGCCCATATTAGACTTTAGTCTCACGTCAGGTGACCGCCGCAATCCGTGCCGTTTGAACCAAACGCACCAGCTCCGCTACCGACTCCAGGGCGAGTTTCTTCATCACGCGCCCGCGATGGACTTTGATCGTCTTTTCCGCAGTGCCCAGCCTGGCAGCGATCTGTTTGTTTAACATACCGGTAACCACCAACTGCATCACTTCGAACTCGCGCGGCGTTAATAAATCCAGCAAACGGCGGGCCTCGGTTTTTTCCAAACCCCGCTGCCTTTGCTGTGCGGAGCGAACCAGAGCCCGCTCAACACATCCCAGCAGTTCGGTGTCCCGAAATGGCTTTTGCAGAAAATCGACGGCGCCGGCCTTCATAGCCTGCGCGCACATCGAGATGTTTCCGTGGCCAGTGATGAAGACCAGTTGTTCTTCCCGGCGCTGCTGAAGCAGAAGGTCTTGCAAATGCATTCCGTTTATCCCGGGCATACGCACGTCCACGATTACGCACGCAGGACCAGTGTGTTGGTCGCGCGCGAGAAAATCAGAAGCCGAAGCAAACGCCTCAGTTTTGAAAGCGGCAGCGCGCAATAATCGCGAGACGCCCTTTCGAACCGACGGGTCGTCATCGATCAAAAAGACGAGACTGTTGGTTGGGATCATGCGGAGGAGTGGCCGTTTATCGGGAGAACAAATTCGAATCGGGCGCCGCCATCATTGACATTTGCACCTTCAATCGTGCCGCCGTGTGCTTCAACGATTGAACGCACAATCGCCAGCCCCATACCGAGCCCTTCGGTTTTCGTACTGAAAAATGGATCGAAAAGGCGGTCCTGCATATTCTCCGAAATGCCGACGCCATGATCACGCACACTGGTGCGAATTGTGCCGTCCCCATTCAATTCTGTTGTGATCAAGACCTTGCGGCTGGAAGTCGGCGTCTCTCGCATCGCGTCGAATGCGTTGATGACAAGGTTCAGTAATACCTGTTGAAGTTGCACAGGATCGCCCTGGATGGCCGGCAAGTTCGCGTCCAGTGAAGTTTGCAACTGACACGAACGCAAGACCGCATCGGGAGATGCCATACGCAATGCGTCCGCCACCACCTCGTTGAGGTTCACCGAACGACGCTCCACTTGCTCTTTCTTAACCATGCCGCGAATCCCGCGAACTACACCGCCGGCACGGCGACCGTCTGCGATGATGTCATTTAGTATTTCGCGGATTTCGCTGAGGTTCACGTCTCCCCGGTCGATAAAGCGCTGACCGGCTGCGGCGTTACTCAAGATTCCGGCCAACGGTTGATTCAATTCGTGGGCGATGGACGCGGACATTTCACCCATTAAAGCCACGCGGCTCAGATGCGAAAGCTCTGCGCGATCGCGTTGCGCGTCGAGCTCTGCCTGTTTGCGCGACGTGATGTCCATACTGATTCCCAAAAGCCGTGCCGGTTTTCTCGCTTCATCGAACTGAACGCTGCCGCGCGTTGACATCCAACGCAAGATTCCGTCGGGCAAAATTAATCGATACTCGGAATCGAAATCCTTACCGCTGTGAATAGCGTTGTCGACGGTATGTCGCACCCGATCGCGATCATCGGGATGCACCCTGCTGATGAAGTCGTTCCATGCGATTTTGTCGGAAGCCGGCCACCCAAGTAGCGCCCGCCGCGCATTGGTGGCCCAGATTTCATCCTTGATGATGTCCCATTCCCAAATACCGAGATTGACTGCCTCCGCGGCCACGCGCATTCGTTCTTCGCTTTCGCGCAAGGCTTGGTCCTTCTTTACCAGCTCGGTAACATCGACGCACGAACCGATGTACCCGGCAAACCTTCCTTGCGGGTCACGGCGTGGTACTCCCTGACCCGATATCCAGCGATACTCGCCATCATTACGTCGCAAACGATATTGCCTAACGAATGGCTGCCGGGCAACGAATGCCTGCCGGTAAATCGCCAGGCAATTCTGCACATCGTCCCGGTGAACTCCTTGCAGCCAGCCATCTCCAAGTTCCTGCTCCATGCTGCGACCGGTGAAATCCAACCATGGCTTGTTGAAGAACGTGCAACGCTGATCCACGCCGGACATCCAGATGAGGACGGGAGCCGCGTCCGCAACGATTTGGAAACGCGATTCGCTTTCGCGCAGCTCGTTTTTGCCGGTTGCGCGCTCCTCGATGAGCGCCGCCAGAAACAACAGCGGAATGGTGAGACCAATCAAAAATATTTCGATGGAAAGGGCGCTTTGTTCAGCTGTTTCACGCGAAAATGGTCCATGCTCGTGGGATGCGCTCCAAATCGCCAGGAAACCTACGATCGAGATAGCCGTACTTGCTCCCAACGCGCCGAACCGTACCGCTGCCCAAAGCAGTAACGGCAGAGGGAGAAAAAGGAGAGCCAGATCTGACTCCGCTCTTAACTCGTAAAGCACCACGTAGCTGACGACCAACAGACATAGAAAGAGGGCGCATGCTTCCAGGTAACGCGAACGTGACGCTGCCCTGAGTGGCTGAACTCCATTCGTGAGCCATGTTACAATCAACGGCACGATGATTAAGGCTGAGACCGCATTGGAAGATAGCCGTACCCGAATCAACTCCCAGTACCCATCGCGTCCCCAATGATTCCACGCCACAAAGGCTGCATCCAAAAATGAGGACGTAAATGGGCCGATGAACACCACGCAAAGACAAAAAATTCCTACGTTGCGGAGACTGGAAAAGCGCAGTGGCCCGCCAATAGCATAACGAGTCAAGCCTGCGCCGATCAGAGCTTCTGACACGTTGCTGATGAACCAACAAACGATCATCAGCGGTGGAACGTCACTCTGTAACTGCGCCGCCAAATGCGCGGGAAACGCCGCCAGCAGCACGAACCACCATAGCCGGACTGGCATGAGCAGAAGCGCTGCAACCACGATGGAATTCGGAGGCCAAAGAACGGACACCGGATGCGGTTGAAACGTCAGCGCGAAACCGATTTTGCAACCAAGATAATATCCGGCGAACACCCACAACCCGATCATCAACAGATGCCGGTCAAAAATCGCGCTCGTATCATTACATCCCGAGGCGGGCGAATTTACATGCGCGGATTCAAAAGAGACCGAATTGGGTTTCATCAATCAGAAAAGGAGTTTCCCTGCAGGTTGCGGTGCAGGCGCAGGCGCCATTGTGGTGTGGCTGCCTCCGGAACGTCTCCCGGCGGAACAACGGCGCCACCATGCGTACCGCTCCCTTTTCACGGCGTCCCGGATTATAGATCATCTGCCGCCCAAGAGAAGCAACATTTCATCCGCGACCTCACTGT
>JAICUQ010000144.1 GCA_025935755.1 Chthoniobacterales bacterium | reverse complement strand
GAGGAATCTCTCATACAATGCCAGGCCAGAATTTCTCGTGTACCTCGAACGAAGCACTGATTGTGAGATCCCTCGCTCTGCTCGGGATGACCGTCGTTCTATACAGGGCCGGGTTCTGCATGCCATGCCGCGGCGCGCACGCAGTGACGCGCTTTGCGTGCGCTGGCGTTACCGATCACAACCGCACCAAGTCGACTAGGAACTGACACCAAAGATAGATCATTCCGCGCGGCATTGTCATTCCGAGCGCAGCGAGGAATCTCTCATACAGTGCCAGGCAAGAATTCCTCGTGTACCTCTAACGAAGCGCCGATTGTGAGATCCCTCGCTCTGCTCGGGATGACCATCGTTCTACACAGGGCCGGGTTCTGCACGCCATGCTGCGACGCGCACGGAGTGACGCGCTTTGCCTGCGCCGGCGTTACCTTACAACCGCACCAAGTCGACAAGGAACTGACACCAAAGATAGATCATTCCGCGCCACGAATATTTTACGTCGCCTGCAGCCGTTTGCTTCAGAACGCCCTTGTGAATGTTGTGCGCGATCTGATCGCGAAGATCTTTTTCGATGTCAGCCTCAATCTGCTCTTCGTCGAGCGGTTCGATTTCCGCGGGATCAACTTTGTTTTGGCGCAAGAAATCGCGATGGCTTTGATTAAGCTGCCAAAAAGATCGATCCGGTCGTTGCCGATTAATCCGGAAAGCAGGAGAGAGTTTCAAGCCATAGGACAACGGATAATTCCACGTTGTCCAAACGGTGCCGTCCTTCGTGCGTGACGAAATACGCAGGTAATAAAACGAGAAATCGCGTTGCTCATTCAGACAGATGGCGGCCTGGGCGCGATCTTCTTCTCTGTAAAACAATCGGAAAAACTGCCGGTAATCTTCCCAATCCCATCCGGCATCGCTCACATAGACGAAACCTTCGTCTTCGATCTCGCGCGTGATTTCGCTAAGTGCCGGGAACGTATCGGAAGAGGGCGGACTCTTCGGTCGAAGCTGTTTTTCTTTCGGAAGCCGCAGCGCTCGGATCCGGGTAAGAATTTCCAGCCACGGCAAAAAGAGCCAGGCTACAGCTGCGACGACGCCCCACACCCAGCTATTGGTAGCGAAATAAAATCCAAGAAACGTGGCGGCGAGAATCCCCAGCGCGCCGGCCTTTTGCGCATACGAATTTTGAAACGTGCGCAGACCGAAGCTGAGCACCGCCACGCCGAGCGTAAGAAGGAGACCGAAAAGCATCACGGAATAGCGTGCCTACGGATTGATCTGGTGTTCGTTCAGAAATTTCTGAAGCTGATTGGTGTCGAAATTTGCCAGGACCTTGTCGCCCGCAACGAACGTGGGCACGTAGGTTTGCGCTGAAAGTTGCTTCATCTCCTCGTATGCCTGACGGTCCCTGCCGACGTCGATTTCCTGGAAGCAATAGCCCTTCTCGCTGAGATAATCCTTTGCATCGATACACCAGGAGCACCACTGACGGCTGTAGAGCTTTAACTGCATCGGCGGGCGGAAATAAACCAGTGACTGCCCCCGCGTCAACTGGTACGTCACAGCGGTTTGAAAAACCTGCAGCTAGTACGATTTAGCCCAAACGACGCGGCGCGCGCTCGGTTCGCCCGTGAAGACGCATTTCCCGGGCTCAGGCGAATCATCCATCGGAACCACGCGGATCGTGACCTTCAGCTCGTTCTTGATCTGTTCCTCAACCTCACGTGACCCGTTCCAGTGCGCGAGCGCGAAGCCGCCGTGGATTTCCGGCTTCGAAGCGTTCTTCGCCGTAAAGAAATCGTAGAACTCTTCCTTTGAATCGATCGGGCGTGTGTTCGCGTCCCGGAACTCTTTGGCCCGCGCATATAACGACTTCTGAATGGAGCCGAGAATTTCCGGCGCGCGGGCCACGAATTCGTCCACTGGAATGGACTCTTTAGTCTTCACGGGTTGATCGCGACGGCTGACCATGACGGAATTTTTTTCCAGATCACGCGGCCCGATCTCAACGCGTAACGGCACACCTTTCTTGATCCACTCCCAATTTTTGACTCCGCCCCCGAGGTCGCGCCGATCGACTTCTACCTGAATCGGAACATCATCGAGGAATTTCCTGGTGCGTAATTCCGCGGCGAGCCGATCGCATGCTTCCAAAACTTTCGCGCTCGTCTCTTCCTTCGTTGTGATCGGCAGAATAACGATGGGGGTCGGCGCGATACGGGGCGGCAAAATAACGCCGTCATCGTCTCCATGCGCCATGACCACTGTGCCCACCATGCGCGTTGTCATTCCCCAGCTCGTGGTCCAGCCAAATTCCTGTTTTCCCTCGCGCGTTTGGAACTGTATTCCACTTGCGCGGGCGAAGTTTTGTCCGAGAAAATGCGATGTGCCTGCCTGGATCGCCTTGCGATCCTGCACCATTGCTTCCAGCGCCATCGTTTCCACTGCGCCGGGAAACTTTTCGCTGTCCGATTTCAAACCGGCGAATACAGGAATCGCGCAATGGTCACGCACAAACATTTCGTACACACCGAGCATCCGCCTGGTCTCCTCCCGCGCTTCTGCTTCCGTTTCATGAACGGTGTGGCCTTCCTGCCACAGAAATTCTGTTGTGCGCAGGAACAATCGGGTGCGCATTTCCCAACGCACGATGTTGCACCATTGATTGATCAGGATGGGCAAATCGCGGTAGGACTGCACCCATTTGGCATAGCTCGCGCCAATGATCGTCTCGCTCGTCGGCCGCACCACCAATGGTTCGGATAATTTCGATTCCGGATCGGGAATCAACCCTGCTTCTTCATCGGTCTTGAGCCGGTAATGCGTAACCACTGCGCATTCCTTGGCGAAGCCTTCGACATGCTCAGCTTCCCTCGCGAAATAACTCAGCGGAATGAATAAAGGAAAATAGGCGTTGCGATGCCCGGTGGCCCGAATCATCGCGTCGAGCTGCCGCTGCATGTTTTCCCAGATTCCATAGCCCCATGGCCGAATGACCATGCAGCCGCGCACCTCCGATGGCTCGGCCAATTCCGCCGCGCGAACCACCTGCTGATACCATTCCGGGAAGTCCTCGTCGCGGCGCGGCGAGATCGCTGTTCGTGTCTTAGCTGAAGTGTCCATTGTAAAGATGGCGTTTTACAGCCGGCAGTGTTTGCGAAGCAACGGCCTGGCTTTCAAACGAAATACAATTGTAGGGCGGCTGTGTCCGTCGCCAAGCGGTGTTTTTTGTCCGGCATCCACGAACGCAGAAGGTTGACATGGGGCTGCTGCACCCGTAGCTTCCGTGCTCTTTTTTCAGACATGAAAACCTTTTCCGCAAAAGCCACCGAAGTGCCACGCAAATGGTGGGTCATTGACGCTCAAGACCAGGTACTCGGCCGCGTCGCCGTGAAGGCTGCCAACTTGCTGCGCGGGAAAGAAAAAACCGTTTTCACGCCACACGTCGATACCGGCGATTTTGTGATTGTTATCAATGCGGAAAAGGTGCGGGTCACCGGAAAAAAAGAAGAACAGAAAACGTATATGAGTTTTTCCGGTTACGTTGGCGGACACAAATCTGAAAGCCTCCGGGCGCGCCGCGGTCGTCATCCAGAATTGCTGATTGAACGTGCCGTACGAGGAATGATTCCGCACAATCGCCTCGGTCGCGATGTTTATCGGAAACTGAAAGTATATCGCGGTGATGCGCATCCGCACACAGCGCAACAGCCCGAAGCTGTCAAACTTTAGAGGTCTTTATCCATGCCAAAAACTGAGGAATTCATCGCCACAGGTCGCCGCAAAACATCAGTCGCACGAGTTCGCATGATGCCGGGAAGCGGAAAAATCGACATCAACGGCCGGACTTTTGAAGATTATTTTCCGACGGTGCCATTGCAGAATGTGGTGCTGGAACCTCTGCAGACTGCCAAGGCCGTTAATAATTACGATGTGTTCGTTCATGCGAACGGCGGCGGCATCATGGGCCAGGCTGGCGCGGCACAACTCGCGATCGCGCGGGCACTGCTTCAAGTCGACGGCAATTTGCGAAGCTCGCTTAAATCCGAGGGCCTGCTACGTCGCGATCCGAGGATGAAAGAGCGAAAAAAATCCGGACAACCCGGCGCGCGCAAACGGTTCCAGTTCTCCAAGCGTTAGACGAGGGATCGCAGCACTTACGGTTTGTTTGGCGAAGGTGCGCCCTGCGGCTGCCCCGGCGCTGGCGGAGCTTCCGGCGCAGGTGCGCCCGGATTCGCCAACATCGGCGGTACCACGGGTCCCGTTGCCGGCGCGGGTGGCGGTGTCGACGTAGTAACCGGCCTGAGCAAGCGCAGTTGCTGCATCGCTTCGCTCGCCCAAAAACTAGTCCGGAATTGGGTGAGCATGGTCTCGCAGATACGCCGCGCATCGTCGTTCCGATTTTTGGACTTCAGGATGTACACCTGCGAGAGCATCGCCAGCGGCGCAGCGTAACTATTCGGATAATTCGACGCGATCTGTTGATACATGGCCAGGGCTTCATCGGTCTTGTCCATCGACTCAAGGTTGGCCGCCATTGCCATCTTCGCCGTGCTCACGAACTCATGCTTCGGATATTTGACGATGAACGTTTCAAGGGTCTTGTTCGCTTCAGCGAATTTGCTTTCCTTGCGCTGCGCTTCGGCAAGTAAGATATACGCATCACCGGCGGCAGGTGTATTGGCGTAACGAGCGATTACCTGTTCGTACTGTTGCGCACTGTTCGCGCTCGCCAACGCAGCGGACGCAGCCGCCGCGCGCCGGTCGGAATAAAATCGATAACCGGTGAATGCGATGCCTGCGAGAAAAAGAATGATCGCCGCCGCGATAATTGGCGTCTTGAAACGCTCCCAAAAAAAACGCGTTTCCAGTGCAGCATCGCGAGATGGAGGAGGCGCTGTTGGCATAAACGTCGTGTGCTAGATCGATTCGAAAACTGCGTGAGCGTGCTCTTATGCCACGCGAAGGTTTCTCGCGCAAGCTTCTCCCGATGCTATATCCGCGCGACAACGCTTTTTCGGACGATAAAATCCTACCTATGAATGCATTCTGGAATTGTTGTGAAACCCTGCTTGGTCTCGGCGTCGACCCGAAGAATTTGACCTTCGTTCAGATTTCGGTCCGCGGCATAATCGTTTTTCTTGTTGCGCTCGCGACGGTTCGGATTGGACACAAACGGTCGCTCACGCGGAAAACTCCGTTCGATGCCCTCCTGCTTGTCATTGTTGCGGCAGTCCTTTCTCGAGCCATTAACGGGTCAGCGGCGTTTTTCGCCACGCTTGGCGGGGGCGTGGTTTTGGTGCTGCTCCATCGCCTCTTCGCTTTTCTCACATTCTATTCCCATCGGTTTGGCATTTTGGTCAAAGGCAAGCCCGACGTGATTGTGCGGAATGGCGAATGCGACGTGGCGATGATGTGGCGCAACCACATCTCAACGCATGATTTGGACGAAGACATGCGTCTTAGCGCACACACAGACGACCTTTCCAACATCCGGGTGGCGCGCATCGAACGAAGCGGAGACATCAGCTTCATCAAAAAATAAGTTGACCCACATGCCATATGACTTGATTGAACTGAGCGACTCATGAGAACGAAAAAAAGGTGGATTAAACCCACGCTCAAAACGGTGCCGATCTTTTTCGAATGCACCTGTTACGCGGGCGCGGTTTGATCGGGCGGAAAATCACGGCGAAAACTCCGGTTGATTCGGATCCATATCCTCGGCAGCGCGGCCGGTGGCGGTCTGCCGCAATGGAATTGTGCCTGCGTAAATTGTATCGCCGCGCGCGCAGGAAAGCTCGAGCCGCAGACGCAATCGAGCATGGCGATCGGCGACGATTCAGAATCCCGGACCTGGTGGTTGGTAAACGCCTCGCCTGATCTGCCCCGGCAAATCGAAAAAATGACCGGATTGCATCCGCGCCGCGATCCACCGCGCAACACTCCGATCGCAGGCGTTCTCCTGACCAACGCAGATATCGATCATGCGCTGGGTCTATTGCTGCTGCGCCAACAGGAGAAGCCGCTCGTCGTTTATGCTGCAGATCAAGTCCGCGCTGAACTCGAATGGCTCGACCGCATCCTTACGCGGTTCTGCGGAATCGAATGGCGGAAGATCAGTTCGGATTTTCAGCAATTGAACGGCCCCGTGGCCTTTCGCGCTATTGACCTGTTACACAGCGTCGCGTTTCAGTTTTCGGACCAGGCCTCGGGACGATTGGCGTTGGTCGCACCGGCCGTTGGCGAACTTACCCGCGACCTGTCGCAAGCGGCTGCCGATTCAGAAGTGATTTTTTTTGACGGCACATTCTGGAGTGACAATGAGCTCGCTGCCGTACGGCCCGGCGCGCGCACTGCACGCGAGATGAATCATCTGCCGATCAACGGCGGCAGCCTTGAATTTTTGCGGCAATCATCCACCGGTCGGAAGATCTATACGCACATTAACAACACAAACCCGATCCTCATGCCGGGGTCTGCGGAACGCAGACAACTAGATCAGGCTGAAATCGAGGTCGGGCGCGATGGATTAGAGATTGTCTTGTAAGAAGAGCTGTCATGTTGAGCGAAGTGCTGCAACGAAATGCGAAGCATGGGGCAGGCTTTTAAACATCTCTGGTCTATTCCAGGTAATCCGTCCCAAATTGATCCGAGATTGAAAGCCTGGCCTCGCTCCGAAACATTTCGGGCTGCGTTGCAGCTTCGCTTCGCTCAGAATGACAACGTGAAATGTTTGTAGAAATTCTCTTATGACCGCAGGACTCTGGGATCGGGAAACATTCGTCGAAAAATTGCGCGCCATCGGCGAGCGCGCTTATCACGATAAACACCCGTTCCATGTGGCGATGAACGAAGGCCGGCTTTCACCGGAAGCGCTACGTGGCTGGGTCGCGAACCGCTTCTATTATCAGCGGAACATTCCAATCAAAGACGCCGCGATTCTCGCTAACTGCCAGATGCGCGAAGTGCGGCGCGCTTGGATTCATCGCATTCTCGATCACGACGGCGTTTCGCATGAAAATGTAGAGTCCGCTGTCCTCAGCGGAGAATCCGAGGCGCCAAATGCACTGGGGACAGGGCACACTGCAGCGAACGAAGGCGGAATCGAAGCGTGGCTGCGGCTTGGCGAAGCCTGTGGGATATCGCGTGACGAGCTACTCGATAATCGCCGTCTGCTGCCTGGAGTTCGATTCGCGGTTGATGCGTACGTGAATTTCGCGCGCAGTCAGCCATGGCCAATCGCCATCGCGTCGTCGCTAACCGAGCTTTTCGCGCCGGATCTGATGGCAACCCGGCTTACAGCTTTCGAAAAATTTTATCAATGGATTGATTCTCGCGGACTGGATTATTTTCGGCGTCGCCTCACGCAGGCACGACGCGATTCCAACGAGGCGCTCGCAATTACATTGGAATATTGCAACACGCCTGAGCTTCAGCGGGATGCCGTTCGTGCGCTGGAATTTAAATGTGATGTGCTTTGGTCCATGCTCGACACGATTCATCACGCTTACGGCGGCAAGGAGGAACGGCTTCCAAGCCGTCCCAACACTGGGAAACTCGACAGCTGCGAAGGCGTCGTTAGGATGGGCGCAGCGATTTCTGATTCGGTGCGGCCGCGCCTGGCCAAAGGCGTTCGGTTACAGGCCGATTCAACGAAGCGTCAAAGCGTCCTGCTTTACCCCGAAGGTGTTGTCGAATTAAACGAAACCGCGCACGAAATCCTTTCCCGCTGCGACGGACGAACGTTGGGCGAGATCGTTGGTGAATTAGCTGAACAATATGAAGCAGACGCTCACGCGCTTACCGCGGATGTACGTGAAACCTTGTCGGATTTGAAACGCCGCAAACTGATCGAATTCACGTGATGACATGCCTCCGTTTCGCAAAGCTTTTGGAGTGCGACACGTCCTCGTGTCGCTTTCGAGGCGAGGTTATGCGTAACCCCGCATCACTGTGCGAAGCTGCGGCGGCCAGTTTACTCCAAAGCACTTCGTGCAAAATGATTTCGTCAAGGACTGAACGTTCGGTATGAATCCGCGCCCATACGCATTACTCGCAGAAATCACGTACCGCTGCCCGCTGCATTGCCCGTATTGCTCGAACCCTGTGACTGTAGAGTCCGCTGTCCGCAGCGGAAAACAACTCAAAGCCACTGCGCTGGGGACAGCGCACGCTACAGCGACCAATGGTGAGCTCACGACGGAAGAGTGGAAACGAGTCATTCGTGAAGCCGCCGCGCTCGGCGTTCTGCAAATCGGTTTTTCGGGAGGCGAACCACTTGCCCGGCGAGATCTGGTCGAACTGATTCGCGAGGCGCGCGACGCAAAGTGTTATACCAATCTCATCACCAGCGGCATCGGCTTGGACGAAGATCGGGTTCGCCAGTTGCGAGATGCCGGATTGGATTCGATTCAACTGAGTTTTCAGTCGGATAAATCAAGCCTGGCCGACCAAATCGCCGGTACCCGCGCGCATGAGCATAAGCTCAGAGTCGCCGGGCAAATTCGTTCAGTCGGAATTCCACTGAGTCTCAATTTCGTGATTCACAGGCAAAACATCGACCGACTCTCGCAAATGATTGGCCTAACGGAAGCTCTCGACGCCCAACGAGTCGAGCTGGCTAACGTGCAGTTTTACGGGTGGGCGTTTCGCAATCGTGCCGCGTTACTTCCTACGCGCGAACAAGTGGCTCGTGCACGTGACATCGCAAGCGCAGCCAAGGCGCGGCTCGCAGGCAAGAT
>JAICUQ010000220.1 GCA_025935755.1 Chthoniobacterales bacterium | reverse complement strand
TCCCGGACCGGATTATGTCGCAGCCGTTTCCGGGCGGCGAGAAACTGATAGAAGGTGCGCAGCGCTGAGAATTGCAGTCGCACGTACGAACGCGCGCATCCGCGTTTCATTATGGCAAAGAGATGATTCCGGAAATCGTCAGCTGTGGATTTTTTCCATGACGTTTTGTTTTCCGCGCGGAAACTTGCCAACGCATGCCGATACGCCTTTAGCGTGCGAGGGGACGCGTTTCGCTCGTTTGAGAGATAGCGCAAAAATTCCTCGGCAAGAGGATCGCGTGTCATTCCGAGCGGAGTCGAGACTGCGTCGCCGCCGCGCGACGCGGCGAGGCCAGGCTTTCCACGCCGCGGCGAAGGCGTTGAAATATTGCTGCGGGATTCCTCGATTTTGCTTCGCTCCGCCTCGCTCATTCCGGTTTCTCGACAACGTATCGCAAGTCGGTCGGGCTAGCGTGGCCGCTCATCTGGCTTCTGAAGATCGGCGGCGGATTCGTAGAGATGAGTTCGTATCCTTTCAGGACGAACTCCGGATAAATCCCGTTGCTCGCGGGCTCGTAGACTTTATCGCCACTGAAATAGCCATAGAGTTTGTATTCGTAATTGTTGTCGCTGCCGAATTCGAGACGTTCACGGTCGGGGGCAAGTTTCTCTTTTTCATTGAGCATTACCATCTCGGCTGAGCTCCATGGCTGTCCCGGTTTGCGAACGTAACCCCAGAATTTGTAATCGGGCTTGTAGTAACGCCTCCCGATATAATAGTCGCCGGGCGTTTCGGATGCGATGTGCTGCGCCATCTCCACCCGCGCCTGCTGAATCCCCATGGGAACGGTGTTGCAACCCGCGAATAACAATGCGCCGAGCACCACATTCGAAGTCAGAAAATACCGTGCGGCGCGTCTCATCGGTTGACGGGCATCATTTACGCAGCTTTGCGCCCGGCGCAATTGCAACGTGGCACGGAAAGCCCGGCGTCATTTCCCGTGCGAGATGGATTGCATGGCTACAAACGGCCAGCTAAGATTCGGGCACCATGTTCGAAGTTGAGATCTATGCGCGCGGCTTACGTGAGATGGGAAAGATCCTGGAACTGGATCGGCAGCTGGTAGAAATCGCCGGCCTCCGTTACAAGGTGGACACAAATCACGACATTGTTTACCTCGAGTTCGACGAACCGACTTTAAGCATTCGCGAAATTCGCAGCATTTTTCTTAAACTCAGCCTTGAGCCGCTCATTATCGGCACAATTCCGCCCGAGCTGCACTCACGAACAAAAACCGAGCGGCTGAGCGTCTAGGCCTTTCCATCATGGTCCGCTTCTTTAGCGCACTCGGCGCGCCGCTGCTCGCATTATTCCAATATCTCGGCGAACTGATCCTGCTCGCCGGTGATACGTTCAGATCAATCTTCACCCATCGACTCCGCTGGAAATTATTTCTCAATCAAGTCGTCGAGATCGGCTTACTGTCTCAAGTGCTGGTGATCATCACGGGGGGATTTACCGGCGCAGTGTTTTCTGCGCAGGCATTTTTTCAATTCAACAAATTAGGAATGGGATCAGCGGTGGGCGCGGTAGTTTCAGTCTCCTTGTGCCGTGAGCTGGCCCCGGTGTTAACTGCGTTGATGGTCACGGGTCGTGTCGGGGCGGCCATGTCCGCTGAGATTGGCACGATGAAAGTAACCGAGCAGATCGATGCGCTGCGCGCGCTGGCTGTTTATCCGATCGATTATCTCGTAGTGCCGCGGACGCTGGCGATGATCGTGTCGATGCCGTTGTTGGTCGCGGAATGTATCGCGTTCGGCGTCGTGGCTGGATATTTCGTGGCGGTGTATCTCCTCGACGTGAACGGTCCGTACTATGTCGCGAATATGGTCCGCTGGACTCGTCCGAGGGACATCATCATGGCGATGACAAAGGCGTGCGTGTTTGCGCTGTTGATTGTATTCATCAGCTGCCACAAAGGTCTCACCGCGCGCGAAGGCGCAGTCGGCGTTGGCCGGGCAACCACAGAAGCTGTCGTGAACTCGTCGCTTGCCGTGTTGATCGTGAATTTCTTCCTTACGATGGGCTTGAACATCATTTTCCCTGCAGGCCATCAGTAACGCATTCCAGAGATCTTCGCCCCGTTCAGAATGAGATTACTGGCTGGCTTGTGGTACATTAGCCCCCGCAACATTGATCTTTGCGATGATTGAAGCCCCGCCATCTCCCGAGCCGCAGACCAAGCCGAACTTAGTTTCCGGCAACTCGGCGCCGATGATCTCGGTCCGTTCGCTCAGGAAAAAAATCGGGCAACAGGAAATCCTGCGCGGCGTCGATCTCGAAATCTGCACCGGTGAGACTCTGGCGTTGATCGGACGCAGCGGCGGCGGCAAAAGCGTTTTGCTGAAACATTTGATCGGATTAATGGAGCCCGATTCCGGTGAGATTTTGATCCATGGTCAAAACATTATCGGAATGAAAGAACGCCAACTCGCCGCGATCCGGGAAAAGGTCGGCATACTTTTCCAAAGCGGTGCGCTATTCGATTCGATGACCGTCGCGGAAAACATTGCGTTTCCATTGCGTGAAGCCGGCGAACGTGATCCGAAAGTTCTGAGCGCAAAAGTCGCGCAAATGCTCGAGGTCATGGAGATGGAGGGGCAGGAAGAAAAAATGCCGGAAAGTTTGAGCGGGGGAATGAAGAAACGCGTTGGCCTCGCGCGCGCCATCATTCGGCAACCCTCATGCGTGTTGTACGACGAGCCGACGGCGGGACTCGATCCGGTGGTCGCGGACAGCATCAACCATTTGATCCGGCGATTGCAGAGACAATTCGGAATCACCAGCCTGGTTGTCACGCACGACATGAAAAGCGCATTCGATGTGGCCGATCGCATCGCGTATTTGCACGAGGGCCATGTCTATTTTCACGGAACCCCCGATGAGCTTCAAAAATCGAAAGATCGTCTGATCCAGGATTTTCTCCTTGGGCGTTCTGAAGGCAGGGCGGATTGCCTTTGATCTTTCGAACCGGCGTCCGAGCCGGTTAACCTGGATGGCCGCTACCTTGCGAAACTGACCGCAAGATCGACAGTATTTGGCCCAAAATGAATCGGCACGAAAGAGGTTTGGAATTCAAGGTCGGGATATTCGTTTTTCTCGGATGCGCGGCTTTGGCTGGATTAGTCGTGAAGTTCGGACGGCTGGGCGAGGGGGTTAAGACTTACTACCAGCTCAACGTCAAATTCGAGGACGCAAGTGGCCTGCTTAAAGGTTCGGACGTTTTGCTCGCTGGCGCGAGGATCGGCCGGGTCTCCGGCGGTCCGCGTCTTGTCCGCGATGCACCGGGAGTCATCGTGCCGTTGCGGATATATGATTACGTAAAAATTCCTCTGGGCAGCAAATTCACAGTCGGCAGTTCAGGGCTCCTGGGTGACCGCTTTGTCACGGTTACCCCGCCAAAAGGCCAGCCAAGCGGCTACATCGCGAAAGAATCAACCATCGATGGCACGCGCGAATCTGGTTTCGATGATCTCACCAAGCAGGGTAACCAGCTGGTGGGTGATGTGCGCACCACCGTGAGAAAGTTAAACGAGGAAACGCTTTCACCTGAGAACATGGAAAACCTGAAAGCGAGCATGGAACACTTGAACGAGGCCACCAGCGCGTTGGCAGAATCATCCAAAAAACTGGACGGTGTGATTGACCAGGCCGATTCCGCGATGGCTTCCGCGAAGAAAGCCGCTGACGGCTTGCAGAGTGCGATTGCTGATGCGCGCAAAGCATTGCGCAGCGCTACCCAGGGAAAAGGTTTGGTAGCGACACTGCTGAACGATCAACAACTGGCGAACGATCTGCACGCGCTCGTCAGCAATCTGCGTGCACACGGCGTATTGTTTTATCGCGATAGCGCCGCACCCCGCCAACCCAGGCCACAAGCGCAGACAACACCTGCCCGAAAAGCGCAGGGACGCTGAGAGTGCCGTGAACAGGGTTGTAGCCACGGCGCTCTGTCGCCGTGCAAACGAATTACGCCACAGCAACGCCTCGGCCCGTAACACAGCCCCGAACGCTTTCGGGGCGAGGCCGGGCTTTCAAAGCGAGGCGGCTACATCTGCGGATTAGTCAGTCCACGTATCGCTTTTGAAACCGAAGCTACACCTGTCATTTGATTAGTTTTGCGGAGGTTCAGGGATGCTGACCAATCACTGGCGGCGAGCTGCGCGAGCCCTCTAATT
>JAICUQ010000213.1 GCA_025935755.1 Chthoniobacterales bacterium | reverse complement strand
TCACTCAAGTGACGTCAGGCGCTCTCGACCTCAACTAAGTCAGGCTTGCGAATTCCGCGCTCGCGCAATTGCTCATCGCGATGATAACGCTCGCGCGCGGTCATGATACTCGCGCGGCCGAGATATCCGATAACTCTTTTCTCATTGGTGCGATCTACCACAGGCAGACGTCCAACATCGTGCCTGAGCATTCGCGCAATGGCGTCGTGTAATGTTTCGTCTTCATACGCGACAATCAGTTTGGTCGAACCTACATCGAGAACAGTCACGCTTGGATCGCCGGAACGCTCGAATGCTCGCACCACATCGCCTCGAGTGATGATTCCCACCAAGTCGCCACCTTCGTCACCCAGCAAAGTCCCCTGCCGGGTGCAAATCAGCGGGTCCCCGCTGGCCACGCGTGCTGAGAACCGCTGTAATGGTGTCGTCGCGGGAATCAGCGGCACATCCTTATCCATCACATCGCCCACACGCATCAGTTCAAACAGATCCACGCTGTACTCTCGGGCAATATGTTGACCGCGGCGCGCGAGTTTCTCGGTGAGAATGGAACGGCGCAAGAGAAGCACCGTCACTGCAAGCGCGGCAACCGAACCGCATAGGAACGCAGGCAAAGCCTTCAAATCGTGTGTGAGCTCCAGAAGGAAGAACATTCCCGTTAAAGGCGATCGCATGGTCCCGCTCATCATCGCAGCCATTCCTACTCCCGCCCATAGACCGACGTCTCCGAGATGGAAGAATTGCCCGAGGCCGGCACCCAGCGCGCCGCCAATGATTAACAGGGGCGCCAGCACACCACCCGATGTCCCCGAGCCAAGCGCGATGGACCAGACTAACGACTTCCCGATCAATAATCCGATCAGCGCCGGCCCGAGGATTTCTCCTCGCAAAAGGCCATGGATCAGATCGTACCCCACACCCAGCACGCGTGGATCAATCCAACCGCCAATACCGACGAAGACTGCACCGATGGCCGGCCACCACATCCAGTGGATCGGCAGTTTCAAAAATGCGTCTTCACATCGATACACCAGCGCGGTCAGCAAACCGGAACCGAATCCGGTCGCAATACCGATGATCACCGCGATCAATATGGCTTGCCAGCCTAACGAATCATGCGGCGCCACTGGAAAAATCGGGCCGACGCCGATGAGAGGAGCACGTAAAAGCCACGCCACCACCGATGCCGTTGCTACCGGTATGAAACTGCGCGGGCGCCATTCAAAAAGGAGAAGCTCAACCGCAAGCAATGTCGCCGCGATGGGTGTTGAAAAGACGGCCGCCATTCCACCAGCAGCACCCGCGACCAGCAACGTTTTTCGTTCCGCTGAAGTGAGGTGAAACAGTTGTGCCAGGATCGATCCGAACGCGCCGCCCGTCATGATAATGGGACCCTCCGCGCCGAAAGGGCCACCCGTTCCGATCGAGATCGCCGACGAAATCGGTTTAAGCAGCGCAACTTTGGGTTCGATAGAACTGCCACCGAGTAAGATCGCTTCCAAAGCTTCCGGGATGCCGTGGCCGCGGATCTTTTCCGATCCGAAGCGAGCCATCAGGCCAATCACGAGTGCACCCGCAACCGGCGCAAGAATGACCCACGCTCCAAGATGATTGTGCTGTAACGAACCGAGTTCGGATGAAAATTGCTGGAAGAAAACGAAATTGGTAATTACGGCAATTAGCCAAAGCAGTACTTTTGCGACAACAGCGCTGATCGCGCCCACCGGCAATGCCAGGCCAATAAGAACGAGCATGCGCGAGTCGGTTCGAAAATCGCCAAGTAAAGTCGGTGAAGTTTTAAGGCCGGACATTGCGTGTGGCGCACCAGAAAACGGCCGCCATCTCACTTTCCGCAGTATCAGCTTGTGGGCAAGAAATTCGCGGCTTTTCTTCCCGTGCAGACCCGCGCATCTTGTGATTCACTTTCGCGCGTACATCACAGGTGAAATCGCTCACAGAACATCTTTGGTTTGAAGTGCCGCATCGACGCGGGTTCATCAATATCACACCGAAAATCGGGGAGTTGGTTCAGCGAAGCGGTATAGCCGAGGGCCTTTGTCTGGTTAACGCGATGCACATTACCGCATCGGTGTTCATCAACGACGATGAAGCGGGATTGCATCACGATTATGAGGGGTGGCTGGAAAAACTCGCTCCACATGCTCCGACGAGCGCCTATCGACACAATCAGACAGGCGAAGACAACGCAGACGCCCATCTCAAGCGCCAGATCATGGGCCGCGAAGTTGTCGTCGCGATCACCAAGGGCAAACTCGATTTCGGGCCGTGGGAACAAATCTTCTACGGAGAATTCGACGGAAGACGGCGCAAACGAGTTCTGGTTAAGATAATCGGAGACTAACAAAGAACAGCTTTCGCAAACGCCGCATTGAAGTGCGTCGGGCAAAACCATACGATCGCCGCGAAACTCACTGATTTTTATGGCGCACACACCTCTTGCTAAACTCCTTCGCCACGCCGCGTCGACGGCCGCTCAATCCGACAAATGGGATTCGACCACGGACTCTTCGGCCATGTCGCGACGTAAGTTTGTTCGAACGATTTCCGCGACTGGCGCAGGACTGGCGTTGCCGACATCGCTTTTCGGTGATCGGTCAGTTAAAACCGCCGCGCGAGTCGTTGTGGTCGGTGCGGGTCTGGCTGGATTGACTTGTGCTTATCGTCTGAAGCGTCGTGGCATCATCGCCACAGTTTACGAAGCAAACACGCGTCTGGGGGGACGTTGTTGGTCACGGCGGAGCGATTTTGCTCACGGACACATTGCAGAACACGGCGGAGAACTGATCGATCAGGCCCATACAACAATTCGCCACCTGGCACAGGAACTCGGTCTTCCACTGGATAATTTGCTCGCAGCGGAGCCAAACGGTTCGACGATCTTCCTGGACTTTGATGGCGCTGCCTATTTCTACCGCGATGCGGTTCGTGATTTGAAGCGGATCTGGCAACCGCTTCATCGCGATCTCATACAGGCAGGCTATCCGACGCTTTATAACAGTTACACCGCGCGAGGTGCACAACTCGATCAGATGTCGGTCAGCGACTGGATTGATCAGACTGTTCCCGGCGGCTTAGATTCGCCTCTTGGCCAGTTGCTTGAGGTGGCTTACACGATCGAGTACGGCGCGGAATGCGACGTCCAAAGCGCGCTGAACCTCATTTATCTGCTCGGATACAACAGTCCCGGCCAGTTCACGCTCTTTGGCCAGTCTAACGAGAAATACCACGTGCGCGGCGGAAACGACCAGGTGGTCGCGCGGCTTGCCAGCTTGTTAGGCCCCCAGATCAATATGGGCCAGGCTCTTGCAGCGCTCCGCCGGAATCCCGATGGCACGTACACGCTCTCATTTCAAACCAGCGATCAATTTACTGATGTAACAGCGGATCGTGTCGTACTCGCATTGCCATTCTCGATGTTGAAGAATTCGGTCGATCTGACACAAGCTGAGTTCAGCGAACTGAAAATGATCGCGATCCAGGAACTCGCGATGGGTTCCAACTCCAAGCTTAATGTCCAGTTCAACTCTCGTACCTGGGCTCCCCTCCGTTGCAACGGTGAGACATACTCCGATCGCGGTTATCAAGCGACTTGGGACGTCACCCGCAGCCAGCCTGGGAGTGCGGGAATTCTCGTCAATTACACCGGTGGCGCGGCTGCCGATGCGTTTGCCACCGGCACTCCGGAAGAGCACGCTGCCGATTTCCTTACGCAGATCGAGCCTGTGCTGCCGGGATTGAGCTCACAATGGAATGGACTCGCCACAGTCGATTGGTGGGCCGGCAATCCTTACAGTCTCGGCAGTTACAGTTACTGGAAGGTCGGGCAATATACCCGCTTTGCTGGGATCGAACGAGAACCGCAAAACGGCGTTCATTTCTGCGGCGAACACACTTCTATCGACGCTCAAGGTTATCTCGAAGGCGCAGTCGAAACGGGTGAGCGCGCTGCGGCTGAGATCATCTCGGCTTTGCGCTAATTGAAGCTCATTATTTCAGTCCCAGAGAACACAGAGGTCGCATGGAAACATAAGGATTCTGTGGATTATCGTTCTCGTCGTCGTCCTCGTCCTCGATCAATCTTTTTTTTCGACCACGAGTACGAGTACGACGAGGAGGACGAGAAGGATATTGTTCGGCTCTATCGTCCTGTCATTTGCTCCAGGTGCTCGGGATACCGAGCTCCTTGTACTTCGATTTGTGAAGCAGCGCTTTCAATGTCGCGCAGATCATCTTGCGTCAAGTCGATCTCGACTGCTCCAAGATTCTCCTCCAATCGGTTTCGTTTTGTTGTTCCGGGGATCGGAACGATGAATGGTTTTTGCGCCAACAACCATGCCAATGCAATCTGGGCGGGCGTTGCCTTCTTTCGTGTGGCGATCTCGCCTAACAAATCAACCAGCGCCTGATTAGCTTTGCGGGCCTCGGGCGTGAACCGGGGAAGTGTGTTACGGAAATCGCCGCTCTCAAACGCGGTGTTTTCGCTCATTTTGCCGGTGAGAAATCCGCGTCCCAAAGGACTGTACGGTACGAATCCAATCCC
>JAICUQ010000035.1 GCA_025935755.1 Chthoniobacterales bacterium | reverse complement strand
ATGAGCGGTACTTACGAACAACGCCAGCCACATGTCGGCCACTGCGGCTTTCCCATGGATGAACGTTTGCAAACAAAGTGTGAATATGATGGCTGCCCGCCAGCCAATGCGTTCCCCGCCCAGCCGCAAACCATGGAACGGAATCGTCACCGCGAGGAGCGCAGCCGCAATCGCAGACGGAAAACGCGCTGCGAAATCGTTTTCGCCAAAGACATGATAGCTTGCCACCTGCGCCCAGTAGGTGAGGGGAGGCTTGTCGAGCCGGAGCTGATTGTTGAAGTAGGGAACGACGTAGTCACCGCGCTGGATCATCTCGCGCGATGCTTCAGCGAAGCGCGGTTCGTCGCGATCGATCAGCGGCAGCATCCATGTCCCGAGAATGTGAAAAATTACGCAACCCAAAAATAAAATCGCGTATTTTGCCGGTTCAGATTTCAATGTGCTCGCAGCATCTCATAACGGTCATTCGGAGCGAAGTCGAGGCTGCAACGCAGCCCCGAAAGGGTTCGGGGCAAGGCCAGGCTTTCAATCCCGTGGCAGAATGCAATCATCACATCACGGGATGTCTCGACTACGCTCGACATGACAAGTTATTCGTGAGATTGGGAACGGATTTGTGAAGTACTCCGCCGTTTTTTATTGGCTGATCGGGATCATCATCGCGGCGACGGCGATCGCATTGTCGTTTCATTTCGACGACAACGTGCGCGACTTCATGATGCAGCATCAAAACGCGGCCATGCGCGCTTTCATGCGTTACGTCAGCTTGTTAGGCGACTGGCCATTGCATGCGGCAGCAGGATTACTTCTTCTGGCCGTGGCGTGGCGCCGCGGCGACCAGCAATGGACACGAATTTTCCTGGCCATGCTGTTAGCCATGATGCTGGCAGGTGTGGCTGGAACGGTCATCAAACGCACCGTCCCCCGCGCCCGTCCGTCAGTGCAAACCGAAACACGATGGGGAGGCCCGCGTTTCAGCTCAAAATATCACTCGTTTCCATCCGGGCATGTTGGAGCTTCGACCGCGTTCTTTGGCGTTCTGCTTATCACCCGCCGGCGTGTCGGCCTTGCTAGCCTTCCAATTCCGATTTTGATCGGTTTCTCACGGATGTATCTCGGCGCGCACTACCTGTCCGATGTCGTTTGCGCTGCGGTTTTGGGCATTTTATCCGCCCTGGTCGTGGTCCGCTTCGTGTCGCGGCCGACTCGTTCTCATCAATCGTAGGATCGGATCGCTGAAGACGTTAGACTCAGCGGACGATTCGAGGGGCCGCTTGTTCGAGCACGAATTTCTTAGAGCCGCTAAACCGTGAATTCTGGGCTTGCGGCGAAACTTCGTTCCTCTGTTTCCGTATAGGATATCTGACCCGCTATCTACTTGTGACCGAGGGGAAGACAACGGCGGCTATGTATGACAAGTGAACCTGTAGTAATCAAAGCAAAGCGAGTCGCACAGGAATGCGCAATGAAGGCATCCTACTACCGGCGCGAATTCACCCGTCACGCCTGGCGTCAAACTATTGCGGCAGCGCTATTGATCCCGCTCGGATTGATATTGCTTCTGCGAGCGCCGATAGCAGGATTTATAATCTTCGTGGGTGGTGCTGTGGCCGCACATGGGGCCTACAATAGTTTTCGATATGCATGTTCCGTTTACGGTGAATACAACGACTTGCCCGAAGATCGTAATCAGTATTTCTGAGATTATTTTGGCGTTTTTCCAGGACAAGTGAACAACGCCAGGGGCGCTGACAAACGAGTGGAGGGGCGAGCTCCGCGAGCTCTCTGATTAGCGACGTTATTCGTTCCAGCGTCGCGGAGCTCCGCCCTCCATTGCAACGCGAAAGGCGCGCAGTCCAATCAGGGTAAAAGGGTGATGTTCGAGCCGCCGCCAGGATTGGATGTAACCGAGAACAGCGCATTCGCAGGCAACCCAGGCAATTTTACTGACGCTACCTGGTGGTTGGAACGGGAGACACTTAGCATCGCGCTGGCAACATCATATTGCGCCGTTGTTCCATTCGGATCCAGATTCGTGAAGTTCAATATATCGCCGGAGTGAAAGTTTCTGACCGTAATACCATCCAGATTAGACGTGGTATCCTGAATTTCATTGTTGTTAGGCCCCGCTATGATGACATCGGTTCCGCCACCAGGGCTGAAAAGATTGTTATAGACGCTGCCCTGGATCACTTCTCCCAGGCTACTGCCGAGAATCAGATACTGCTGCTTCGGGTCAAGTCGATAAATCGTGATGCTAGCCGGGTTTGTACTCGTCTCGACGGTCGATGGGTGAATGCCAATCAAGGGGCCGCCGCCATTGCTGTACACAGTTATTGTGCCGTCAGGCTGCTGACGACTCAACGCAGTCGTGGTATGAAAGCCGCCATACAAGTGTCGCATTCGAATAAAGTCGCCGGGCATCACTAACCTGAACCAATTCTTGACCGGGTTGGGGCCGGTGCCCGTATAGGCAATTCGCCAGAAGCCTCCCGGAACGTTGTCCGTTGGGTCGCCTTCTGCGTCCGGTAGAGGAACCGCCGCGCCGGCGGCGGCAGCCACGTTGTCGGCTATCCAATTGCAAAGATTTGTATTCGGAACATCTGGAAAGACGCTGTCAAAGCTGTGAGCTGCGGCGATGCTATCATCCGGTGTGGGTTTGCCTGGTGTCGATCCCACACCCCTCGCAACGCGCGGATCAACAGTCCACACACTATAGGTGACGATCTCCGACTCCGGACCCGAGGTAGCTCGCGTAACCTGAGCTTCGAATTGAGCCGGCAAAGAGATGTTATTTCCAACCAGCAGCTCAACGTGATCCGTGCGGGTAACGGTATGACTCTTGTGTATCTTCTTGCCATTTACAAACCACTCGGGGGGAACCTGCACGCCTTTGGGAGCGTTGCCCCAGTATTTGAAGTCGTTGCTAGTGTTTTTCGGATGCCTGGTAGGCAACAGCGTGATGTTATAAAATCCAGGAGTCGAAGTGCCGAACGACTGGGAAAAAATCGTCTGCAGCGGCACCTTGGTATTTCTAAACGCGACTAACGGTACAGGCATCGACTGTTGCAACTGAAGTGTGCCCCGCGGTAAGTAGGTCATGAGCGTGCCCTCTTTTCGGTCGCTAGTGAGAACGAAATCGTCTCCCCTTAAGGACAGGCCGGATGGGAGCAGGCTGTCCTGATTAATGGCCTCAACATTAATGTAAGCAAGAATGTCGCCCGTGTGATTTGGGCCCGCATACAGCTTGAGTACTTGAGGATGGCTCGAAGTGTCTACCCGCACGGATTGAGCTCGGATGCCCGGAAAATCCACTCGGGCACCTGCCACCTGGGGAAATCCAACTGTTCCAAGAAACGCTGTGGGGTTGCCGATCGAAACCCGGCCGGTACCGTCGCCGAAAACGATTCGCTCGCAGGACTCGACGGCGCCTTGAATGGAGAGATGCCCGCCAGAATCGACACTGAGAATACCGTCGCCGGCAAGCGTTACACCTTCCACTATGTCGACTGCCCCTTCGATTTGAATGATTGGAACAATGGTGCCCTGGTTTGTATCGACTCTTTTTGTAACAATCTTTTGCCCCTTGAAAATCAAAGAGCTTTCCTGGGTGACCAAGGCTTTGAACTCGGGCGTGACGTTGCTGTTTGAACACTCGACGGTGCCAAGCTCCTCAGCTCCGCCAACATTTGTGATGGTGAACGTACCGTCTCCTGCATCAATTGTTAGGCGGCCGCCCATCGCCTCCACCGTGATGATCCCATTAACTCCTTTTCTCTCTTCGATTTTTCCGGCAAGAGCGAAGGTTACGTTGCCCTGACAGGATAGCATGGCATTAACTGGAGACCCGCCCAAACCGCGGCCCGTGACGGTGAGGCCGGCTTCGGCGAACGTTACTGACGAGGCATCCAAACTAACTGAGCCGCCGTCGGAGTTCCCAAGCGTGATTTGCACGTCGTCAATGTGCGGCACTGAGATTTCCGGTGAATTAGACGTGCCCGATGCAACGGCAGCAAAGTCCCCCTTTTCAGGAACACCGTTGGGCTTCCAATTCGCGGGATTCTCCCAATGACTATCGGCCGCACCTGTCCAGGCATAGGTGGGACCTGTGCGACGACCCGCCAGGAGAGCAACGCCGGTGGTATCGTTTACACCGCGTACGATCGCGGTGTAAGTACCAGGTACCAGGGTCGCGTTAATCACCGACTCGTGGTGGTCACCGGGAGCTAATCCGCTCTTGAGGATATCATCCACCTGGTTGGCGACGACAATCCCGCCGACCGCCGTCTGCTGCCAGTTGTCGTTCGAAGCAATCAAAGCTCCCGCGCTGTCGTAGAGTTCCAGCGTCGGATCGGCCAGTACATTGGGAATACCATATTTGCTGAGCTCAGGGCCAATGGCGCGCAAAATGATTCCTGTTGGTTTAGTGCCGGGAACAATGAAACCGCCAATCATCACGTTGTCACCGGTCTGGACATAACCGCGAGTACTGAGATCGCCTAGGACTAAACTAGTTTCCGCACCAAGATCGTACACTTCCACGAGGGCAACCCCGGTCATGTTGTCTACACCACGAACAATCGCAGTGTAGTTGCCTGTTGGCAGATCCGCGATGATCGCTGAATCAAAGGGATTGGCCGGAGCGTAGCCGCTGGCTTGAATGTCGTGGACTTGGCTACCGGTGATAACCCCACCGATGATCGTCGTCGACCAGTTGTTATTAGAGGCAATCAACGCTCCCGTTCCGTCATATAGCTCCAGCGTCGGATTGGCCAATGGATTGGGAATGCCATATTGGCTGAGGTCAGGCCCAATCGCCCGAATGAGAACTCTCTTTGGCGGCGCTGGCGAAAAATCTGGCGGTGCTCGTTCGATAATGAATCCGCCGATCACCACGTTGTCGCCAGTCTGGACGAAGGCGCGTGTGCTGATGTTAGTCAGGCCCGGTTCAGTTGTAGCCGTGGCGATGAAACTGGTAGCGCCCGCGCAGCAAGTAACCAGGAGCAAGCGTAGAAGGAATGTTTTTTTCATATCAGGAGGATTGAAGTGCGTTCTTGCGTTGCATTCGACTTGTCAGGGAGACGCCCACCGGACTTCGCGCGAGCGCGACTCTGCCAAATCGCGATATGAAGTGTCAACACTTATCGTCGACCGCTTCCAGTTTTAAGAGACGCGCCAACTCTGACGAAAAGTGTGGCGGAGGGGGTGAGATTCGAACTCACGAGACCTTTCGGCCTTCCGGTTTTCAAGACCGGCGCAATCAACCGCTCTGCCACCCCTCCGGAAAACTGGTGATCAGTGATCCGTAACCGGTGATCAGTGTGCAAGTATAGCAGGAACCTGAAGATTTGCTCGACCCAGCAATACGTTCACGTGAGCTTATCATCATCAATGAACAGAAAGTTCAAGCCCGTCCTCGTTGAAATACCGCAGAGCCATGCGGCGATTCGGACGGTCTGTCAATCTAGAATAATGCCCTTTGCCAAATGCCATTTTTCTGTCGCCGGATCGAAGGAAAGTGTATTCGGCTGCGTGCCCTTGATCTCTAATCGGTCTGGCGTGCTCCAATCTGCAGGTACGTTTTTATGACCGCTCGCCGTATTTCGATATTTCGGCGATGGAAACACCCTGTTCCCAACAATCGCGTACGCCTTGTAAAAATTGCCAGCGGGACCAAAACGTACAGCGACGTTGTAACGGTTGCCGTCCTCGGATGCCCGGACGCACATTAGTGTAATCGTGCCGTTGTTGAGCATGTTTTTATAAATTTTCCTGCCATTCCGCATGATTCTTAAGCCTTGGCGATCGCCTCCACCGATTATCTGAACCACAACGCCGTCACTTAGTGTCTGTTGCTTGAGTAACGACTGCGAGGCTAGCGATACTGCGAAGAGACAGGTGGCGCCCACTACGAACTGCAACGATCTCGCCGAAGGCATAATAAGAAAGAAATAAGCCACGGCATGATATCGCGGCAAATACACTCAACTTCACCGGTTCTGCGGCCGTGTACCGGAAGCCGTGGTAATAGAAAAATTCCATTGGCCGTCACGGTCGGCTACTCAGAAGGCGCCCTCGCAAACAAGATTCCCGTTAAGCACATGCTGTCATCGTCCGACGTGAAGGTATCGATGAGTTAACTCCGTCGGCGTGTATAAGCTCTCCATGAGTGCGGGAAGTCAGCGATGCGGAGGGGGGGTGAGATTCGAACTCACGAGACCTTTCGGCCTTCCGGTTTTCAACACCGGCGCAATTAACCGCTCTGCCACCCGTCCCGAAAACTGGTGATCAGTGATCGGTAACCGGTGATCAGTGTGCAAGTATAGCGAGAACCGCAAGATCTGCTCGACACAACAATATGTTCATGTGAACTTATCATCATTAATGAACAGTAAGTTCAAGCCCGTGATCGTTGAAGTACCGCAGAGCCATGAGGCGATTCGAGGAAGGGGCGCCTCCTGGAGTCCGGCCAATCGATTCGAAAAGCTGCATGTTGATCTCACCGACCCGGAAGTGGTCGATCTCGATCGCGATTCCGATGAGACACCGCGCCGCCGTGCGACGCAATATTTTCGCGACGGAACCCGAACAATCATCACGCGTAATACCAGCCCGGACGTCGGATTTGAGACGAGCTTGAACCCGTATCGCGGCTGCGAGCACGGCTGCATTTACTGTTATGCGCGACCTACTCACGAATATCTCGGCTTTTCTGCTGGTCTCGATTTTGAAAGTAAAATCATGGTCAAAACCAATGCGCCCGAGCTGCTGCGTCGCGAGCTGGAATCGCCTCGGTGGCAGCCGCAGACGCTCGTGCTGAGCGGTGTGACCGATCCGTATCAGCCGGTAGAACGAAAACTGCGGATCACGCGCGGTTGTCTCGATGTGCTCGCGCGATTCCGCAATCCGGTGGCGATTATTACCAAGAACCATCTGGTCACGCGTGATATCGATATTTTGCGTGAGCTCGCGGCGTGCGATGGAGCAGCGGTGAATATTTCAGTCACTTCGCTCGATTCAAGTCTGCAGCAAATACTCGAACCGCGCACAACCTCGCCGCAAGGCCGGCTCGATGCGATCGCACAACTTCATGCAGCGAAAATTCCGGTTGGCGTAATGGTCGCCCCAATCATACCCGGACTCACTGATCATGAAGTTCCAAAGATCCTCGATGCCTGCGCAAAAGCGGGCGCGCAGTTTGCCGGGTACACCATTGTGCGTCTGCCGTGGGCTGTAGCGCCGTTGTTTGAGCATTGGCTGGACGAACATTTCGCCGATCGAAAAGAGAAGGTGTTGGGGCGGATCCGTCATCTGCGGGGAAACCGGTTAAACAATTCGCAATGGCACAAGCGTATGACGGGAGAAGGAATTTTCGCCGAACAAATCGCCTCCCTGTTCAAAATCGGGTGTCATCGCGCAGGAATCGGGTCGCGGCCCACCCTTTCGTGCAAATCGTTTCGCAGATCCACAGATCAATTGCGCCTTTTCGGTTGAGCACGCCGCGAGCGCCTATTTTACGAGGTGTGGCGCCTGGTGGCTTGTGTGCCGCCGCAACACGGGGTGAGAACGCGACGCCCTCGTCGCGTCTATGTAGCGGTGGCACCCTGCCGGTCTCAGCGCAAAAAGGCGCAGCCTCTCCGTGCCTCCGCGCATGGTTGTCAGCCACTGCAACCGGGATCATCGGCGTTTTGGGCAGCTGCGCCGGTTATGGTTATGTTCGGGGTAAACGAATGAGCGCGCGACTCAGCGATTATGATTACGTTCTGCCGCGGGAATTGATTGCACAGCGTCCGCTTGAGCGGCGTCAGGATTCCCGGATGATGGTTCTGGATCGCACCCGCGAGAGGATTGAGCATCGGCAGTTTTGTGATTTAACGGCATTCGTACGGCCGCGCGACCTGCTTGTGTTGAACGATACGCGCGTGTTGGCAGCACGAAGATTCTCCGATGATGGAGCGGTGGAATTTTTGTTCCTCGAACGCCTGGGGCCAAAGCTTTGGAAGTGCATGCTTACACCGGGTCGAAAAATGCGCGTCGGCGCGGCCGCCAGTATCGATGACATTTGTTTGAGGGTGCAAAAAGTCGACGGAGACGGCTCGCGGATCGTGGTGTTCGACAAAGAGGTTGACGTCTATGCTGGTGGCTCCATGCCGTTGCCGCCGTATCTCAATCGGCCCAGTGATGAAACCGACGCGGCGCGGTACCAGACAGTGTTCGCTCGTGAACCGGGCGCGGTCGCAGCGCCTACGGCGGGACTGCATTTCACCTCCGAGTTGCTGAAGGATATTCCGCACACGTTCGTAACATTGCATGTTGGGCCAGGGACATTTCTCCCGGTGCGTTCCGAGGATATCGCCGGGCATCGAATGCACGCGGAGCGTTTCTCCATTTCGCGCAAAGCAGCGGATACGATCAACAAAGCGCAGCGAATCGTAGCGGTTGGAACGACTGCGGTGCGAGTTCTCGAAACAGCCACGCGTACAAACAAACTTGTTAGGGGACACGTTGAACCGCAATCAGGCGAAACCGACCTTTTTGTCTACCCGCCGTTTGTGTTTCGAGTTGTCGACGCGCTGTTGACCAATTTTCATTTACCGCGCTCGACCTTACTCATGCTGGTGAGTGCGTTTGCTGGACGGGAATTCATTCTTCATGCGTACAACGAAGCGGTACGTGAACGCTACCGCTTTTACAGTTACGGCGATTGCATGCTGATTTTATAATCTTCCGCTTCCTCTATCTTCTCGTTCGAGCTGGAACAGAAACACATGGAGCAACAGTCGGGGACCATTCTGAGCCCCGAAAGCTTTCAGGGGTCGAAGGATCGCGTGGCAACAGTATCCGCCTTTTCATCGGGATTTCTCGACTTCACTGGAAATGACGGACTAAATTGGCGAAATGAGCGAGCGACCGAAAGGTGAACTGGTGATCCAGACTATCGCCATGCCGCAAGACACAAACCCGAATGGCGACATTTTCGGGGGCTGGGTCACCTCACAGATGGACTTGGGCAGCGGGATTCTTGCCGCGAAGACTGCGCAAGCGCGTGTGGTCACTGCGGCTATGGAAGGAATGTCATTTCTGCAACCAGTGAGAGTGGGGGACACCGTCAGGTGTTATGCGCACGTGGAGAAAATCGGGCGCACTTCGATGACCATTCCAGTTGAAGTTTGGGTGACCCGTTACATGACCGGCGAAGAGCTACGGGTCACGCATGGTGTATTTACGCTGGTTGCGGTCGACGAATCGGGGAAACCGATTCCAGTGAAGCGCGGCGGGAGTTGATCGACGAAAACAATCGCGCGCCTGTGTATTCCTGTCATTCCGAGCGAAGTCGGGGAATCCCGATGATAAACTTACCATTTCGCCGCGGGATCTCTCGACTCCACTTCGCTGCGCTCGGGATGACGACGTATCCATTCGTCGTTCGCGCTTCGTGATTTGTTCGTCATTCGTCACTCGTTATTCGTTATTTTGCTAATGGCACGTTTCGCTTACCTGTTCGAGCGGTTCCCATCGTTTGGCCAAACGTTTTGTTACCGGGAAGTGGCAGAGCTTGATCGTCAGGACATTGCACCGCCAATCTTTTCAATTCGGAACCCGAAAGGCGAACCACCACAAGATTGGGACACGCGCATCGTTGAACGAGTGCAATGTCTCCCGGACGAGAAGGAACTGCTGGAAGCCGTTCGACGCGCGGCAAAAAAAGCGAAGCTCAACCCGGACATTATCGCTGCGCTCGATGAATGGGGACGGCGCAGCGATTTCCTTCGGCTTTATCAGGCGATCTTTGTTGGATTGCGATTGCAACAAATGGGAATCAACCATGTGCATGCTCATTTCGCCGGCATGGCTGCGCGCACTGCTTTCTGGATCAATCGATTCTTTTCCATCAGTTTCAGTTTCACCGCGCACGCGAACGATATTTTCTCACCGAGGCAGTTCGAAATCGGACTGGATAAACTCGTCGATAAGGCGCGCGCGATTGTCACTGAAACAGATTACGCAGCGCAATTTTTGCGCGAACGCTTTCCCCATCGCGCCGACCGCGTTCATCGAATTTATAACGGCCTTGATCTTTCGGAATTTGGCCACGCCGATTTCTCATCGACGCCGCCATTGGTGATCGCAGTCGGTCGTTTAATTTCCAAGAAAGGATTCGCCGACTTGATTCGCATCTGCGCGTTGCTCGTGGAACGTGGGAAATCGTTCCGCTGCGAAATCATCGGCGAAGGTTCGCTTCAGAACGAGCTTCAACGGCAGATCGGCGAATTATCTCTACAAAACGTTGTTGTGCTCGCAGGCGCAAAACCACAGACGGAACTCAGGCGACGGCTGGCCGCGGCCAACGTTTTTGTGCTACCGAGTGTGATTGATCCCGACGGCGGCATGGACAATCTGCCTACAGTGATCATGGAAGCGATGGCGACGGGGTTGCCTGTGGTGTCCACGAACATCGGCGGCATCCCGGAAATGGTGATCGAGAACGAGACCGGATTTTTGGTGCAACCAGGCAACATTGCAGCAATGGCCGCAGCCATTGAAAAAGTGATCGGCGATTCCTCCTTCGCAGCAAAGCTCGGCCATTCTGGCTACGAACGGGCGAGAAGGCTTTTCTCGATTGAGAACAACGTTCGCGAATTGGACGCGCTCATCCGTAGCGACGCTTTGTGACCGCCGCGGGAATATCGAAGCGGTGCGCCGCGGTCGCGTGGATTCCGCTACAAAAGATCCCGAATGCAATTGAGCGCATTCAGGTAAATATGGTGCGGGCCGCCACGAATCAGTTCCTCGCTGATCAAGCCCACGGGATCGTTGTTTCCAGCGGGCATTAACTGCGGGTGCCGTATTTCGCGCTGAGTGCGTGACACCTCCAGCAGATCACCGCAATGCGCGTATGTGACGCGAAATTCGACGTCACCGCTTGTCAAAACGATTTCGTGAACAGGTTGACCATTGCGCTCGCGAAGTTCGACGTCGATGTGTCGCTCCGACGCACCGATGAAACGCAGTTCGTGCGCAGATTTCACCTCGTTGACCTGCCACTTCAATTGCGCTGCCAGCCAGCCTACAAACAAGATGGCCGTGGATCTGAACCCCGGTGCGAAATCGATCCGCAGTCTGTTAATTTTCGAAAGGCGATGATGCGAAGCTGGGTGGTCGAAGAATTGCGCGAGCGCAAATCGCAGGTTGTCCAATCTCGTCCAGTTCAGGTCGCAAAGCACAATTCGGCAATTGGCTTCCTGCCGCATCAACTCCAACAGGCGCATTTGCGAGCGAAAATCCCGCCAGCCGTGGCTGTCATAGATCACTCGATCGACCCACGTCCAAAGCTGTGAATCGATTGATTCACGAAAGTCTTCCTGCCACCAGAGATAGAGCGGCAGGTCCGAATCAAGATTCGACAGGACAATGTTTGGGAGTTGCGTGGTGCACCGGCCCTTGAGCAGAAATGAGATTTGCTCCGAGCAAACTTGCTTACTGCCAACGCTACTCACGTGACAGTGTGCGCTGATCCATGCGCTGACGTGGTCCTCGTTTGCGTTGCAATCAGCTTCGATAACCAGGGCGCGACAAGCGTGGTTCTCGGTGATCTGCGCCATCAACCGGGTGTTCCGTTGCAACGAGCCCGGTTGTTCGCTGTAAACAGCCAGGTTCATCAGCGAGGCGCGCGTCATCGCGCCCTTGCCATCGTGCCACAGTTTTTTCAGTTCCTGTTCGATCTCTCCGAGCGGGACCGGAGCGCCTAACGAGTACGTTTCAACAGCGGCAGGCATACCGGGTCTATAATCGTCTCCAGGCACGCCCGTCCCGGGCGAGCAGATCATCAGCAGCTTCCGGTCCCCATGAACCGGCGGGATAGAAATACAATTCCGGCGCATCTTTCTTTCCGTGCCATGCTTCCTCGATGGGATCGATGAATGCCCACGCTTGTTCCACCTCGTCGCTGCGCGCGAAGAGCGTAGCGTCGCCGCCCATCGCATCGAGCAACAAGCGCTCGTATGCTTCGGGGCTCGGCTTACCGAAGGAGGTTCCGTAATGGAAATCCATTTTGACCGGCTCGATACGAAAGCTCGTGCCGGGAACCTTGGCGTGAATTCGCAACGAGATTCCTTCGTCCGGCTGAATGCGAATAACGAGCACGTTGAGGTCCCGGAGATCCTTATTGAACAGCACCGGCGGAGCTTTTTTGAAGTGCACGGAGATTTCCGTGGCCGATTTCGGAAGCCGTTTGCCTACTCGCATATACACCGGCACATCGGCCCAGCGCCAGTTGTCGATGAACAAACGCAAAGCCACGAATGTTTCCGTTTGCGACTCGGGATTCACGTTTTGCTCCTCCCGGTAACCGGTAACCGGTTCACCATGAATCGCCCCTTTCGTGTACTGCGCTCGCACGACGTTGGCGGCGATTTCGCTCCGCGACCAGCGGCGAAGCGATCGCACCACTTTCACTTTTTCGTTGCGGATGCTATCAGCACTCAGGTCCGTAGGCGGTTCCATCGCCACGAGACACAGGAGCTGAATCAGGTGATTCTGCACCATGTCGCGCAATGCTCCCGCGCTTTCATAGTAGCCGGCGCGTGTTCCTACACCGAGGGTTTCCGCCGCGGTGATCTGCACTTGATCGATATAGTGCCTGTTCCAAAGCGGCGAAAAAATCGCGTTCGCAAATCGGAGAACCAGGATGTTCTGAGCGGTTTCCTTCCCCAGGAAATGGTCGATGCGGAAGGTCTGCTCCTCTGTGAAAGAATTGCGGACGACGCGATTAAGGTCGCGCGCCGAGGCAAGGTCAGTGCCGAAAGGTTTTTCGATAATGACACGTGCCCAGCTGCCTTTGCATGTCTGGTTCAGTCCTGCGGCTTTGAGGTTTTTAAGAATCGGTTCGAACTGGTCGGGTCCGGCTGCAAGATAAAACAGACGATTGCCGCGCGTGCCGTGGGTTTTGTCGATCTCATCCAGACGTTTGGCAAGTCGTTTGTAACCGCCCTCATCACCGAACTCACTTCGGTGATAAAAAATGGATTGCGCAAACGTGTTCCACATTTCGTCGCGCACAGGCTGACGCGAAAACTGGCGGGTGGATTCCTCAAGGTCGCTCCGGAATTGGTCATCACTTTTATCGCGCCTGGCGAAACCGACGATGACTACATCGGGTGGCAGTTCTCCGTCCGCGGCGAGGTTGTAAAGTGCTGGCACCAGTTTGCGATGGGTGAGATCCCCGGTAGCGCCAAAGATTACGATGTTGCAGGGCTGAGGCACGGGACGCGCGGCTAACCCTTCGCGCAGTGGGTTTGGTTCCGGTTGATCAGCCGTGCGATTCATGCCCTTTGCAGATTACATGGATTTTTGCGGATCGGATAATTGAGTTGATGCTCGCAGCCCGGTTGAGCGCCAAATCATCCGCTCCGATCGGGTTTAAATCGGCAGGGGAAATCGCCTCGTCAAGTCTAAGACTTTTTTGCGCACGTTCTCAAGCGCCCCGCCATCGCCGCGTTTGTCGAGGGCCTCGGCAATTAACTCCGCAATCTCAAGCATCTCTTCCTCTTTCATTCCACGCGTGGTGACTGCTGGTGTGCCGATTCGAATGCCACCGGGTTTGAAGGGCGAACTGGTGTCGAACGGGATTGCGTTCTTATTCACGGTGATGCCTGCTTGATCCAGAACTTCCTGAGCTTCTTTGCCGTTCAGGTTCTTCGGACGAAGGTCGACAAGCATGAGGTGGTTATCGGTGCCGCCGGAAACGATGCGGTAACCGTGCTTGGCCAGACCGGCGGCGACGGCTTTCGCGTTGATGACGACTTGTCGCTGATATTCGCGGAACTGCGGTTCAAGCGCTTCGTGAAAGCAAACCGCTTTTGCCGCGATCACGTGCATCAGTGGCCCGCCTTGGACCCCGGGAAAAACAGTGGCGTCAATTTGCTTTGCGAACCTTTCTTCGCACATGATGATGCCCCCGCGAGGGCCGCGGAGACTTTTGTGCGTCGTTGTGGTGACGAAATGCGCGTGCGGAATCGGGCTGGGATGCTGACCTCCAGCAACCAGTCCGGCAATGTGCGCCATGTCGATGAACAAAACAGCGCCTACCGAATCGGCAATCTGACGCAAGCGTGGGAAATCAATGATGCGGGGATACGCTGACGCGCCGGCAGTAATCATCGACGGCCGAACTTCCTCGGCTTGCGTTTGCAATGCGTCGTAATCGATTTGCTCGGTCTTTTCGCTTACGCCGTATTGAGAGACGTTGTAGAACTTGCCGGAAAAATTCGCCGGATGACCGTGGGTAAGATGTCCGCCGTGCGCGAGATTCATCGCCAGAATCTTGTCGCCGGGTTTGAGCATCGAAAAATAAACAGCCATGTTCGCCTGCGCGCCGCTGTGCGGCTGAACGTTCACGTGCTCACAACCAAACAAGCGCTTCGCGCGATCGATCGCCAGTTGTTCGGCGGTGTCGACGTTTTCGCAGCCGCCGTACCAGCGCTTCCGCGGATATCCTTCCGCGTACTTATTGGTTAATACGCTGCCTTGAGCTTCCATGACGGCGCGACTGACGAAATTCTCCGACGCGATCAACTCGATATTCTCGCGCTGGCGTTTTTCTTCCGCAGCAATCGCATCGAAAATTTCAGGATCCGCTTTGCGCAGCGCCTCGCCGTAACACGGGGCAGATGTGGAAGCGATCGATCCGGGTTCGAATGAGCGAGAAAGATGGTCCATGGAATAAGAAGATATGTCCGACGTGTGCGCCACACCAGACCGGCCTGCATCGCTCTGCGAAGCACTGCGGCCAGGGCGGACTAGCTGGCCCTGTTCGACGAATGCGAGCACGCCAGGAAGAGCTTTTTTGATGATGCGCGCGCAGTCCTCGTATACCTCGCGACCGAGACCGATTGGGTCAGGCACATCGCGCCACACGGTAGTGCCAGGTTCTTCGAATTCACGGAGTAAGAATGTTTTTTCTGCGCTTTGTGGAAACAGTGCTTGGATCGTCTCCACGTGCGCTCCGGTCATGGCAAAGATGTGGGTGGCCTGATCAACCAGTGCGCCCGTCAACGGCTGGCTGCGCAAATCGCTGATGTTCGTGCCGTCCTCCGCACAGACTTCGACCGCGTATACACTTGGGGGTTGCCCGCGAACTGCGTGCACACCAGCCGACGCTATTTCGATGTCCTTGCGGTTTCCAGTCAGCCGACGAAAAAGCCCTTCCGCAATGGGACTCCGACAAATGTTACCTGTGCAGACGAAAAGGACGTTTTTCACGAATCGGAACGCGCAGCGAAGGCGTCGATCAACGTAAGAGCGAAGTAGTTCAAGTCAATTTGCGCCGATCAACGAGCGTCTCACCAGTGATTTGCCGCTTCTCGCAGCGGCGCATTGCGTTTATTGTGACGAGCATTCGAAGGTTTTCCTGCAAATGAACGTCGAGACGTTACGTCATGTACCTTTGTTTGAGTCGCTCGATACCGAGACTGCGCATGAATTGTGCGCGTTGCTCGAGAGCATTGATCTTAAAGCAGGCTCGGTGCTCTTTTACGCGGGGGACGAAGGGAACGCCATGTATCTAATTGAACACGGGACCGTTCGTATCTGCGTGCGAGCTAAGGACGGACACGAGGTGACGCTTACCGAATTGCACCGCGGCGATTTCTTTGGAGAAATGGCCTTGCTGGATGGTAAACCGCGCTCGGCTGATGCCCGGGTTGCGGAAGACGCGCGGCTCGCTGTGCTTTCGCGCGAACATTTCCTTTCGTTTGTAGGAAACAATCCAAATGTCGCGCTGGAGATGCTGACAGCGCTTACGAACCGGTTGCGTCACACAGACGAACTTTTGCGGCATAGTGCGACGCGCAACGTCAATGTCGAGGACGCGGCGCACCTTACTCTTGCCGATCGCGCGGCGGACCTCATCGCGGAGTTTGGCGGCAGTTGGAAATTCATCCTGGCCGCGGTGTTCCTGTTCAATGTTTGGGTTTGGATAAACATCTGGTTAGCCTGGATGGGGAAAACCGGCTTCGATCCATATCCCTTCCTGCTGCTGAGTACCGCAATCAACATGCTTTCCGTGCTACAGGCACCCATCATCCTGATGTCGCAGAACCGGCAATCCCACAAGGATCGGTTACGCGCGGAAATCGATTATCAAGTCAATCTGAAAAACGAGCTCGCGTTGAATGAGATTCTCGAACGTTTGAGAGCGCTCGAGCACAAGTACGGCGAGCACTTCCTGGAGGCATACGACGTTACTAAAGTTGAATAATCCGGCTTCGCTGACCTGTAGAACGTCTCTGTGGAGAGGTTGCCGCATTGAGAGCCCTGATTATCGTCCTCTTCCCATCTCCGTATGAAGAAGATGATTACCAGATCAATGTTGATTTCGATGCTCCTACTCACCTTGTTAGGCTGTGCCGGTTCTGGACCCAGTCCTGAACAGCAGGCGCGAGAGGCCGACCAGGAAAGAGATGCGGAACTTCAGCAGAAAGAATTTCGAAAAAGTTTGCCTCCAGTAGCCAACCCGGGCCAGGGCTGGTAGGCGAACCTCCCCGGTCCATTACTGCGGGGAACGCGTTAGACATTCCAATTTCGTCGTTGAAACTCCGCAATGCGGTCGCGCTGGAAGCGAATCCGATATCGGTTGGAGTGGCTCGGGCTTGTTCTGGCCACGAAACTGATTCCCCTGTTTTCCCGAGAGGCGTGTTACCACATCGCCCGGGCCGCAGGATCTTTGCTGAGCTTTGTTGATCGGCAGCGTTATGAAGTCGCGTTTAACAATCTCGAAGTCGCATTTGGCGGCCGGTTCTCGCCTCAGGAGCGAGGACAACTTGTGCGCGAATCATTTCAGCATTTTGCCCGGACGATGGTCGATTTGTTGTGGAGCCCGCGTCTAACGCATGAAAACTTTTCCCAGTACATAGAAGTACAGAATTTCGAGGAAACAGCGCGGGACACAGGACCAGAACGCAGCCTGATGATTGCGTGTTATCACTACAGCAATTTCGAATGGCTCAGCCTGGCTTGTGGTTTTCTCGATCTGAAAGGCACAATCATTTCGCAGGAATTCAAGAATTCATCTTTGGATCCGATCTTCAAAACGTTGCGGGAACGATCCGGGCACCAACTTGTCCCGCGCGAGCGCGGCATCACCCGGCTTTACAAAGTGCTGCGTCGAAAAGGCCGCACGGCGATGCTGGTTGATCTCACCGTTCCGCCAAGCCAGGGAGCGGTGGCAATCAATTGTTTCGGACTACAGACCAGCGTCACGTCCGCGCACGCCTGGTTGCACGGGAGGACGGGCGTTCCCATTGTGCCCGCGCACACCGAACCGTTAGCGAACGGACGCTACCGGCTGGTATTTCATCCGAAGATCGAAACGAGCGCTGGAATGACGTTGCAGCAAGTCGCGCAGGCATGCTGGGATTCCTTCGAACCTTATGTGCAAAAAAATCCGGCGCCCTGGCTTTGGATGTACAAGCACTGGCGCTACAGACCGGCGCATCCGGATCGGCCGTATCCATTCTACGCCAACTTCTACCGGCCGTTCGAAAACATGCTGGAAAGCAGCAAAACTGTCGCCACCGACGAGGCGAAGTCTTAGAAGCATTGCCTGGCGCCCAACAATCCCATCTTCAGTAGCGCTGGTGTCACATCCGTACCGCACTCGCGCTCCTGCGATTCAAGCTTGTGAAACAGATGCCGGGGGAATAGTTCAAACACGCTGTGGAAGCGATCCGGCTTTTCAAGCTATTAAACCATGACCAGCGCAACACCTTTATTGCGTGCTTTCTCGGGTGGGCACTGGACGCGTTTGATTTTTTTCTTCTGACGTTTGTGATCGTGCCGATGGCGCACGATTTCGGAACGAGTGTCGCCGATCTCACTTACGCGATTACTATCACGCTCGCCATGCGCCCCGTTGGCGCAGTCATCTTCGGACTCGTTGGCGACCGGTTCGGGCGCCGAATACCACTGATGGTCAACATCATTTTTTATTCGCTCATGGAATTGCTTACCGCGTTTTCACCGAACTACACGGTTCTGCTAATTTTTCGCGCGCTTTACGGGATCGGCATGGGAGGCGAATGGGGCTTGGGCGCTTCGCTGGCGATGGAAACGCTGCCAACCGAGGCGCGCGGATTGTTCTCGGGAATTTTACAGCAAGGGTACGCTTTCGGCTATCTGCTTGCAGCAGTGGTTTATTGGATCGTGTTCCCAATCTTCGGCTGGCGCGGTCTCTTCATCGCCGGAGCGATGCCGGCGACCCTCGTGCTTTACATTCGTGCGCGTGTGCCGGAATCGCCTGTTTGGTTACGTCAGCAAAACGTGATGCGCGGTTTTTGGAACGAGGCGGTTATTGTGCTCAAACGGCACTGGGCGCTATTCCTGTACGTGATTTTGTTGATGACGGCATTCAACGCGATTTCGCACGGCACACAGGACATGTACCAGACATTTCTCGGCGAACAGCGTCACTACGATGTCACACAAAAGGCGACAACCGGAATCATTTACGCCTTCGGGGCCATATGCGGTGGAACGATCGTTGGCCATCTTTCGCAGAAATGGGGACGCCGTCGGTCCATCGTTCTATGCTGTGCGCTGGGCATCGTGCTGATTCCGCTTTGGGTGTTTTCCCCTGGGTACACCCTCCTGGTGATGGGCGGCTTTGCCATGCAATTCATGGTGCAAGGTGCATGGGGAATTGTGCCGGTGCATCTGAATGAGTTGTCGCCGGATGCGGTGCGAGGGACTTTCCCCGGGTTCGCCTATCAACTGGGAAATCTGCTTGCGGCGAACACGGCCGTTGTCGAGGCCCGATTGGCGCATCACTTCCACGCCGCCAACGGGCATCCCGACTATGCGAAGGCGCTTGGCCTTTTCACCCTGGTGATCTTCGTGGTGCTGATTTTCCTCGCCGCGATCGGCCCGGAAAAACGCGGAAAGGAATTTTAGTTTCGCGTCGAATCTACCTTGAGCCCGACGGGGCGATGTTGCCGCCGCCAGGTTCCGATTCCTGTCGCAATTGCGCCGCGATTTTAGGTGAGGGGCGATAAACTCCCGAACCATACCGTTGCTCAACAACTGCCTCGGCAATTCTGTCGGCGAGCAATTCGCGATATTCCCAGTCTCGCGCCTGATTGGCTTCAGCGCGATTGCTGAGATATCCGCATTCCACGAGAACCGCGGGACAGTTTGCCAGGCGCAGCACGCGAAAGTTCGCGGTGTGAACTCCGCCATTCGAGGAATTTGGAATCGTCAGGAGTTTTTGCTGGATCCTGCTAGCCAGATCGAATGATGCACCGGAATGATAATAAGTCTCGAATCCCTTGGCACGGCGTGTGCGCGAGTCATTGAAATGGATGCTCACGAACACTGCATTTTTCTGCTTGTTTTCAATTGCAACGCGATCATTGAGGGGAATAAAGACATCAGAATCTCTGACCATCACAGTTTTTATCTGTGACTCCCGCAACTTTTGATTGAGACGTTGGGCTACATCGAGCGCGACCATCTTTTCCGGCGGCCCGTACCGGCGATAGGCACCACTATCTTTGCCGCCGTGGCCCGCGTCCACGACTACAGTGCCGAACGATTTGCTCGTGTTCTTAACCTTCGAAGTTCCCACACTGCTGCACGCGCCCAACGATGCGACAAGCGCCAGTGCAACAATCCGACTCATCAGCGGCGACATTCTCATCTAATAGCAAAAACCGACGCACCATCAAAATGTTTCACTCAAACTGGAAAGCCAGTCGAGGGTTGTCATGATTCGCATGTTTCCAATATCGCGTATAAAATGCACTTGTGTTTTGCGTCACTGCGCTTAATCCGTTAGCACTCCTATGATGATCCGATTTGCATTCCTTCCATTACTGCTGGCACTGAATTTTTCGATGTGCAAAAAGCAACAAGCTGTTACAGAAAAACCGCAACCTGCTGGCAGCGCGGCTCCTGCGGTGGCTCCCGCTGCGACGGCTGCCCCGGTTGTGGCGGCAAGTCCCAAGATTAAAAAGCCAGTCGTCGACCAAACCGCACAGGTCATCATCTTTTGTTATCATCGTCTGGTCGATAAAGTCCGGTACCCCGGTACGGAGATCACACCTGCAGCATTCGAAGCGCAGATGAAGGAATTAAAAGACAAGGGGATCACTGTGATCCCGATGCAGGACTTTCTGGCATGGAAACGGGGCGAAAAAAACATCCCACCGCGTTCCGCGATAGTTAGTTTCGATGACGGTTGGAAATCCCAGTACGAAGTGGCATGGCCGATCATGAAAAAATACGGCTATCCCTTCACATTGTTTATCTACACCGAAGGTGTGCGCGGCGGTGCTCTGGGCGGAGGAGAAGCGATCACCTGGGAACAGCTTGCCGATCTTCGCGACAACGGCGTGGACATTCAGGATCACACGGCGACGCACCAGGATTTGCGTGAAGGACATACCGTGACAGTGATTGAGCCCGGTGGAAAACGAAGCAGAAAGAAACTAACCGGTGCCGACTATGAAAAATGGATTCAAAATGAAGTGGTCGGTTCCAAGGAGCTGCTCGAACAGCGCCTGGGCATCAAGGTGAATTGTTTTGCGGTGCCTTTCGGAAATTATAACGAGCACGTGAAGGAACTCGCGCGCAATGCGGGTTACGACGCGATGTTCACCGTCTACGGGCAGCCCATCACTTTCACGTCACCGATGGATGCGATCGGCCGCTACGCAATTGAGGCGAATAAGCCGAAAGTGTTCGCGGACGCAATGGCCATGATTGGCGGTTCCACCGGAGGGGGAACCGCAGTGGCAGAGGTTGGAGCCAAAGATCTGACGACACAACCTGCAGATGGAGACACGGTGCGGACGGCTACGCCTCTTATCAAAGCGAACCTTAGCGGCATAGGGCAGATCGACCCGGGTAGCGTGCAAATGCGCGTAAGCGGACTGGGCCTGGTTCCGGCCAACTTCGATGCGAAAACCGGCACGGTCTCCTATCAGGTTCCGCAAAAGCTGCGTGACAAAACGTGCACGGTGATTGTGAGCGCCAAGTCCGACGGTAAAAAAGTTGAAACGCATTGGACCTTCGGCCTTGAGGAAGCGACAGCTTCAAGCTCACCTGCCGCAGCCGTTAAAAAATAACCGCAGGCCAAAAGGCGGCGACTTGTCGAACGGTAAAGCACCGTTGAGAACCGGCGATTGTTATGTTTTCCCAACTTAGCGATAAGCTTCAGGACATTTTTAAGGACCTTCGCGGGCACGGCGTTATCAGCGAATCGAACGTCGACGCTGCCTTGCGCCAGGTTCGAATGGCGTTGCTCGAAGCGGATGTCGATTTTCAGGTAGCCAGGAATTTCATCGCACGCATAAAAGAGAAAGCGCTCGGCGAAAGTGTGCTTCGCAGCATCACCCCGGGGCAGCAGATCGTAAAAATTTTCCACGATGAGTTGACGTTGCTACTCGGCGGGAATGCAGAGCAGCTTCGCTTGGAAGATGAAACGCGGATCTTGATTGTCGGGCTCAACGGCGCCGGCAAAACAACGTCGGCTGCCAAGCTGGCGTTGTGGTTAAAGAAACAGGGTCGCATGCCGTCACTGGTGGCGTGTGATTTGCAGCGGCCAGCGGCCATCGACCAACTGGCGACGCTGGGAAAACAGATCGATGTCCCGGTTTATGTCCCGGATCCCGGAGAGAAAGATGTGCAGCGTGTCGCCGCAGCGGCGCTTCAACAATTTGGAGGGCCGAGCTCCGGCGACGCCTCTGGCGATGGCATGACACGTGGGCTCGCAGGAGCTCGCCCCTCCATCAGCATCTTCGATACAGCAGGGCGACAGGAAATCGACGCAGCGCTGATGAACGAGCTAACGGCGCTCAAGGAATTTTTACAGCCACAGGAAATTCTTCTCGTTGCTGATGCGGCAACCGGGCAACAAGCGGTGAGCATAGCCAGTGGCTTTGATGCGGCCTTATCTATCACGGGAATCATTCTGACCAAGCTGGATGGCGACGCGCGTGGCGGCGCGGCTTTATCGATGCGGGAGGTCACGCATCAACCAATCAAATTCACTGGAACGGGTGAAAAGCTCGATCAATTCGAGCTCTTCATTCCGGAGCGACTCGCCGGGCGAATTCTAGGAATGGGGGACGTCGTTAGCCTGGTCGAAAAAGCTGCTGAAGCTGTGGAGTTGGAAGACGCTGCCAGGCTTGAGCGGAAACTCCGCACCGCCTCCTTCGATTTCAATGATTTCCTTGCGCAGTTCAAGATGATGCGCCGCATGGGGCCTCTGGAGAATATCCTTGGCATGTTACCCGGAATGAGTAACGTGCAGGGCCTTTCTGTTGACGAGAAGCAGCTCAAGCGCACGGAAGCCATCGTGCTTTCGATGACAAAGGAAGAGCGGACGCGCCCCGACATTCTAAATGCCCGGCGGCGCCAACGTATCGCGCGCGGAAGCGGTTCCACCGTGACGGAGGTAAACGAGTTATTGCGACGCTTCGATCAGATGAGAAAGCTGATGAAGAACGCAGGAAAGATGAAGAAAATGTTAAAAGGATTACAACAGTTACATCGGTAAACCGGGAGGATTATTTTACCTTTGCAACTCTTCTAACCGTGTAACTTCCCCAATTATGCCAGTTTCAATTAGATTACGCAGAGAAGGCACAAAAAACCGGCCATACTACCGGGTCGTTGTTGCCGATAGCCGCAGCCCGCGCGACGGGAAATTCATCGAGATCATCGGGACGTACGATCCGAAGCAAACCGGTCAAAACAGTTCGTTCAATATTGAGCGCGCCGAGTATTGGCTCAGCAAAGGCGCGCAACCGTCGGATACAGTGCGCAGCTTGATCAAGAAGCAAAAGAAGGTCACCACTCCCGAATCGGGCTCCGATGCGGAGCAGGAGAGTTCAGAAGCGACGGAAGTTGAGTCATCCTCGCCTGCCGAAACTGCAAGCTAGTCTTGCATTGGCGTCTGACACGGACGTCTCATAAAAGGAGTGTTTGTTCGTCCACGGGTACACATGTTTGTGTGAAGCTGTTTCGTGGTTAGTCTTGAACGGATGCGAGAATTTTTGGAGTTCATTATTCGCGAGTTGATCGAATTTCCTGACGACATGGTGCTCACGGAAATTCCTAACGGCAGAACGATCACCTTCAAATTGCAACTTCGGCGCGGCGATGTGGGCCGTGTGATTGGCCGCTCTGGTCAGACGATTCATGCTATTCGCGCCTTGCTGGCCAGTTCTGCTGCACGTCACGGCCAGCGCGCGCTGCTCGAGATTGTGGAATAGTTGCAGGCGTCTGTGCCAGACGCCATGGCGTTTCACAGAAACGCCTACATTTTGAATATTGGACGTTGGGCGTTCGGCGTTGGAGGTTTTCTTTCCCATGAGAATCGACATCGTCACGTTGTTTCCTGAAATCTGTCGCGCCCCTTTGAGCGAAAGCATCATGAAACGCGCACAGGAAAAGCAAATCATCGATCTGCACATTCACAATCTGCGCGATTGGACAACGGACAAACATCACGTGGTCGATGATGCGCCGTTCGGCGGGGGGCAGGGGATGGTAATGAAACCGGAACCGATTTTTGACGCTGTCGAAGACTTGAAGAAGCAAACGTCCGACGCCCAACAACAGAGCCCGAAAGTGATCTTGATGTCGCCGGCCGGCCGGCGCTTCGAACAGCAAATGGCGCGGCAGTTGTCACGAGAGCAGCACCTCATAATTATTTCGGGACATTACGAAGGAGTCGATCATCGCGTGATCGAACATTTAATTGATTTGGAAATTTCGATCGGGGATTACGTGCTAACGAACGGCGCGATTGCTGCCGTTGTTTTGGTCGATTCAATTGTGCGTTTATTGCCGGGAGCGCTTGGCCACGAGCAATCCGCCTCGGACGACAGCTTCAGTGATCATCTCCTGGAGGCACCGCATTACACGCGGCCAGCCGACTTCCGAGACTGGAAAGTTCCGGAGATTTTGCTTTCTGGAAATCATGCAGAAATTGCAGAGTGGCGGAAAAAACAGGCAATGAAGCGTACCGAGCAGAATCGGCCGGATTTGCTTAATCATCCAGCAGCGTGTCATCCTGAGCGGAGTCGAAGGATCCCGCGAAGATAGCTTAAAGTTGCGCCACGCGATTGAGCAGCCTCGATTTCGCTCCGAATGACGCGCGAACTGAGTCCCTTCTCAATCGCGAACGCGTCCCATAACCACGGATGCATTAATGCCGCCGAATCCGAATGAATTGCTCATCACGTAATTCAACTCAGCCGGTCGCCCATGATTCGGCAATGAAGCGTGCTCAGCAGAAATCGGCCGGATTTACTCGGATCACCCAGCAGCGTGTCATCCTGAGCGGAGTCGAAGGATCCCGCGAAGATCGCTTACAGTT
>JAICUQ010000129.1 GCA_025935755.1 Chthoniobacterales bacterium | reverse complement strand
CGGTACCGCGCGATGTTGCGGCTCCTGAGTCTTTTTGCGCAACATCTTTCGATCCTGTCGAATCAACTGGCCGTGCGGCGCGACAAGGATGAGACCACAAATATGACACGCGCGCGACAATTCATCGAGGACCATCAAGCAGAGCCACTGTCGCTCGGGCGGATCGCCCAAGTGGCCAATATCAGCAGGCATTACTTTTGCAAGATGTTCAAGAACGCAACCGGGATGAACTTCATCGATTACCTCTCGCGAGTTCGGGTCGAGAAATCGAAGACGCTTTTGCTCAATCCCAATTCGCGAGTAAGCGAAGTTGCCTTCGCATGCGGATTTCGATCCATGACGAATTTCAATCGCGAGTTTAAGCGAATCGTAGGTCGTTCTCCCACCCAATTTCGCGAATCCCTGCCGAAGCTGCGCCGCGCGACTTAGAAGGTGTCGATTCCGATGTGTTAGTCCGGTCAAGCCTGCCGCGGAGTTGCTCGGGATATTCCGCAGAGCTCCGAAGAGTAATTCGACTTCTTGCCCGGCCTGGCGAGACAAAGACCAGCTGGATCCTTTTCGCTTTTGCGTTCTTCGGAAACGTTAAGAATGCCATCTCCGACAGTTATCCCTAATGATCCTTCTTCATTTCAGGCAGGTCAGCTTTGAGCAGATACCCGCGATCATCTTCGCTGATATCAACTTCCCGGCGACCAATCTGCGACTGCCAAGCTGTCAATGTCGGCACTGCGCATTCCCATTGGAAAACCGCAGGAAGATTGAGTTAAGCCTTCTTGGTGCATCCCGCTCACCGGTTATTGTCAGAGTCGACCCTAATCGACTTGCATCCTTCACGTGAGTTGTTGGTGCGCGGGATGCAGAGCATATTGGCAAAGTCTATGAAGGATTCTGTCGTCAGAGGATGCCTGCTGCAGCTTCTCTATGAACGTCGAAGCGAAGGTCCCATTCCATTCGGCCAAGACGAGCAGGCGGTCCCGCCGCCAGGAGGTATAAGTCGCCGCGACTGGCTGCGCGCTGTGGCTCAGCTTTCAGAGTACGGTCTCATTGACTGGACCGCGCTTGAGGATAAAAGCGGGATGGGCCTGCTGTCCGGCTCGGCCAAGATAAACCACTTCGGAGTCGAAGTACTCGAAGCTGGTGTCGCGTCGCCGATCGCGATCTCAATAGACGAACGCCGGCGAACCAGCGTTCCCCGGCCGCAAGCGCCGACCCCGCCGAGCACTCCACAGCAGCAGGAAGTGATCATGAAGGCAGTAGAGAAACTGATTACTGCGATCAACGAAGCCCACGTGTCGGAGCAGGAGAAAAATGAAGTGAAATCTTTGCTACGAAGACTGCTCGATAGCAAAGCAGCGCTTAGCGTTTTAGGTCCTGGCGCGCAGTCCCTCGCCGCGAAGTATTTCACGGAATAAAGCAGAGAGCGGGTGTCAGAGGATTCGTTGGCTTTCTTGGAGCGAAGCATCTCTGTATTTTATTTGGTCGACCGAAAGAGATTTACTGATTTTCGGAAAACGTAAACGCCGTTCCAGCGAAGTCGTGTTCTCCTCTCCTCCTTGATTTTTGATTTGCGCTCTGAGTTTTACACCAACAAATCCTGCCACAGTTCGATTCAACGAATGCTCCGCCCAACGCGCTCGACGATTTCCACGTAAGCTTTCAAGGGAGCAGAGGGATTTTCGCCTTTCCACGCGACACAAGCTTCGGTCGCAACGGTCGGCATGACCGGGCGAAACACGACATTTTTGTGCGGGAGTTTTTTAAGCTGCTCAGGGACAAGGGCGACACCCAAACCAGAGGAGATGGCGTGGATCATCGTTCGTTCCAGATCGACATCCTGCAAAACCTTCGGGGTAAAACCGGCGCGGTGACAGGTCTTGCTCAACCATTCGCGATAATAGGGATAGCTCGCTTCTGACATTCCGATGAAAAACATGGGCGCTAGGGCTTTCAGCTTGACTTTCGTTTTGGCCGCCAGCGGGTTGTTTTTGGGCAAGGCGGCGACGGTTTTGTAGGACGCAATGGTTCGGAATTCCAATCCGCGCCGCGCAATTGGCTCGTGCAATCCAACGAAACCGAGATCGAGCTTGCCATCTTCAAGCGCGCGAAATTGATCACCACACGACAGGTCGAAGAGGTTAACTGAAACAGTGGGAAACAATTGACGGAACGAAGCGAGAGTTCTCGGCAGCAAATCGTAAAAGAGATTGCTGACGTACCCGATATTGAGCGCGCGAACCTCGCCGCTGTGCAATCGCCGGACGGAGTCGACCGTTTCGGCTGCGAGAGCGAGAAGGCGTTTGGCATCGGCGAGAAAGGAGCGACCCTCCTCAGTCAGCGAGACCAGTTGCTTTGTGCGATTGAGAAGCCGGACGCCAAGCTCTTCTTCCAGATCCTTAATCTGCCGCGAGAGTGAAGGCTGCGCGGTGTGCAGTTTTTTGGCGGCTTTTGTGAAGCTCAGCGCTTCCGCGACGCCGACGAAGTAGCGCAGATGACGAAGTTCCATCGGGTAAAAGACTCATCGTAAACCGACTCGGCACGTTAATGCAAAGAAGGAATTGGGATTCATGACAGACCGGTCGGCCAGGCTGACGGGCCATACTGAAAAAGTATGACGTGCTACCAAGAACATATTGGCCGGGCAACGAGCGGAGGCGTAACGCTTTCTTTGCCGTTGACGCCGGTGAGGATGAACGCCCCATCGCAGCAGAGGAGGCCGGCCCACACGTCATGGCCGCGTAAAGCTGAGATTATGAAACCAAGTATCACTCAAAACGGCGCACGTTCGAAATCTCTTGCCGAATATAGAATGCAAAGAAAATCAAAACACCAAATGGGTCGCTTTAACGTGTTTCCCTTGGACGACCCGCTGGCATCCCTATCGCTTTAACTTCAAGGCAACAAACCTACTCCCAACTATGCTTTTACAAAAAACACTCCACATGAGCCAATCCTTGGCAGAATGCAAAGCCCGTCTTGCCAGCATCCACATGATGACAAGGGCAATCGTAACTTCATCTAAGACGGCTAATTTCAGCTTTCCCGGTCCGCTCGGTTTTCAGGCTCACACCGTCCTCCTGTCGGTCGAGAGCGACTCGCCCGATCAGTGTACGTTTGAGTCCGCAGGTGGGAATATCAACGTGATCGGGATCGTTGACTTCGCTGAGATTCGGCCAAACTGCACGGAGGTCACGTTTGCGGTTCACTACGAGATCAGGAACAAGTTGTTTGCCTGGCTCGACCGGCGCTTGCGTTTTCTCGATAGATTTGCGACTGCCGAACTGCGCAGTATCCGCGCGCTGGAAGCGACGCGACGGGTCTCCGCATGCAGAATGCCTTGGACCGCAGGACCGCTGCCAATCAAATCGATGCCGTTAGCCGCTGGGACAAAGGCGCGCAGACAGCATGAACGAAAGTTCCTTTATCGCCAATGGAGGGAACTCCACGTTTTTAGATAAGCGAACGTGCGGCCGGAGTGCCTGTTTTCCGGTTGCCACTCGATCGCATCAATTGGTTAACCAGTTCCTTTCTCATCGGTACGCTGGCTCTCACATTGACCGCCGTCCCGCTCTACCTCTGGTTTTTCGGGGTCAATTGGTTTCAGGTCGTGGTCTTCTTCGCGATGTTGACCTAACGAGGCGATGCAGTGAATCGAGCACTATATCATAGCTTACCAGCCAACTCATCGTCGTCTTCAAATTGCTGGTTCGCTTACCTTGAGTCGTTAGGCAGGAACTGCCGCGACGTTCTGGTTATTGCTTGAGCGGAATCTTGCAGGTCACATCCATCCCGCCGTTGCGCCGCTTTTCGATTTTTAGCTCGCCGCCGAGCGCATTGGCTCGGTAGCGCATGATATGGAGACCCAGGCCTTTGCTGCGTCGGTGCGGGGAGAAGCCTTTGCCATCGTCCTGCACACTCACACACACATGGGTCTCCGTGCGATCGAGATGAATCAGAATGTTCTTCGCGTCTGCATGTTTGAGCGCGTTGTTCAATGCCTCCTGCGTCACCCGGTATAAGTGCAGCGCTACCGCGTCATCGGTCAGGCGAATCCCGCGGGTGGATTTGAAATGACATTTGACGCCGGGGGTTTCGCTGGCTTGATCCGCCAGCTCGCGCAAGGCCTGCTTTAACCCCGTCGCTTTTAGTTCCGCCGGTTGTAAACCGCGGGCCAGGTCGCGTGTCACCCCCACGTTCCGATTCACGGTCTGCGCTGATTCTTCCAGAACCTCAGCGGCGGCTTTACTCTCGTGCTCGATTGTTTTCGCCTTCGATTTGAGGAGCAAGGCCGTCGCGGTCAGTTCCTGACAAACCATGTCGTGCAAATCTTCGCCAATGCGCCGCTTCTCGCGCTCGCTGATTTCCAGCAACTCCTTCTCTAGCTGCTGGCGTTCCGCGATCGTTTGCTCCAGCTCGGCGTTAGTTGCCAGAAGGTCCCGCGTGCGTTCCACCACGCGCTGCTCCATCTCATCTTTCGCGTGGCGAAGCGCCTCTTCGATAGCATACTGATCGCTTGCGTCGCGCGCCACTTTGGCAAAACCGCGCAGTTCGCCGCTTTCGCCGTCGAGGCGCATCAGGACGCCATCCGCCCAGAATCGGGAACCGTCCTTGCGCAGATGGAAACGGCGATCCGGTGCGCGGCCGTCCCGGAGGGCAATATCGATTTCCTTCTCGACCGCGCCTTTCGCTTTATCTTCAGGCACAAAGATCACGTCGCCGCTCTGGCCGATGACTTCCTCGCGCGTCCAGCCGAAGACACGCTCAGCGCCTTTGTTCCAGAACGTAATCACACTGTCTGGATCGAGCAGGAACATGGCGTAATCGCGCGCACCTTCCACAAGGACACGGAAGCGTTCCTCGGTCTCGCGCAGTTCTGCCTGCGCTTTTTTCAGATCGTCGATATCGGTGGCGGACCCGAACCAGCTCAGCACGTGACCGTTCTCGCGCAGCGGGACGTTGCGGCCGATGAACCAGCGATACTCGCCGCCCGCACCGCGCAGCCGGTATTCCGCATCGAACACTTCGCCTTTCGCGAGCGCTCGCTGCCAGCGCTCAACGGAAGCCGGTTCGTCCTCCGGGTGAACTATCGCCTGCCAGCCCGTGCTGCGTGAGGCTTCGTAATCAAGGCCGGTGTATTCGTACCAGCGGCGGTTGAAATAATTCGGCTCGCCCTCGGCGCCATTGGTCCAGATCAGTTGAGGGACATTGTCGGCGACGGTGCGAAAGCGTTCTTCACTCTCCCGCAAGGCGTGCTCGATTTGTTTGCGACCGCTGATGTCGTGCAGGCAATTGATCGCGCCGACGACCAGGCCGTTGGCATCCTTGATCGCGCGCGGCGAGACCACGACGTTGAGCCGCTTCCCGTTCTCCTGTTCAACGACGATCTCAAGGTCGTCCTGTGTCAGTTTTTCACCGCGCAACACGCGTGCCATCGGACATTCGTCATGCGGCATCAAGCGGCCGTCCGGATAATAAATCTTGAATGAACCGCAGAATTTCTCGCCGTGACGGGTCGGGCTGCGTCCCCACATCTCCGCGGCGCGATGATTATATTCCAGGATCGTCCCTTCAGCGTCAGTTGTGTACACCGCCACCGGCACCAGCTCGAACAGGGTGCGATAACGCTGCGTGCCAGCGCGCACTTCGGCCTCTGCCCGTTTGATTGCGGTGACATCGACCAGCGTCACCACTACGCCGCTGATCTTGTCGTCGATCGTCCGGTAGGGCGCGATGCGGGCTAGGAAGGAGCGCCCGTCCTCAGTTTCGATCTCGCGTTCGATGGACGCGAGCCGATCCAGCACCTGCTCCGCGTCCGCGAGCAACTTGTCGTAGCGCAGTTTGTGCGTGATATCGGAGATCGGCCGGCCCACATCGGCCGGCAACAGGTTGAAAGTCTCCCGCACGCGGGGCGTGAAACGCACCACGCGTAACTGGCGATCGAGGAAGATCGTCGCCAGGTCGGTTGAGGTCATGAGGTTGTTGAGATCGCTGTTCGCGCAGCTCAGCTCCTCCACCTTCTCCTTCAGCTCCTGGTTGACGGTGATGAGCTCTTCGTTGACCGACTGCAGTTCCTCCTTGCTTGTCTCCAATTCTTCCGCGGCGGAACGCAGCTCTTCGTTCATCGCCTGGAGCTCTTCGTTCGAAGCTTTGAGTTCTTCGCTCGAGGCTTCGAATTGCTCGACCGTCGCGTTGAGCTGTTCTTTCACCGAGTGCAGCTCGTCGCCGACTTCGCGGCTAATCGTTTCGCGTTCCACGGCCTCGGCTTGTTCGGAGAGCGGCTCCGTTTTCTTCTCGAAGAGAACAAGGAAGAAGCCATGCGCGGAATCATCCGGACGAATCGGTCGCACGTGGAGATCGATCGTTTCTGTCTCTCCATCGACTTGGACGCGCTGCGCCGGTATAATAATGGTCTTCTGCGACTGGGACGCACGGAAAAGCGCAGTACGCAACTCGACACGTAATGAGCGATTCACGACCGCGATCAGATTGGTCGACGGCTCGCCGGCCCGGAAAGTTAAATAACGGCCGGCATTCTCGGATAAGTGCACAATGTCATACGCCGCATTCACCACCACGGACGGCGGGCCGTATTCCTCCAGCAACTTCAGGTGCAGCTCGCCGAAGAGCACTGACCGGCGCTCTTGTCCTTCGAACGTTGAGGCTTGGCTTTCGTCGCCCGCCGCTTCCACTGCAGCTGGCGCCATCCTCGGTAACATCGCAGAGGAAGCTTCACGCCGTCGCCGCGGCGGAGTGGCGATCGGCTCCGGCAGCCTGGGGATTCTCCACGTCGGCCGCGGAACAGAGCGCCGGACGTAAATGCGATGGTGCTGGTCGAGCGGGGTAAACAGCCCATGTGCATGGTCGGCGCTCTCCGCGCCACCGACAAGCAGCAGTCCACCCGCACGGAGAGCAAAGTGAAACAGATCGAACACCTGCATCTGTGCTTCGCGAGTAAGATAGATGAGCAGGTTGCGGCAGCTCACGAGATCAAGCCGCGAGAATGCCGGATCGGCCAGCACGTTATGGGTCGCGAAGAGCACCCTGTCCCGCAGGCTTTTCTTGACGCGATACGCGCCTCCCTCGCGGACGAAAAATCGTCGCAGCCGCTCTGGCGAAACATCCGCTTCGATCGTCGCGGTATACAAACCATTGCGCGCATGGTTGATTGCCTGGTCATCGATATCGGTGGCGAAAATCTGTACGCTTGGCGGGTCGCCCAGCGTTTGTGCATGGTCGCAGAGCAACATTGCGATCGAGTAAGCTTCTTCGCCGGTCGCGCAGCCCGCTACCCACACGCGCAATTCGTCGCCGTGCTTTTTGCCGGCGAAAAGCTGCGGCAGATTCGCGTCGAGGGCGGCAAAGGCTTCGTGATCGCGAAAGAAATGCGTCACGCCGATGAGCAGGTCATCGAGCAGCGCGCGCACTTCCGCGGGATGTTCGCGGAGGAATTGCAGGTAGCCCGGAATAGAGTCAACTGAATTGACCTGCAGGCGCCGCACGATGCGGCGCAGAATCGTGGCGCGCTTATAGTGGCTGAAATCGTGACTGGTGTGCGCGCGAACGTGCTTGAGCAGCAGCGCGAGCGTCGCTTCGTCAGCGAGGGCGATCGTTTCGTCCGGGACGGTCTCGCCACTGGGCGCGTCCTCCACCTTGCGGTCCGCTGCTTCAAGGCCGACGATCTCCGGCGGCAACCGCATCGCGTGCTCGTTGCGCACGAACTCGAGCAAACGCCCTGGCATCTCCTCGACGCGCAAGACCCAATCCACCATGCCGGTCGCGATTGCGTTCTGCGGCATGCTCTCGAACTCCGCTTCCCCGGGTTCCTGCGCGATCGTCACCCCGCCTTGCGCGCGGATGTGTTTCAACCCGATTACCCCGTCGGAGTCCGTTCCGGACAGAATGATCGAAACCGCCCGTTGCCCGAAGGCATTGGCGAGCGTCCGAAAAAAGAGATCGATCGTGACGCGCCGTCCGAGTTCCTGCTGTGGCGGCACGAGCCGTAACCCTGCATCCTCAAACGTCAGCTGGTGATTCGGCGGAATCACGTAGACATGATTCGGCTCTACCTTCACCGGCTCATTCACCTGCACGACCGGCATCGAGGTCTTCTGCTGAATCACGGCCGCCAGCTGACTCTCGAAATCGGGAGAAAGATGCATCACCACGACAAAAGCGAGGCCGCTGTCTGCCTTCATCTGCTCGAAGAATTCCTGCAACGGCGCGATCCCGCCCGCCGAGGCCCCAATTCCTACAACCGCCGCTGGCTCATTCGGGGCGAGCCGCTTGCGCGTGCCACCGCGAGAATTGTTCCCGGGCAGATCCGTCGTGGCCGGATCGAGCTGCGGGGATAGAGGATCGTTGTGGTTTCCGTTCTCGGGCATGACTGTGCGCTCTCCCCTTCCGCTGCGAGCTCATTTTCGGGTTACGAGTGCACAGTAAAACGCAGCAGGCAAGTTAGCCAGCCGCTTTCTGCGTAAAGGAACCGTGACACTACGAAAAAGAAGAATACCGCCACCGCTCTCGCACTCGCGCACAAGGAAGCGCTCGCCTTAAAACCTGCCTCTGGGATGGAAGGCGAGCTCTTGTTTTGGCACTTCTGGGCTTCCGGGTCACGACTTCATCATTACGCTTACCCGAAGACCAAGGTCGAACGTGGTTGAAGCTAGCACAATCTTGCAGATTTTTTCCCAGTGCCAAGTTGTCGCGATAAGATTGCTAAACACATTAGGGCAAGATTCTTATCGGATAGCAGATACTGGGGCTGGTACACTCGTTAGGGCAGGTAACAGCAGATATCCTGCCGGAGTTAGGTAAACCATGAGATAGTATTGCATGAGAGACATTAGAAGAGCGTTCCAACGCAAACCGTTTCACCTTTGGATTCCCAGTACCGCAGTTGGGCGACAGAAGCGACGGCGGCGTTTTTACCGGCTCTGGAAAGACAGTCACCAAACCGAACCGCTGGCGGAACAAGCAAGGTAGCAGGGCCTGCTGACTTTTGAGGAATTGCCAAGTGAATCTTCAAACGACTTCAACACTTAGTGAAGTTGGAGACCTGAACACCACCCCGACTTTGTTCGGGGCGAAGTCCGTGGCGGGCGTTTCCGTTGTTCAGGGCGATTGTTCACTACTCCGTCACTCCAGCTTTTTGACGTTTCGCTCGCAACGCCTTTTCAATTTTTGCAAGCGGCAGGCAATTCACCACGTCATCTCTGGTGAGCCAGCCCTTGCGGGCGATGCCGATTCCAAACCAGAGATCTTGCAGACGCGCTGTGCGATGGGCGTCAGGATTGATCACACATTTAACGCCTTTTTGTTTCGCCAGCGGCCACCACCGCCAGTCCAGATCGAGTCGCTTCGGCGCAGCATTGAGTTCGATCCATCCCCGAAATGGGGTCAGAGCTTACTATCGACACTGGCCAGCAAATTGGAGACATAACTGGGGCTACCCATTCTTAAGCGATCCGCTATCCATTGTCGATTCATTGGCGTTTGCATCCGCAGTTGGCGAGCTATTCTGACTTTCACACGATGCCCTTTGGGTTGCCTTCTCAAATCGATCTCCCGCCAGCGTGCTTTCGACAGTGCTCCGCGCACGATCTTCTCTGCCAAAGCCGCGTCTGTTTCCGATCGCTCTCTGGCCCGTTCGCCTTTGCGACCCCGCCTCGCTAATTTATCCGCCAGCCAGTCATGAAAATCCTCAGCCCCGATCCTCCAACCGCGCCGCATGGATTCGTTTTCTCCGGGCTCCAGGCACGCCACCTTCATGCGCCGCTCAAATTCCCGCCGGTTGCGCGCCGTATCTTTCTCTAAACCATGCTCTCCCAGCAATCGATCTAGGCGCAGCCAACCCGGTCGCAGTTTCGGGTGCCGGTATGCCGGATAACTGCTCCAGCGGAATTTCTCCAAGTTCTGCCCGGCTCTTACCATCCCAGCTCGCACCGGATTCAGGTGCACGTAATCACATGCCGCGCGCAGATAGCCTGCCGAGCGCCCATCGATCAATTGCGCCTTGTAACGTCCTCCAAAAAGATGCCCCCAGTGTCGATGCCGCCGATTGAATCGTTGGGTGTAGGTGCCCAGGAGCCACTTCATGCCCACCGACAGATTGGGCTGAGGCGTTTCGAGCACCAGATGAAAATGATTGTTCATCAGGCAATAGGCATGCACTTGCCACCCCGTCTTGAAACAGGCTTGACCGAGCGTACGCAGAAACTCCTGCCGATCCGCATCATCGTGAAAAATCGTCTCCCGTCGATCGCCCCGGCTCATCACGTGGTAGCGCGCCCGGGCATACTCGATCCGCAATGGTCTGGGCATGACACCATCCTCTCACAGAACGACTCCGAGTGTCAATAGTAAGCTCTGACCCCCTTTTATCCTT
>JAICUQ010000152.1 GCA_025935755.1 Chthoniobacterales bacterium | reverse complement strand
GTCAGTGATTTTTGCTCCGGCGATCATGCGCTCGATTGATAAAAATAGAGCGGCTTCAGCACCTGCGCCGACTACTACGGCGTCACCATCGTTAGGCGATACCATTCAAAACATCGTCAAAGAAAGAATCACCGAGGAGTTGCAGAAGACACTTCCCGGAAAGACTCACTCACCTAAAGGAGGAGTTGCGCCGACCCCGACGAATTTACCGATGCTTTCACCGCCGCCTCCGCCACCTCCGCCCCCGTAGCTACAACATCTCAACAGCGGTGATTCGCACGGGAGCAATCATTTTATCGTTTTGGGCGGGTATCAATCTGTTGCTCGGCCTCGGCATTCTGTTCCTGCTTTTGATTTTGCACAAGAACGCGCCGGCGTTGATGATCCTATATGGAGATACTGGCGCGAACGGCATGGATGCTCGCGCACTCGCGACCATCAATGCATTCGCAGTGGTGTTCAATGCCTGCGTCGCAGGGCTCTGCAGTCTTTCGCTGGTGGTTATCTGGATTCCTTTGATACAAAAGAAAATGTGGGCGTTCTTGACAGTATCGGGTAGCCTCTTATTCCTGCAGGCCGCTGGATTCGCCAGTGATTCCTTTTTTGAACACAAGGATTTGCTTTTAAACGTGCTCTCTTCGTTGGTGTTAGTCTCTGGAATTATTTTTGTCGGGATCGGGATGTTCAGGAAAGGCCTTAATCGAGACTCCGAGGCGACAGCTACCCACCTTGATGTTTAGCTTCCAAATGAGCCGAACTTGAATGTGTAGAAACGTCGCCTCCGTCAGCCATATGGCGATAATTAAACTGTAATCGAAGCTGGTGTATCTTTTCTGCAGAAATGACAACGAATCGTCGTTCCGCTGATTATCCGTTAGGCCATACGGATGCCGAACACGAGCGCTTGATCCGGCAAGCTAAGCAAGTCGCTCCCATCACGGAAAGATTTTTTCGTGAGTCAGGCATTGGACCGGGCCAACGTGTTCTGGATCTTGGTTCGGGGGTAGGGGATGTGGCGATGCTGGTTGCGGGATTGGTCGGTCCTTCGGGAGAGGTGGTCGCCGTCGAGAGGGACCAGAACTCGATCGCCAAGGCCCGTGCTCGCGTTACCGAGGCCGGTTTTCACAACGTGATCTTCAATGAGTCGAACGTGAATGAGATCCTGGACGAGAAACCGTTCGATGCGGCGGTGGGCCGATTTATTTTGATGTATCTTCCCGATCCGGTCGCAACGTTGCGCTCGATTTCACAAGTGGTGCGGCCGGGAGGCATCATCGTTTTCCAAGAGCCAACCTGGGTACCGGTTATTGCTCATCTGCAGGCGTTACCTCTCTGGTTTGCAACGGCCTCTCTCATTGACAAAACAATGCGCGTCTCTGCCAATCACGACATGGGAGCAGAGCTTTACGACACATTTGTAGAAGCTGGATTGCCTGCGCCTACCGTGCGCATGGAATTGCCCATGGGAAAGGAACCGTACCTGGCACAATGGTATCACAACACGTTGTCCAGTTTGCTGCCACAGGTCGAGCGGTTGCATATGCCTATCGAGTCGGTAGGTCCGCTTGATACTCTGGTGGAAAGATTGCAAAACGAAGTAGCAAACTCAAAAACGGTTGCGTGCTGGTTCGCATCAGTCGGGGCGTGGTGTCGCAAATAGAACGGTAGATCGCGCTGAACTCGAAACAAGGTCGCGAACAGAAAGAGCGGATCCCATGAAGCGAGCGATCAAACGTCAGCGGCAACGGCGGCTATGGCAGAAAGGAACGTCGCGCGTTAACGGCGTTGGATTGTTTGCTGCCGAACCGATCAGGCCAGGCACGATGATTATCGAATTCAAAGGCCGTCTTATCTCGTGGGAAACCGGGGCACTTATGTTACTGCGTGGCGCAAAACATGTCATTAAATTCGACGCTAACCACGACTTGGATGCGCGGCCGCAATGGAGCCCGGCGGGACACGTTAACCATGGTTGTTATCCAAATTGTGCGATCAAAAAAAGCCGAGGCGGTCTTTGGCTGATCAGTATCCGGTCGATCCAACAAGGCGAAGAGCTTTTGATCGATTACGGCTTCGATCTGGGCGAAGAATTTGAGCCGTGCAGGTGCGGGCATCCGCAGTGTCGTGGGTTGATGCTCAGGAAAAAAGATTGGCCCAAACTGCGGAGAATAATGTTCAAGGTCTTAAACAGTCACAAACCGAAAGCATCCAAGCAGGCGGCGAAGCCGTCTCGCCGACGATTGCATGCATGAAACGACATCCCAAGCTAAAGATTGCAGGAGGAACCTCGTGAAACGGACATGGACGATCATCGGCGTGGATAATGTTCCAAAAAGTTTTAAATGGTATCAATCTCTTTTCGGCCAACCCGCCACGACTCCGAGTCATGACGGCTGGGGGCAGATCCTGGATACCGATGGAACCGTGTTGCTCTGTCTTCATCAGTGGGGCGCGCACGAGCATCCCTCGTTGATGAGTCGCAGCGATGGGAAACCGGGAAACGGTTTACTTTTGTTCTTTCGTGTGGACGACTATGAGATGGCTCTTAAGAGAGCCCACGCTCTTGTGACTGAATTCGAGGAAGAGCCGCACGTGAATCCGAACACTCAAACATGGGAATTCTCCCTCCGCGATCCAGACGGATATTACGTGACGATTAGCGCGCTCTCCCCATCCGGTTAGGCTTGTTAGGTGATGGAAGAGAGCGCGCCCAGGCATGCGACACTATTTGCCCTGCCTTGGATGGCATTCCTTTTTCATCGAGCGATTTGACATACCGCGGTTTTGCCTGCCTGAAAACGCCAGTCCGCAAAATGCGGTAGCATCATCATCTATCGCCCGGGTTATAGGTATGAACTTCCCGTGCCAGTTCTTCCGCGTTGACCCGTATCACGTGATTAGCAGTAGCGTTTTCCGCTGCCCAATTGCCACTGCCATCAATTTCCACCCAGCGACCGGGCAGCCGACTTCCGGTAAAGGCCGGCATCCAAACCTTATGTTTCCCTTTCGATACAGTTATCGAAGCGCGGGTTTGTTTGAGATCGAAATTCAGGTGTGTCGATTCATCTGATACGAGCGTCGCGTTATTGATGGAAGCCTTCACCGCACCGTTTACAACCAGTGTGACCCGGTAATTGCCTGCTGCGAGACCCTGTAAAATGTACCGGCCGTTTCCATTTGTTTTAACTGTCGTAAGCAATTTGCCGGCGTTTGTCGCTTCAACACGGATATCCGCACCCTGAATCGGACGTCCCCTAACATCCCTAACCACTCCCTGAAGCACCGAATTCCCAGCCGATGCACCTGCCACGAAAAGCACGACTCCAATAAGAACAATCAAAATAGATTTCATGAACGTAATCTCCTTAAGCAACTTGATTTGTTATCGCATTGGTGACGGGCCACCGCGAAACGCCAGGAACTCGGGACCGCCATTACCTTGAGGCTGACCGATGTTAGAAGCGAAGACGGTTTGCGTACCATCGCTTGAGAATTTCAGAATATCGCCTGCAGCTGCCGCTTTCAGTTCGGCAACAAAAAGATTACCTGAAGGATCAAAAGCTATTCCCCGAGGGTCAGCGAGGTTAGTAGCAAACGTGGTTTCGGTTCCGTCCGGTGCGAATACCAGGACGGCATCACCCCCGGGGCCACCTTCATTTCCCTCTGTAGTCACCCAGAGGTTCCCGGATCGATCGAAAGTAAGGCCAACCGGACCTTGTACGGGCGTGAAAGCCGTCGGGCCAACGAAGACGCTCGATGCGCCTGCAGGCGTGAACTTAAAGATGATTGAATCAGTAGCATCCGAGGCAAAGAGATTGCCTGCAGCGTCAAAGGTGATCCCGAGGCTCTGCCCGGGAAGCGAACCAAACGTGCTCTCGGTTCCGTCGGGCGTGAATTTGAAAATGGTGCTCGCCAAGACGGGACTGTTTTGATCAAACGCCACGACGAACACGTTGCCTTGTCTATCAACAGCCAGTGCTTCAGCCGCCGAGTTAGCAGTGCTGAGAGTGGCAAAAAGAGTTTGCACCCCGCTGGCAGTAATTTTCATGATGCTGGACTGCAAGTTGCCGCTGACGGCATCCAAAGTGTTCGTCGCAACGTACAAATCGCCGTGATAAAACGCCAAACCGCGTGGTCGAGACAAACCAGGCGCAAACGCCGTCTGCGCTCCGGGCGGGGTGTATTGGAGGATTGCGGCGCCGAGATTTTGAGCATCGCCGTTGATCGAAGCGAATAAATAACTGTCCTGGGCATGAACAGCGATTGGTGCCGCGATTGCGGCCAACGCAATCAGAATTGAGAGAAACCGATGTTTGTTGTTAGATAGTGTATGTTTCATAGTTTGGTTTTGTTAGTGAGTGAGGTTCCCCGTTGAAAAGAGAGCTAGCAAGGACTTAGAAGGTACACTTCGGGACGCGCTACCGCGACCCACATCGGTGGCTATACGCGTTAATGATTAGTCCTAAGTTGGGGGGGGCGACATGGCATTCGTTGAGGGGATAAGGCTGTAAGGCGTGGCACCGCGTTGAGCGACCGTCGGGGGGGGTATGCAATAGCAATCGGTCTCTAAGTGAAAGACGCGATCTCGTAAGGCTATGTTAGAGCCGAGTGGAGGAATATAGGATCCGATCGCCGAGGCTTCCATAACGGACGTGGCACCAGACGGTGCGCAGGGAGTGCGCGCCCTACCAATGATGACTGCCGGCGAGTAGTCTTGTGGAACAGGCTTCTAAAGACGCGAGGTACAATCCGTCAGTTAATATCGCTACCGTCTTTAGGCGGCGATTCACGCGGCTTTGGAAAAGCCTTCTTTCTGTGGATCGTGAGAGAGTCGACAGACAGATTCGCCGTCACGAGCTACGCGGTGGCGATAATCCATTGGCATGAGTCCCAGCTGACGCCGAAACGCGCGCCGGAATGTAGCTGCGCTTTTGAATCCCAACGACGCAGCAATGTCTTCGACGCTGTTGTCCCGAATGGCAAGGCGGTGACACGCTTCATTGAGCCGCAACCTCTCGACGAATGCAGCAGGAGTAGTCCCGAATTCCTCCTTGAACCGTCGGCTAAAGTGCCTGCGACACAGGCAGGCTCTCGCGGCGAGAATGTCTACCGTCAGGTCCTCGTTGAGATGGCTGATCACCCAGGTCGTTAATTCGGATAAACGTGAGACTGACCGGGTTTGGAATTGCAATGTTTCCGGGTATTGCTCTTGAAGGCCTGATCGTTTGGCAGGGACTACAAGCTCGCGTGCTATGGCAAGGGCAACGCAGATCCCGTAATCTTCCTCGATCAGCGAAAGGGATAAGTCGATACCAGCCATTGCGCCGGCAGAAGTATAAAATGGCCCATCTTTAACAAAGAGACAGTTAGCGTTGACGCGGAGCCGTGGAAATCGCTTTGCCACATCCGTGGCATAACGCCAGTGAGTTGCTACCTGACGGTGATCGAGCATTCCGGTCGCAGCAAGCGGGTAGATACCAGTACCAAGTGCCGCGATCCGTCTTGTGGTAGAACTGCGATGATTGAGCCACTTGGCGAGCTTTTTAGTTATTTTGTCGTTACTCATCCCGCTGCCTCCGGGGATAATGACAGTATCCAGTGCCGGGGCGCTCTCTAAATCGGTGTGTGGCTTCACGACAATTCCACCTTCTGTGCTGCACGGCTGGGCGCCGATGCCCACTATTAACACGTTGTAACAAGAAGAGTCGCCTCCGTCATCACCTGCAAGATGCGCGCGCGAGAAAACTTCGGCAGGTCCCGTTAAATCGGCGGCAGCCATCCGCTCGAATGCCAGCAAGCCCACCATTTTCTTGTTCATAGCGGAGTGTTAGCGCGAGGCAGTCTCTTGTTCTTCGCTCAGGCACAACACCACATCGGCATCGAGCACTTCCGCGAATTCGCCCTGGAGGCTCAACAAATGGATTTGATGGATACTCTCCGGACCAACAGGTTTGTTATCGACAGAACGACGCTCGAAAGTGGCAGTGCCATCGGCGACTACGATCGTGCGGTAACCTAGGTTGGCAGCCATCCGTACCGTGCTCGACACGCAATGGTCAGTAGTAAATCCTACGACGACCAAGCCGCTCGCGCCGGATTCCTTTAACGTGCGATCGAGTTCCGTGCCGATGAAAGCGCTGTTAACCCGCTTCTGAACCAGTAATTCGCCGTCGGCAGGTCGAGCGAATTCCTGCAGCGCAACCCCGGGTGAGTCCGGTGCAAAGACCGAGGCGTGTTCCTGCGAGACATGCTGCACATGGATGATTGGCCGCCCAGTGACGCGCCAGGTGTTAAGCACCTGAGCAATCTTTGCTTCCGCGCACGGGTTATTTCGTCTTCCCCATTTGGGATGTTTGAATCCCTCTTGTACGTCGATTAGTAGCAACACCGTGTCTCTGTCGAGTGACATTGTTTCGCGGCGCTTCTCGAACAAAGCGGTCTTTCTTACGACGGCCTGCTTTCTCATTGGCTAGAGAGTGCAAGCGCAAGCAACCCTGTCGAGGACAAGATTGTGATGAATTCAGTCAGGAATGAAAATCCCTAAACCGGTTTGGCCGAAGACTGAAAACTTTGCCGATATGCATTCGGGCTCACACCAAACCGACGCTCGAAGGCGCGACTAAAAACGAAGCGATTCTTGAAGCCGACCGATTCCGCAACATTTTGGACTGTGCTGCGTGGAATCGCCAGGCGCGCTCTGGCTTCCTCCATGCGCAATTTTTCCACAAACCGCGCTGGCGTCACGCCATATGCATTTCTGAACAGACGCTGGAAATGTCGTGGCGAATACGCAGCCTTGCTGGCTAACACTTCCTGCGAAAGATCTTCGCCGAGATGACCGGCAATCCATGCAATGATTTCGGAAAAGCGATCGCTCGACTGGATCTGGAACTGTAAAGGCTGTGAGTATTGTTCCTGGCCGCCGGGCCGCTTTACGTAAACGACCAGCTCACGTGCCACATCGAGTGCCAGCTTGGGTCCGTAATCTTCTTCAATTAGCGCAAGGCACAGATCAATCCCTGCCGCTATACCGGCCGAAGTATAAAACGCGCCGTCTTTCACGAATAGGGCGTCGGGCTCTACTTTGAGTTTTGGAAACTGGCTGGTAATTCGCGAGGCGAAGCGCCAATGCGTGCTCACCCGTCGCTCGTCGAGTAAGCCGGCGTAAGCGAGACCATATATACCGGTACAAATGGAGACCAGCCGGCGCGTGTTCGAGGCTCGTCGCTGTAACCACTCTGAAATCTTGGTCGCGACGTCCGCGTGACGGAGTCCTTCCCCTCCTGGTATGATTAGAGTATCCAAGGAAGGGGCCTTTAGAATGGTGGTATCAGGATGAAAGCGCATCCCGGACTCCGCCACCACTGCCTTGTTCTTTAGCCCTACCGTCACCAGATCGTAGGCACGGTTATTTCCACGAGATGACGTGAGATCATTCGCGACTGCAAACGTGTCGAACGGTCCCACCAGATCGAGCGCAGTCAGGCCATCGAAAATAAGAAAACCGATCCGCTTACTCATCGAAGCTATCGTAACTCCATTCGCTATGGTGTCCACGTGAGCCCGATTCGACGAAGAGAGCACGCTGTGTGACGACCACTGTGCTTTTTGCGCGCGGGTGTGCGGGCCAGTCACCCTTCAAGCTGAATTGAAAATTTCCGTCAACGCGACAAACCCGTCGTTGCGAGCGGAGTCGAGGCTGCAACGCAGCCCCGCAAGCTTTCGGGGCAAGGCCAGGCGTCAATCCCGCGGCCGGACCGAAACGTAATGCTACGGGATCATTTGACTCCTCCCGCGGCTGCGGGATGCGCTCAGAAGGACAGTTTGGTGAAGCCTTATGCGGGTGGAGTGTTTCTTGTCGCGTTAGTTGTATACAGTTTAACGCTCGGGTGGAAGTCGCGGGTGAAAGAACGCCTCGACAGAGCGAGGCGGCTACATGGGTGAAAGAACGCCTCGACAGAGCGAGGCGGCTACATGGGCGCTGCGATCAGTTGTAGCCACGGCGCTCTGTCGCCGTGCAAACGAATTACGCGAACGGCCGGCACGTGCTCCGCTGGAAACAGAACGATAGTGACCAGATTGCGCAAGAGGGGCTGACCAGTTTCGCGTGTCCGCCAAGGGAGAAGCGTTCCGATTTGCGTTACATCGGAGAATTCTGCAGGAGCTGGTCTTGAGAAAGCATTCTCGGGGTGCGAAACTCGCGTCGTGAAAGTGAACGGCGCGATCCATTGCCGGACAGTTTCATCGGTCCCGAAGCAGCGCCGCCGCCGCCTGGTCATGTCGTTTGAAATGGTGCACCTGGATCGCACGTCGTCTGAGCCGCTTTACCAGCAACTGGTCCGTCAAATTCGGGAAGAACTCGAGAGCGGCAGTTT
>JAICUQ010000209.1 GCA_025935755.1 Chthoniobacterales bacterium | reverse complement strand
ATTCTTGATCAAGAAAGCTCTGGCTCGAAATGATGGTAACGCGCGAAAGGCTGCAGAAGCACTTGGCTTGAGCAGAAGCGCCTTTTACCGGCGCTTGCAACAATATGGCCTTTGATTGGGTGTCGTATGCGCGGCGTCTGCTGGGGAGCACAGGCTGCCAGCTGGTAGGTCTCGGCAGCTTGCCGGGACCGGGAAATGATCCGATCTCGGGATCGCGCATTTCAAGATGTGGCCGGCAGGCCTGCCGGCAACTGCAGGCTGGCAGCCTGCGCTCCCCGGAACCGCGCGGTTGCGACAGAAGATGGTGCGCAAAGTAAAAAAAACAGCGCGGCTTTCCTACGAAGGAAAGATTACCTGGCTCAGCTTTGTTGCGGCTGCGCCTGCGATGATAGTTGCCCTTGCGCTTCTTTGGTTCGGCGATCACACGCCCAAAGTGCAGTGGACGCTCACGATTCTGATCGTTGGCTGCATGGCTTCCTTGGTTTGGAGCACGCGCGAACACGCTGTTCGTCCACTGCAAACCCTCTCCAACCTGCTGGCGGCCTTGCGCGAGGGTGACTATTCCATTCGCGCAAGAGGCGCTCGCGAAGGGACAGCGTTGGGCGAAGTGCTAATCGAAGTGAATTCGCTGGGAGAAACCCTGCGTCAACAACGGCTGGGCGCCTTTGAAGCGACCGCGCTTTTGCGCACCATCATGAGCGAAATCGATGTCGCGATTTTTACCTTTGATCCCGAACGGCGCCTCCGTCTCATTAATCGAGCCGGTGAAACTTTGCTCGGCCGGCCGATGGATAAGTTGTTAGGCAAAACCGCCCGTGAACTCGGGCTCGACGCCTGTTTCAGTGGAGATGACGGCGAACCGCTGGCATTGACTTTTCCCGGCGGTTCAGGCCGTTGGGGCATTGGCCGCAGCACATTTCGCGAACAAGGCTTGCCGCACGACCTGCTGGTATTGACAGACCTGAGCCGTACGCTGCGCGAAGAGGAACGTCGCGCGTGGCAGCGACTGGTGCGAGTGCTCGGTCACGAGATGAACAACTCGTTGGCGCCGATCAAATCGCTTGCCGCCAGTTTGGAATCGCTGCTGCAGCGCGAACCTTTGCCAGCGGATTGGAGAGAGGATGCAAGCTCCGGATTGAATTCCATTGCCTCGCGCGCGGATTCGTTAAGCCGTTTCCTGCAGGCATACACACGGCTGACAAAACTTCCGCCGCCTCAAAAACAAAACATCGACCTTCCCAGTTTGATTCAGCGTGTTGTCGATTTGGAACCCCGGCTCAAGATTCAAGTCCGGTCCGGCCCGAAAACGATTATTCGCGCAGACGCGGCGCAGATCGAACAGGTACTGATCAATCTGCTGCACAACGCTGTAGATGCCGCGCTTGAGGTGCACGGGAATGTTGCGCTGCATTGGCGTGAGAAAGGAAATTGCGTTGAAATCATCGTTGAAGACGAAGGTCCCGGCATCATGAATCCCGCGAATCTATTCGTTCCGTTCTTTACCACGAAACCGGAGGGTTCCGGGATTGGATTGCCATTGAGCCGTCAAATTGCCGAAGCGCACGACGGCACCTTGGTGCTCACGAATCGAGAGGATCGTCAGGGCGCGCAAGCGTTGCTACGCCTTCCGAAATAGACCCTGGGCAGCGCACGCTTCCAGCGTGTGGCGATTGGCATCCTGCCAATCGCGGAAACTCCGCGGCAAGATGCCGCGGTGAACACGCAAGATGAGTGTGCTCCCGCAAAAATGCGTCCCGAAGTTGGGACTGCGCAGTCCCGAAAGTGGCTCGATTCTAAAATGACCGATCACCCCAGCCAAAGCTTTAGTTACTGAAGTTCAGTCACTTAAAACTCTTTTCCAGGATTGGCACGGGCCGTGCAACAGGCAGATGGCAGAAAGTTTGAATCCAATAAGGACACCAACTGCTTCTCATTAATAGGAGGTAACAGAAAAACATGAAACCATCACAAAACACACGATCGAGGGCGCAGAAGTTTCCACTCGTCGATTATTGTTACCAGGCGCCGCTGCTCAACCCGTCGGGCGCGCCGTGCGTCAAAAAATCCAACTCGTTACGCGATATCAGCCGGGATTACTTCGACGCTGAATCGAACCGCGAGTTTGTGACCGAAGCCGCTGTAGCGGGCACGCTAGTCGTTATGGCGATCGTACCAATCATGGCCGGCCTGTCCGCAGTGGTGCAACTCCTTCGCTCTCTCCCCCTCCTGCCGTTTTGACCCATACGAAACCTGTGATTCCAGAACGAAAACCAACAGACCCAAGGATTGTGCGCCCGGCAGGTTTTGCGCCGAATCTCTCCTCGATGGACGTTCCGCGCACTGGCGTTGCCGCTAAAAAACGCAAGCGCCGCATCATGATCATCGCCGGATCGGTGCTCGGGTTGATCCTTGCCACGATTGCAATTTCTCGTTTGAAACCAGCCGTCCCGAGCGTCGATCGGTCGACGGTTTGGGTTGATACCGTCAAGCGCGGGCCAATGGTTCGACAAGTGCGCGGCCTCGGTACTCTGATCCCGGAAGACATTCGCTGGATTCCGGCGAATACAGAAGGTCGTGTGGATAAGATAAACATCTGGCCTGGCACGCACGTGGAGCCGGACTCGGTGATTGTGGAAATGAGTAGTCCCGAGGTGGAGCAAGCTGCGCACGACGCGCAATCCAAAGCCACCGCCGCTGAAGCCGAACTGACCACCTTGCGGGCGACGCTACAGCGCGAGCTGCTCGATCAGGAGGCAACCACGGCAAAAGTGAAATCAGATTACGAGCAGGCGAAGATGGAACGTGAAACGAACGATCAGCTGGCGAAAAACGGGCTAGTCGCAGTCCTTCAATACAAGACGTCAAAAGTAAAAGAGGCCGAGCTGGCAAATCGGAATGAAATCGAACAAAAGCGACTGCAGTTTGCGCACGAATCCATCGATCCACAGCTGGCGTCGAAGCAGGCTGAGGTCGATCAGGCCAAGGAACTGGCGAAGTTGAAGGCCGATCAGCTTGAAGCGTTGCATGTGAAAGCAGGTATGTCCGGTGTCCTGCAACAACTCCCGGTGCAAATCGGACAGCGAGTGAAAGTCGGCGACAATCTCGCGCGCGTCGCAGACCCGACGAAGCTGAAAGCGCAGGTAAAAATTGCCGAGACGCAGGCGAAGGACATTCAGATTGGGCAGAAAGCAGTCATCGATACTCGTAACGGCGTCGCGAATGGTCACGTCACGCGGGTCGATCCTGCGGTCGAGCAGGGGACGGTTAATGTGGAAGTTGCGTTTGACGAGGCATTGCCGAAAGGCGCGCGTCCGGATCTGAGCGTTGATGGAACAATCGAACTCGAACATCTGGATGACGTAATTTACGTCGGCCGTCCGGCGTTCGGTCAGGAGAACAACACGGTGGGTATGTTCAAGATTGTGAGCGGCACTTCCGAAGCCATTCGTACTCCGGTCAAGCTGGGAAAGAGCTCCGTGAACACGATCCAGATTTTAGACGGTCTGCAACCGGGGGATCAGGTGATCCTTTCCGACACCAGCGCATGGGACTCACACGACCGGATCAGACTGAATTAACTCTGATTTCTGAATCTGATTTCTGATTTGAAACAATCAAAGCAACATGAACAACATGAAATCGACTGAAGTAATTACAGAGGAATCGACCAACGAGTTCGATGGAAACGGTTACGCTCCGTTGATCCGGCTGAGCGGTGTTACCAAAGTGTTTCTCACTGACGAAGTAGAGACACACGCGCTTTCGGGGATTCATCTGGACATCCGGGAAGGGGAGTACTGTTCCATCGCCGGCCCGTCCGGCTGCGGCAAGACGACGCTGCTTTCGATTCTCGGTCTGCTCGATACTCCTTCGGACGGCAGTTATGCGTTAAAAGGACATGAGGTGGCGAATCTTTCATTCGCGGAGCGGGCGCGCGTTCGTAACCGCGAAATCGGTTTCATCTTTCAAAGTTTTAATTTGATCGGCGACCTCACCGTTTTTGAGAACGTCGAATTGCCGCTCACGTATCGCGGCACGAGTGCGAGCGATCGCAAAGCATTAGTCACTGAATCGCTGGAGCGTGTCGGGATGGCGCATCGGGCAAAACATTTGCCGAGCCAGCTGTCCGGTGGTCAACAGCAGCGCGTCGCAGTTGCCCGCGCCCTTGCGGGCAGACCGGCGATCCTGCTTGCAGACGAGCCGACTGGTAACCTCGATTCGCACAACGGCGAAGCGGTAATGCATCTGCTCCGCGAACTGCACCAGGGGGGCGCCACGATTTGCATGGTCACGCACGACGAGCGTTTCGCTCAGCACGCAGATCGCACCGTGCACCTGTTTGATGGTCGCATCGTCGAGGACCGCATGGCCGCATAAAACTCCACTCCTGAAACCGAGGCGAAAAGAATGCAGACGTTTTCCAGAATCTTCGCTTCGGTTGTTGCGTATTTCTGCACGGACCACGCTGGTCCGTTTGCGCATTGGTTGTCTCCTTGCACGGAAGTCACGCTTCTTGGGCGCAGTGTGCCTCACTTCCGACGATGAATTAGCGGCGCTTTTTTATGCTTAAGGATATTCGCTTTTCTTTACGCCAGTTAATCAAACAACCGGCCTTCACGATTATCGCCGTTCTCACTGTTGCGCTTGCGATCGGCGCGACGACCGCTGT